>JANWIF010000060.1 GCA_025450035.1 Gemmatimonadaceae bacterium
GAAGGAAGCGTAGAAAGCGGGACAGAACATCGAAAGAAGAGGGGCGCACGCGAGCACTGCCTTGCGTGCGCCCCTCTTGCTTTCAGGTCGAATCCCAACCCCAGAACCGACTACAGAGCCTCAAATGGCCGGTCTCTATATTATTGCATAGATGCCCACAATATTCCGAGGCGACGAATCGTACGATGTTCCCGAGCGGCTGCCGGTGCTGCCGTTGCGGGACGTGGTGCTCTTCCCCTACATGGTCATCCCGCTGCTCGTGGGGCGGCAGGCGTCGTTGGCGGCAGTGGAGAGCGCGTTGGCGGCGGACCGGTGGGTATTTCTGGTCGCGCAGCGCAACGGCGAGATCCAGGAGCCGGCGGCGAGCCAGTTGTACCGCGTCGGCGTAATCGGGCGCGTACTGCAGATTTCGCGCTTGCCTAACGGGACGACCAAGGTCCTGCTGGAAGGGGTGGCGCGGGCGCGCGTGACGCGATACGCGCCAACGGACGCGCTGCTCCGCGCGACGATCGTGCCGGCGCCGTTCGTAGAATGGCGCGCCGACGACGCCGAAGCCGACGCGATGGCCCGCCGCGTGACCTCGCTGTTCGAGGAGTACGTGGGCCTCCACCGCCGACTGCCGCCCGAGGTCGTCGCCCTGGTTCAGGGGAGTGAGTCGCGCGACCGGCTCGCGTTCGCCACGGCGGCGCACCTGCAGGTGCGACATTCGCTCCGCCAACAGCTGCTGGAGTCGGAGTCGTGCCCCGCACTCATCGAGCGTCTGGTCGCCATGCTCACCTCGGAAATCGAGATCCTGCGGCTCGAGCGGAAGATCGAAAACGACGTGCGTGGGTCGCTGTTCCAAAACCAGCGCGAGTTCTACCTGCAGGAGCAGCTCAAAGCGATTCACCGCGAGCTAGGACAGGAAGACTCCGACGATTTCGAAGAACTCGAGGCGACTATCGCCGCCAAAGGATTGCCGCAGCAAGCCCGCGAGCGCGCGGACCGCGAGTTGCGCAAGCTTCGACGCACGCCGCCGCTGTCTCCCGAGTCTACGGTAGGACGCAACTATCTCGACTGGCTGCTCGGACTCCCGTGGACCGAGCGCACCGACGACATGCTCGATGTCGCTCGCGCCCAGGCGGTGTTGGACGAGGACCATTTCGGGTTGCACGACGTCAAAGACAGGATTCTCGACTACATCGCCGTGCTCGCCCTCGTGGGCAAATTGGAAGGGCCGATTCTCTGCTTAGTCGGTCCACCCGGCGTGGGGAAGACCTCACTCGGACGGTCCATCGCTCGCGCGCTCGGCCGGCGATTTGCCCGCATGTCGCTCGGCGGTGTGCGTGACGAGGCCGAGATTCGCGGACATCGGCGCACGTACATTGGCGCCCTGCCCGGCCGTGTGATCCAGGCGATGCGCCGAGCCGAGGTGGTGAACCCCGTCGTGCTGCTCGACGAAGTGGACAAGATGGGACAGGACTGGCGCGGTGATCCTGCGGCCGCGCTGCTCGAAGTGTTGGACCCGGAACAGAATCGGGCGTTCAGCGATCACTATCTGGAGGTCGAATACGACCTGTCGCAAGTGCTCTTCATCACGACCGCGAACTCGCTGTCGCAGGTGCCCGATCCGCTGCGCGATCGGATGGAAATCATCCGCCTGCCGGGCTACGTCGATCACGAGAAGCACGCGATTGCGCGGCAGTATCTCGTCCCGCGCCAGCTGCGCACGCACGGACTCGATCCCGGCCTGGTGACGATTTCACCCGAAGCGTTAGTCGAGATCGCGCGCGGCTACACGCGAGAAGCGGGCGTGCGCGAGTTGGAGCGCCGCATTGCACGCGTGGCGAGAAAGTTGGCGCGCCGCATCGCCGCCGAGCCTGGCGTATCGCCCGGCCCCATCGCCATCGGAACAGACGATCTCAAAGGGCTGCTTGGCGTCCGCCAATACGATGAGGACGCGACCCTGCTCGAGGACCGCGTCGGCGTGGCGACCGGGCTGGCATTCACGTCCGTGGGGGGCGAGCTCCTGGAGATCGAGGTCGCCGTCGTACGGGGCCGCGGCCGGTTGCAGCTCACCGGTACGTTAGGCGACGTGCTGAAGGAATCGGCTGGCGCGGCGCTCAGCTACGCGCGCTCGCGCGCCAGCATGTTAGGCGTCGATCCGGACTTCGCGCGCGCGCGCGACATTCACGTCCACATTCCCGCCGGCGCGACACCCAAGGACGGCCCGTCGGCCGGCATCGCCATTGCCGCGGCGCTCGTGAGCGCGCTCACCGGCGCGGCGGTACGCGGGGACACGGCGATGACGGGTGAAGTCACACTGCGCGGACGCGTGTTGCCCATCGGCGGACTCAAGGAGAAGCTCGTCGCTGCCCGGCGCGGGGGGATTTCGCGCGTCATCATTCCGGCGGCAAACGCGCGGGAGCTGGAGGAGATTTCCGCCGACATCCTCGAGGGACTGGAGCTCCATCCCGTCGCCTCGATGGATCAGGTACTCTCGCTCGCGCTGCGCCCGGAGCGGCGAATCGATCAGCGCGCGACCATGACGTCGCCCGATGTCGCGCACTAAGCAGCCCGTGGCCCGTAACCATGAGAACCATGATGGCGAAGAGCCGGTGGCACCGGCTTCGGTGGCACGCCCCACACCGCCGTTGGTCATTCGGAGCTTGGCGTTCATGGGGGGATTGGCTGCCGTCGGAGGCTGGCGGCCACCGACTGACCTTCCGGAGATCGCGTTCAGCGGCCGCTCGAATTCTGGAAAGTCATCGCTGTTGAACACGCTCGTGCATCGGAAGTCGCTCGCTCGAGTGAGCCAGACGCCCGGTAAAACGCGGGAGATCAACTTCTATCTGGTGAACGAGGCGCTGGTGCTGGTGGACTTGCCAGGCTACGGCTATGCGCGCGTGTCGCGCGAAGCGCGTGGCCAGTGGCGCCCGTTGATCGAGTCGTATCTGGCGACGAGCCCGCAGCTGCGCGGCATCGTACAGCTCCTGGATGCGCGGCACGAGCCCACGGCCGACGACCGCCAGATGCTCGAGTTTCTCGCCGACCTGGGCGTGCCGGCGATTATTGTGCTGACCAAGATCGACAAGTTGTCGGGAAGCGGCGCGGCAGAACGTGCCAACGCGATCACGGCGGCGCTGGGCCTCGAGGCGGATCAGGTGATTCCGTTCAGCGCGGTCACGGGCACGGGCCGTGACGACTTGGCCGAGGCCATTGAGGAGCTCGTGGCCGCACCATCTTGGAGGCAGGCGTGACGGCTAAAGAAACCCGCGCCGCGCGACGGTGCGTTCATTCAGCCGGCCAGGGGGGTAAGTTACGCGGGTAACGTCATTGCATCACGGATCTGAGGCCCAACCAGGTACCCCCATCGCCCGCACTCCGATGGCTCTCCTTCCCCTTCGCACTATCACGTCCGCGCCCGGGGCGCTCACGCTCGACGCGTGGCTCGAGCAGCTCGGGCACGAGCTCGCCGATGGCAACGCTGATCGCAACGTGCTGTGTCGTCGCGCGCTGTGTGAGATCTGTTATCCAGGATTCGCCGCCAACTGGGAAACGGCGGTAAACGATGCGAATCTACCGCTCGGTACGAGAGCGGCGCTGTTGGCGCTCGATCCGCGCAACGTGACCCTCGAGTCCGAGTATTACGGCGACTGCGACGACACGCGATACCAGCGCGTGAAGCCGTTGCTCTGGCTCTGGTATAGCTTCGACCGCACCCCGCTGGGCGGCCAGAACGTGGACGTCGGCGTGCGCCTGCGGCGGATGTTGGCGCCGCTCATCTTCAAGCGGTGCGGGGCGAACTTCAAGGCGTTCCAACACGTGGAGTTCAGCTTCGGGTACAACTTGGACGTCGGCGACGACGTCGTGATCCACCGGCACGTGTTGCTCGATGACCGCGGCGGGATCGTGATCGGCAACAAGGTGTCGATTTCCGACTATGCGAACATCTACAGCCACACGCACAGCATCGTCGAGCAGCGCGACGTGACCAACGCCATGACGCGGATCGACGACGGCGTGCGCATCACGTATCATGCTACGGTGCTGGCGGGGGTCCACGTGGGCTGCGACGCGATGGTCGGTGCCGTGGCAGTGGCGACCAAGGATGTGCGGCCGCATCATGTGAACGTGGGAATTCCCGCCAAGAGCGTGCGCGTCAAGCCGAACGCGCCGAAGGACCTCAACGAGTGTCTGCCCACGGCAAGGCAGCGATCCACCGGGGGGGGAGGAAGCGCGTGACGCAACGTCTAGGGAGTGGAAGAGCCGGCATCCGGCCACGGTTCGGCGTGGCTGCGGCGGCGATGTTGATGGCGGGGTGCGCGACGTACTGGCCGACCATCAGCGGCCGGAGCGCGCGGTCGCGCGACGATGCGTATCAATGCGCGATGGTCCAGCTCAAGGAGCTGGGCTACGCGCCGCGGACGTTCAATCAGGACAACGGATCGATCGATGCGCAGCGCATCAATCGCGACGTCTCGATCGCGCTCCCTGGAGAGCAGCAAGAGGTCGACAAGCTGTTGGTCCAGACGCAACGCGACGGCAACGGTGCGACGACAATACAGGTGCGCGCCGAGACCGTGATCCGCCGGTTCACGCGCACCGGGTGGGTGGAGGACGGCACGAAAGCCACTCCGGCCGTGCAACAAGCGGCGCACGGCCTCCTCGATCGGTGTTCCGGGGCGAGTTGAAAGCGTAGATCGCACTCGGGTGCAGCCGGCCCGATCGGTTGTGATCCGCATCCAATCACCAGTGCCATGCGACCCGGCGGAGTGTTCTCCGCCGGGTCGCATGGCACTGGCAACTGGGCGCCTAACTCAATGCGTTACGCTGAGCCGCGCGTCGACGTAGGCCGCTACGCCCCGGTCGCGCGCACGAATCGCCAGCAGGTGCGATCCGCCCGCTACCGTGACGGGAACGAGGAAGCTGTCCTGCGTCGCGCAACCCTCGTGTTTCACGAAGCCGCTGGTTGGATCGTACGCCGGCGACGTGGTGGGTGTCACGTTCGCCCCGTCCACGAAAAGCTGGAAGTCGTTGTCGATCGCGATGCCAACGGTGAGCCCCGTGCTCCACCACGCGGGCAGCGTGAACGCTTTTCGCAACAACATGTCGGTGGGCGCTGGAATGTTGAGCCACGTGGTCCCGACCGTTGTGACGAGCGACGGGCACGACGCGCCAACGTTGGCGCTCCCAAACGCCGCGGGTCCGGTTTGCCAACCGTCGGTGGTAGCGTAGCCCGGCTGCTCGAATCCCGGCGCGATGCCAGCGGCCCCGGACATGAATACGTAGTTGGGGGCCCCGTACGGAATGAGATCCGTACTCGTCGCCGTGAACGTCACCGGATTCCCTGACAGGCTGATTCCGGCGCCGGTGGTGGGCAGTCCCGAAATGTTCGTGGGCAGCGTGATGCTCGCGTTGGCCGTGGCCGTATTGGTCTGCCCGACGCCCAACGTCCAGTTAGGCACCGTGGCCAGACCGGTGGTGTTGTCGGTCGTCACCATGGTCGACGTGACGGCTGTGGCGCTCGACGCGGGACCAAGGCTGCCGCCACCCGCGGTAATCGCGAACGTGACCGAGGCGCCGCCGAGCGGCGTGTGGCCATTCGCAGTCTGCACGAGCACGGACGGCGGGGACGCGACATCGGATCCGGCTGCCGCAGTCTGTGGCTGCACGGGGAAGGTCGCCGGCAACTGCATGACGACGGCCGTGTCGACACCGCCGAACGGGCTGAACGACTTGGTCTTGCCACCGATCCCGCCAGCCGAGGCGTACAACGGCCTGGGGGAGACCAGGTCCATGGCGAACGAGCCCAGCTGTTTGAGTGCCTTCCCATAGTGCTTGTCCTGCACCAGCTGGAACACGCTGCGCTTCGGAGCAAACCCGCCACCGAGGCAATTGAGGAAGTTCACGGGCACCGTCGGAAGAATCTCGATTCCTGTCCCGACGTTGTGCGCGATATCCACGCTCGGCGGTGGCGTCCCGCCGTTGGGCGCCGAGATGCACGCCGCGGCCAGGACCGGTGTGGTGAACGTCTGCGCCGGCACCACCTTGAACTCAAAGAACGGTCCGTATTGATCGAGCTTGGTATTGAGCGGACCAGCGGGAAATGTGAACGTGCCGCTGAGCAGCTGGACTGAAATGGTCACGGGCTGCGACAGTGTACCTCCCGGAATCATCAGGCCGCCCTCCTGGCTGCCGGTGACCACGGTCTGGTCGGAGGATGAGGGGAATACCACCTGCACCACGTTGTCCGGATCGAGCGGCGTGGTGTTGAGCGTGAGGGTCGAGCCGTCGAGTCCGACCAGGCAGTACAGCGCCTGTCCGAACGCGAGCGTGGCGTTCTGCGTGTCGGTCGATTGGCCGCCGAGCATTTTGCCCGCGTAGTACGTCTTGAGCGTGAAGTCCCACAACTTGTACATATCATTGATCGCGGGCGTCTTGCGTCCCGTGGCGACATCCAGCAGCACGACCACGTACCCAACCGTGGCGACCGCGCGATATTTGGGCGCGAAGAGACTCGCGATCTGCTGAGCGGTGATGGTCTGGCAGCCCGGCGGGATGACCCTGTTCGCGTCCAGCGGGATGGTGGGGACGCTCGGCGCGCTGGGCAGCGGGGCTGCATCGTTCGAGCACGCGGCCAGCCACCAGAGTGCGGGAATACACAGGAGAATCGGGATGCGACGTCGCATGAGTTGTACCTGGTACAGGGTAGAGGCGGCGTCGGCACTCGTTGCCTAACCGCATTACTTCTTGGGCTTCACCACCAACGCTTGAAAGCGGGGATCGTCGTGTATGTTGCGCCACTGCCAGCTGTGTTCGTCATCGAATCCGACGGCGCGCGCCGGATTCGCGCTCAGGTAGAGCGCGAGCGCCTGGATCGCCTTGTCCGTGTTGCCCATCGCGTTCCACACCATGGCCATGGTCTGCGTGACGTCCTTGGTCGGGTCCACATCGGCTCGATCATCCAACCGGTTGAGCACGTGCGCGGCGCTGTCCTTGAGGCCGGCTCTCGCGATCGCACCCGCCACCATTGCCGTGCCACTGAGCCGCGCGTAGGGTTGGTCGGGGGCCGCCGAGAGTTTCACCAGGGAATCGGCCATCGCCCAGGCGTGCGGCACGTTGGGTGTCACCGCGGTGGTTCCCATCAGCCACAGCTTGCACTCCACAAAGCGCGGGTTGGCCGGGAAGCGGCCGGCGCCCACATCGCACCAGTGAATCGCATCGGGGAATTGCTCGAGATCATAGGACGTCGTGAACAGGCGCCACACGACGAGATCGGCGTCGCTGAGGTACGCGTCCTCGTCGTATGCGCGGCGGGCGGCGAGCTTCGCGCTCACGACGTCATTGTACTGATAGTACAGGTGGCTGAGCACCGACCACGCTTCCGGCTGGTTAGGCGAAATCTGCGTGGACGTCTCGAGGTCTTTCCGGGCTGAATCGAGCAGCGCTTGGGCCTTCACCGGATCGGGCTCCGTGGCCATCAGCCATCGCCAGTAGCGGAGGCTGCCCCGCAACTGGAAGGCATCCGCGCTGCGCGGGGCAATCTCCAGGGCCCGCTTGGCGTGCACCAGGCCCTTGTCGTCCCAATCGTTGGCGCGCAGCTGATCGCCGGAATAGAAACGGGACGTGAGGTAGTCGATCGTGCCCCGAAGGATCGGAATCGCGACCCAGTTGGGATCGAGCGGCTCGGCCGCAGCGAGCGTCGAATCCGCTCTGGCAAAGTTGCGCAGCATGTTTGCGGTGTCGTTCGCCACTCGCGCGCTGTCCCCCACGCGGGTCATGAGCTTGGCCCGTTGGAGCATCGTCCACGCGGTAGGGTTAGTCGTGCCCGCGCGCTCCTCACGCAGATTGACTTCCTGGCCGAGACGTTCGCGCAGGAAGGTCGCCACGCGAGTGGCGAGCGTGTCCTCGAGCGCGAGCGGTGCCGCGACCGGCACGTCGAACGTCGCGCGTCGAAAGTCGCTGCCGCTGGCGTCGTCGAGCTTCACCGTGACGCTGATCTTGTCGCCCCGCTGCTCGATGCTCCCGTCGACGAGCGTTCCCACATTGAGGGCGCGCGCGATGCTGTCTCGCGGCACGTTCTTGTTCGCGAATACCGCCGACGCGTTCTTTGTCGAGACCTGCAGTTGCGGAATGGCCGACAGCCGGTCGATCAACGCTTCGGTCAGGCCGGTGGCGAGATAGCCGAGCTTCTTTCCGTCGCTCTCATCGGCGAAGTACAACACGGCAATGCGGCTCGGGTCCGGGCCGGCCAGAGCGCCGGCGGACGACGAGATGCCGTGGCGGCTATGCCAGGCGGCGTACCCGCCACCGCTAATCGCACCCACGGCCACCGCGCCCAGGGTAACCTTCTGCCAGAGCGGAACGCGGCGTGAACCCGCCCGCCTGAGCGGCGTTGGCACGAGAAAGGTCTGCGTTTCCGGGTGCCGCAGCGCTTCGGCGAACTCTCGCGCGGTCGCATAGCGATCGGCGGGCACCTTGGCGAGTGCCTTGATCAGAATCGCTTCGATCTCGGGCGGCACCGTGTTGCGGATGATCGTGAGCGACGGCACGTTCTCGAGCGTGTGGCGGGCAATGATCGCCTGCGCCGTCGGGCCGGTGAACGGCGGCTGCCCGCCGAGCATCTCGTACGTGACGCAGGCGAGGCTGTACACGTCGCTTCGGCCATCGATGGTGCGCTCGGCCGTGGCCTGCTCGGGGCTCATGTAGGTCGGTGTGCCTAACGAAATGCCCGTTTGCGTGAGCCGCTGCTCGCCGGCGGCGGTCATCGCATGCGCGATGCCGAAGTCGGCGAGCATCGCCTGATCGTCGTCGAGGAGGATGTTCTCCGGCTTGATGTCGCGGTGGATGATCCCGTGCTCGTGGGCCTGCTCGAGCGCAGCGGCGATCTCGCAGGTAATCCGGATGGCGTCGGTGATGGGCAGAACCCGCTCGCGGTCGAGGCGCGCCCGCAAGGATTCGCCCTCCACGTACGGCATCACGTAGTAGAGGGAATTCCCCGCCAGTCCCGAATCGTAGATCGGGAGGATGTTCGGGTGGCTGAGGAGGGTGGTGACCTGGATCTCGCGCTTGAACCGCTCGGCGCCCAGCACGACGGACACGTCGGTGTTGAGCACCTTGATCGCGACCTGGCAGTCGTGCTGAACATCGCGAGCCAGGTACACGGTGGCCATGCCGCCGTGCCCGATCTCGCGCTCTATAACGTAGCGCTCGCTAATAACCGAGCGGAGCTGCTCGATAGACGCAGACACCAGGCCGGTGCTTCCTCAGGGGGTACCGGCGTGAAGATAACACGTTTCTCACATTCCGCCCAACTTCCGCCCCTGTCGGGCACGAACCTATGCCGGCCGACTCGCGGTAACCTCGCCGGCCCGGCCCGGCAGGGTGGTACGCACGATGGCGCGAGCCGGGATGCGACCGGGTGTGGCCAGCGTTTCGCGAGCGATCTCTTCGAGCGCGACGAATCCTACTCCATCGGCGCGCCACGCTTCGAGTTGGCGCTCGAACAACGCAAGGAGGGCAGTGGCTTCAACTTCGGTATGAATGGAGTGGACCTCGGTGCCATGGACGGCCTGGCGATAGTAGGCGATCAGCGCGGCATCATCGGCGAATTCCGCCGACCGGAACGTTTCGTCCCACGTCGGAAGTGTCGTGGGCACTTCGAGAGTGAGGTAGCGTCGCCCGGCGGCCTCGGGGAAGAAAGGCGCCCCGCCGCGGGTGTTCGATGCGTAGAGCAGCCCATACCGATCCTGCACCACGAGCGACGCCGCTGTGGCGTGCCAGCCGGGTGCCGCGGACGCGCGCGCGCGGCGCCCGAAGATCTGCTCGAACACCCGGTGCGCCATCCCGTAGTCGTCGGCGATCTCCTCATCCGTTAGGCGTCCGAGCCGGTCGTGCCAGCGTACGTGATCCCAACCGTGCACGCCCACTTCGTGTCCGGCGTCCCCCACCGAGCGGATGAGCGCGCTCAATCGCCGGCCGATCATGGGGGCCGGAAGCAGGGTGCCGTAGAGCATGGTGCGCGGCCCGTACATCGAGAGCGCGCGCGACCGCAGCATCTTTCTCAGGAACCCCTTGCGCGTGAACACGCGCGCGATGGCCCGGCCCGAGCGATCCGGGCCCAGGGTGAAGAAGAAGGTCGCACGAATGCCGAACCGGTCGAAGAGACGCAACAGGTTAGGCAACCCGGCCTTCGTACCCTGGAAGGTGTCGCAGTCGACCTTGAGGGCGACGCGCCGGGCGAGCACCTCCCCGGTCACGGCGCCAGCGGCCGCCTGCGTCCGGCGAGATAGAAGTCGAGGGTCAACCGGATGGCCTCATCGAATCCGATGCGCGGCGCCCACCCGAGTTTGTCGTGCGCCCGTCGGATGGATGGCACGCGGGTCATGATGTCCTGGTAGCCATCCCCGTAATACGCCTCCGATGGCACCTCGACGATCGGCGTATGGGCGGCCGCGTCTTCGTATCCTGCATACGTCGAAACTTCGGTCAGCAGCCGTTGGGCGAGCTCACGGATCGACACGTCGTTGGCGGGGTTGCCGATGTTGAAGATCTCTCCGTCAGCGACGCCGCCCTCGTTGGACAGGATGCGCATCAGACAATCGATTCCATCGCGAATGTGCGTGAACGAGCGGCGCTGGCGGCCGCCATCCACGAGCTTGATCGGCTCACCATACAGAATATTGTGAAGGAACTGTGTGAGCACGCGCGACGAGCCCTCTTTGGGCGAATCGATGTTGTCGAGGTGGGGCCCGATCCAGTTGAACGGCCGGAAGAGCGTGAAGCGCAAGCCTTCTTGCTGGCCGTACGCAAAAATCACGCGGTCCAGCAATTGTTTGCTGGTCGAGTAGATCCATCGCTGCTTGTGGATGGGACCGTACACCAGCGGCGAGGTCCACTCGTCGAATTCGGGGTCGGGACACATCCCATACACTTCAGATGTCGACGGGAAGACCACGCGCTTCTTGTAGCGCGCGCACTGCTTCACAATGCGCAGATTCTCCTCGAAGTCGAGCTGAAACACGGACAGCGGATCGCGCACGTAGGTGGCCGGCGTCGCGATGGCCACCAGCGGCAGCACCACATCACACTTTTTGACGTGGTACTCGATCCATTCCCGGTTGATGGAAATGTCGCCCTCGAGAAACCGAAAGCGCGAGTTGCCGAGGAAGGGCTCGATTTTCTCGACAGACATGTCGAGGCCGTACACCTCCCAGTCGGTGGTAGTAAGGACACGCTCGGTGAGCGCGTTGCCGATGAAGCCGTTGACGCCGAGGATGAGAACTTTCATGGGTCGTGTGGTGACGCGGGGGAAGCGTGTGCGGGCGGCGGTGCGAGATGGCGGGCCAGCTCCGCGCCGTCGCGTTCGGCATCGCCATCGAGCTGGCCACGGACGATTTCGAGCCATCGGTCATCGCCGCAGGCCACGTAGAGCCGGTCATCGATCACGCGCATCTCGCCCGTTTGGGCACCGTTGGCGTTCCAGTTGCCGTTCCGTGTGCGCCAGAGATAGAGCGGGCGGCCGTCCCACATCGTGAAGGCACCGGGATACGGGTGCGATACGGCGCGCACGAGGTTGTGAATTTGGGCGGCTGTAAGACTCCACTCGAAGGCTCCATCTTCCGGGCGCCGGCGGCCGAATGTGGTGGCGCGCGATGGGTCCTGGGGCACGCGCGGGGCGCGCCCTTCGAGCAGCGCGTCGAGCTGCCGATCCAGCACGCGCACCGCGGCGTCGCGGACCCGCGCCTGCACGTCCGCGGCGGTGTCGTCGGGGCCGATGCCCACCGCGTCCTGGTCCACGATGTCCCCGGCATCTGCGCGCGGCGTCATGACGTGCAAGGTGGCGCCCGCTTCCGTTTCGCCGTGCAGCACGGCCCAGTTCACGGGCGCGCGCCCGCGGTACCGCGGGAGCAGCGAGCCGTGCACGTTGTACGCGCCTAACCGCGGGATCGCGAGTACGGCTGGCGGCAGCATCCGCCGGTAATAACACGAGAGCACGAGATCGGGGGCCAGCGCGCGCAGCGTTTCGACCTGGGCGGGATCGGCGAACTCGGCGTCGCGGTATGCCGTTAGGCCGAGTTCGCCGGCCAGGCGTGCGACGGAAGGAAACCAAGACGGCTCCGCCGCGGTGTCGGCGTGGGTGTACACTGCCGCCACGTTGGCGCCCCGCTCGCGCAGCAGCGTGAGACAGGCGTGTCCGACGTCGGCGTACGCGAAGACCGCGATCCGCGGGGCGTTCATGGACGCGGCCCCGTGCCGTGCCCTCGACCTCCCGCTCCCTCATCCAGGCGAACCACTCCACCGGCGCCGCCGTACACGTGGCGCACCAGATACCGCGGCCGCCCGCGCACTTCCTGATAGATGCGGCCCACGTACTCACCCACGATTCCCAGCCCGGCCATCAACACCCCCATCACCACGAAGGCCAGCGCAAACAACGTGAACACGCCTTCGGCCTCCGACGCGCGTAGCAGGACGAAGCGACGGATGAGCAGGTAGACACCGAACAGCAGGCCGCCCGATGCGGTGAGAAAACCGAACAACGTGAAAATCTGCAGCGGCACCACCGAGAAGCCGGTCATCAAGTCGAAGTTGAGCCGGACCAGACGATACAGGGAATAGTTCGATGCCCCGCCTCGCCGTTGGGCGTGCGCCACCGACACCTCCGCCGGCCGCCGCGAAAACGTCTGCGCGAGCGCGGGAATGAACGTGGACGTCTCCTCGCACCGGTTGATGAGATCGATCACGTCGCGCGAGTACGCGCGGAGCATGCACCCATAGTCGCTCATCCGGATGCCGGTGATGGCCACCATCACCCGATTCACGAGGCGCGACGCCACACGGCGGAAGAGCGTGTCGTGGCGTGCCTCGCGCACACCGCCCACCACGTCGTAGCCCTGATCGGCGAGCGCGAGCAGTTTGGGAATTTCCTCGGGTGGATTTTGCAAATCGGCATCGAGCGTGACCACCTCATCGCCGGTCGTAATCGCGAATCCGGCGAGGATGGCCGGATGTTGGCCAAAGTTGCGCGAGAGCTCTACCACCCGCAGCCGGTCGGGGTACTGGTCCACGAACGCGCGCAGCAATTCGAGCGAGCGATCGCGGCTTCCGTCATCCACGCAGATCACCTCGGTCGGCCGGTCGAGCGCATCGAGCACGGCGAACAGGCGCGGCAGCAGCGCCGGCAGGTTCGCCTCCTCGTTGTGCACGGGGATCACGACCGACACCGAACCGCGAGCGGGCTCGTTCACCGGGCGCTCCGTTGGGCAATGTCGCGTACGGCCGCGATCACGTCATCCTGCTCGGCGCCGGACAGCGTGGGAAAGAGCGGGAGCGACAGGATGCGCTCGGACACGAAGTGGGCGTCCGGATAATCTTCCGGGCACCATCCGTAGCGATCGCGATAGTACGAGAACTCGTGCGCCGCGGTGTAGTGGAGTCCGACACCGATGTTGCGCGCTTTGAGCTCGCGCATGAACCGGTCCCGGTCGATCGTGAGTGCATCGAGGCGCACCAGGGGCGTGTACAGGTGCCAGGCGTGGCGCGCCGGATACGCTACGGCCTCCGGCACGATGAGCGCATCGAGGTCCTGGAACGCGGCCTGGTACCGGTCCGCCAACCGGCGGCGCGCCTCGATGAAGCCATCGAGGCGCGGGAGCTGGTGGATGCCTAACGCAGCCTGCAGGTCCATCATGTTGTACTTGTAGCCGGGCCGAGCGATGTCGTAGCGCGGCGAGGCTTCCTTGTCGAACCGCTTCCACGCATCGCGTTGCATGCCGTGAAAACGGAGCTCGATCACCCGCGACAACACGTCCTCGTCGTCGGTGACCAGCATCCCGCCCGCCCCCGTGGTGATGTTCTTGTTCGGGTGGAACGAGAACTCTCTGGTCGTCGGGAACGTGCCGATGCGCCGTCCCTTGTACTCCGTGCCCACGGCGTGCGCCGCGTCCTCGATCACCACCAGGTTGTGTGCGCGCGCTAACGCGAGCAGCGGATCGAGGTCCACCGGTTGTCCCACACAGTGCACGGGGATCACGGCGCGCGTGCGCGGCCCGATGGCGCGCGCGACTTCGTCAACGCGAATCTGCAGCGTGTGCCGGTCGATGTCGGCCAACACCGGCACCGCCCCCACGAGCTCGATGACGTTGAGTGTCGCGGCGAATGTGAGCGGCGTCGTGATCACCTCGTCACCCGCGCCGATGCCGTGCGCGAGCAGCGCGAGGTGCAATCCCGCGGTGGCCGATGACAGCGCCGCCGCGTGGCGCGCGCCCACGTAGGCGGCGAACTGGCTGGTGAACTGCTCCACTTTGGGTCCCGAGGTGAGCCATCCCGAGCGCACGCAGTCGAGCAGCTCGGCGACCTCCTCTTCGCCGATAGTGGGGCGAGAGAACGGAAGAAACGAATCGCGGACGGCTGGACGCGGACTGGTCATCTCGTTATCGCCGGAGGCGCCGAGTCGGGAGAGCCGGCAAAGTTGGCGAGTACAACATACTTCCGGTTCGCGGCCAATGGCGTGGCGGCTCTGGACGCCGTATCGAACTCGGCGCGCGTGCGACGCGTGACGACGACCACCATCCGCGCATCCGAATTCCACCGCCGCCAGAACTCTTCGCGCGACCAGAACAGCGCCGGCGACCGCACGCCATCGGAGCCGAGCTCGTCCACGTAGTCCGCGACGGCAATGGGATGGCGCAGGACCCACGGGAATTCTTGCGGATAGCACCGATACGACACGATCTCGGCGCCGGCTCCCGCGTTCATGGCAGCGACGGCCAGTTTGTGCGCCGTGAGATCGCCGGCAACGCGCGGCATCGCGAGTGCGAGCGCCAGGTACAGTCCGCCCCAGCCGAGTACTGCTGGGAAAAAGGCCCGTCGCCCGTGCGCCGGTGCGCGAGCAACGGCCGTCCACGCACCGGCAACGAGCAGTCCGCCGCCCAGAAGGGCGAGTGGGAGAACGCTGTAGTGCCGCATTTCTCCGCTCATCTCGCCGAACGTCAGTCCGCCTGCCACCACCAGCGTGACCAGCACCGCATGACCGGTCAGGTGCCGCGTCCACGGTTCACGCATCTCGCCGTTCATCAGAGCGCGGGCGGTGAGCACCGCTGCGGCCGGGAATGCGGGCAGAATGTACGGCAGCAGCTTGGAGTGTGATACCGAGAAGAACACCAGGATCACAAAAAACCACAGGCCGAAGAACAACGCGTCGCCGTGCGCGCGCGCGCGGGTGCGCCACGCATCGCGCAACGGGGCCAGCGCGCGCGGGAACGCCACGGTCCAGGGGAGGAATCCGACAATGAACGCGGCCACGAAGTAGTAGATCGGCCCACCGCGTCGCGCTTCGCTGGTCGCGAAGCGCGCGAAGTGCTCGCGCACGAAGAAGATCGCGGCGAATCCGGGATTGGCCCGTTCCACCAGCACGAACCAGGGCGCGGCGATGAGCAGGAACACGATCGGCGCCGGAGACCACAACAGCTCGCCTAACCGTCGCCACCGGCCGGTAATCGCGATCCAGAACAGGAATACCAGGCCGGGAAACACGATGCCGATGAGTCCCTTGGCCAACACCGCGAACGCGGTTGCCGCGCCGAGCGCCGCGAGCGCGCCCCGTGCGCGAATTCCGCGTGCATCCCCACTCTCGCGCGCGGCGAGAAACCGGCGCAGCGCAAAAAACGCGAGCGTGAGCGCCAGCGTGAGCACGCCGTCGGTGATGTTGTAGCGTCCCAGCACCCAGCTGAACGGCGCCGTCAACAGGATCAGCGCCGCCCAGAGGCCGAGCAACGGCGTCGCCGCCGACTCCAGCTCCACCACCAGTACCGCGGCCGTTGCCAGGGCGGCGAGCCGCGTTGGGAGCCGCGCCGCGAACGCGCTTTCGCCGAACACCGACATCGAGGCCGCGTTGAGCCAGTACAGGAGCGGCGGCTTCTCGAAGTAGCGCGCGCTGTCCAGTCGCGGCGTGACAAAGTCGTGCGTCGCGAGCATCTCGCGCGGAATCTCGGCGTATCGCGCCTCATCGGGTCCGATGAGCCACGAACCAGGCAGCTCGACGAACAGCAGCGCGGCGAACACCGCCAGCAGGGCGATCAGCGCCCGGCGCTCGGATGGGGCGGTCATGCCTGCTCCGGACTGGGGACTCGGGACTCGGCGCTCGTGCATCGCCGCGACCAGTCGGCCGGCATTTGCCTAACGGGTAGCGGCATCCGCTATCGGACCCGCAGCACGTCGTCCACTACCCCGCCGTCGCCCTCGCGCAGCAGATAGACGGCTTCGCGCAACGCGATCGCCGAGCGCGGCCAGGCGTAGCGCCGCGCGGCCTCTTCGACCGACAGCCACTCCGCGCGCGCGTGCTCCGGCGACAGGCGCACCCTGCCGTCATCCACCACGCCGGCAAAAGCGACGGCGAGCGTGACGATGGCCATGGTGTGCAGGTAGAACGGTTGCACGGTCACGTTGTAGAGCCGTTCCACTCCCAGCCCAGTCTCTTCGCGCATTTCGCGCAGCGCCGCATCCTCAGGGCGTTCCCCCGCTTCGATGTGTCCATGCACCGCCTCCCACGCGTCCGTGCACCGCGTGTGGGCCGCTCGCTGCAACACGAGCGTCTGCCACCCATCGGCGTGCCGGCGCAGCGGATAGACGTCCACGGTGGCCACTCTGGCTTCGGTCATGGGCCGAAACATACCCGGCCCGCAGCGTCCGCCAGAGGGGCAAGGTCGCAGGCGCGGCGCATTTGCCAACGGCGCATTTGCCAACGGCGCGGCATCCGCCCCACCTTTCCACGCGTGACTCGCCACTGTGTGACCATTGGGCAGGGTTCGCCATGCGCGTCCTGATCGTCGAAGACGATCCCGACCTCTCGCGGCTCGTGCGCGACGGACTGGGAGAGCAGCGCATCGAAGCGGTGATCGCGCCCACCTTCGCCGCCGGACGCGACGCCGCGCTCAACGGCACGCACGATGTCATCGTGCTCGACATCATGTTGCCCGGCGGCAGTGGGCTCGGCCTGTGCACGCAGTTGCGCCAGTTGGGCATCGCGACGCCGATTCTCATGCTGACGGCCCGCAGCGCTATTGACGACCTCGTCCGCGGCCTGGAGTCGGGGGCCGACGACTACCTCACCAAGCCGTTCGCCTTCCGCGAGCTGCTCGCGCGCATCCATGCGCTGGCGCGGCGCCAGCCGCGCCTCGAGCCATCGCTGCGGCTGGTGGCCGATCTCGAGGTGGATCTGCGATCGCATCACGTGACCCGCGGCGGCACGCCCATCGAACTCACCGGCAAGGAATTCTCGCTGCTCGAGTTCTTCGTGCAACACAGCGGAGAGGTGGTGGACCGGGCCGCGATCACCAGCCACGTGTGGGACGACAACCACGATCCGTTCACCAACGTCCTCGAGGTGCTCGTTCGCCGGTTGCGCCGGAAGATCGACGACGCGTACACCCCGCGGCTCATCCACACCGTTCGCGGCGCGGGCTACCGTTTCGGCCCGTGAAGCTCGACTGATGCGACCCCTCGCCCGCATTCGCCTCGGACTGACCGCGTGGTACGCGGCGACTTTTTCGCTTATCCTCCTTCTGTTAGGCGGCGGGTTGTTCGTCGTCATCCGCTCACAGATCACCGCGGAGTTGGACGCGTCACTGCGTACGGCGACACAGCAACTGATGCGTGCCGCCGACATCCGCGAAATGGAGTCGGTGAGCGCCCATGGACGGGTGGTGGACGCGGTGGACGAGCTCCACATCCCGGATCGGATGCTCTTTCTGGTCACGCCGAGTGGACAGCCCGTACGGCCGGCCGCGGCGCCGGCGTGGGTCCAGACGGCGGTGCAGCGGGTGGCGGCGTCGGGCGAGGCGACGCTGAACGTACACGTGCGGCACGAACACCGGCTGCGTGTGCACGCCGCGCGATTCACCGTGCGCGGCGGCACGCCGTACGTGGCTGTCGCCGCGGCCGATCGCGTGGAGCTCGAAGACCGGTACGCATCGCTCATCGGCGCCTTCGGCGGGGCGGCACTCGCGGCGTTGCTGCTTGTGGCGTTG
This sequence comes from Gemmatimonadaceae bacterium, assembly GCA_025450035.1. Classification (GTDB taxonomy): domain Bacteria; phylum Gemmatimonadota; class Gemmatimonadetes; order Gemmatimonadales; family Gemmatimonadaceae; genus JADGGM01. Next base: position 18,012 of record JANWIF010000060.1, read on the forward strand.
GGCGGCTGGGTGCTGATGCGCAAGTCGTCGGCGCCGGTGGAGGAATCGATAGCCCAGATGCGGCGCTTCATGGCCGATGCCGCGCACGAGCTGCGCACGCCGATCGCGGTGTTGCGCACCCGCGCCGAGGTCGCGCTGCAGCGCCGGCGCGACCCCGACACGTACGCGGAGACGTTGCGGCGGGTCGAAGCCGAGGCCGGCCGGTTAGGCGACATCGTCAACGACCTGCTGACGCTTGCGCACGCGGATGCCGGCCAGCGCCCGGTGACGCACGAACGGTTGTACCTCGATGACGTCGCCCTCGATGCCGCCGACGCGGCGCACGTATTGGCACGGCAGCGCGACGTCACGCTTGAAGTCGGCACGTTCGAGGAAAGCCCCGTGATCGGCGACCGGGCGCTCGTGCGCCAGTTGATCATGCTCGTGCTCGACAACGCCGTGAAGTTCACGCCCGCCGGCGGCCGCGTGCGCGTGGACGTATCGGCGGGCTCGAGTTCCTCCACCGTCGTCGTAGCCGACACCGGTATCGGGATCACGCCCGAGCAGATGCCCCACATCTTTGACCGATTCTATCGCGGTGAGAATTCTCGCGAGCACGCGGCGGGGGCTGGCCTGGGCCTGTCCATCGCGCTCTGGATCACGTCGGCACACGGTGGCGCGATTGACGTGACGTCTGCGCCGGGACAAGGTACAACCGTCGTGATGCGCTTCCCCCTGGCAGCGCCCGTGTAATGTTGACGACAGCTTTCTGCACTAGCTTTCTTCGGGAATGAGATTGATCCACCACACGCACCCGACGCAGGCGCTGGCGTGTTTGCGCCGCGGCCTGATCGCCTGCGCGGTTGCGGTCACGTCAGTGTCCGCCCTTCCTGCCCAAGCAACATCTTCTGCGGCAACGACTGCGGCGCCATCGGTACCAACCGAACCGCCGAAGGATACCGTGACCCTCGCCGATGCGCTGCAGGATGCGCAGGCCGCGAATGCGCGACTCCCACTCGCCGCGCTCGGCGTCACATTCGCGCAAACGCAGGTACGTGAAACACAAGCGAGCCGCTGGCCCACGCTCTCGCTGCAAGGAAGCGCGAGCGCCGGTGCGCCGTTGGCGTACACCACGTCGCAAGGACAGCTCCAGGTCGTAGGGGACGAGATCCTGTCATCCGGCGGGTTCCGCCGCGCGACCCTGCGTGCGGCGCGATTCGGTGTGCAGGCAGCAGGTGCGGGATATCGCATCGCGCAGAAAGATGTGGACCTCGATGTCCGCCTGCTATTCGCCGAGTTCCAGAAGGCGCAGGAGGAGATCGAATTCCGCGTTCAAGGGATTGACCGGCTGCGCAGCTACCTCGCACAAGTACAGGCGCGGCGAGCCGCTGGGCAACCGGTGGGAAGCGATGTGCTCACGATCCAGGTCCGACTGGGGACGGAAGAGGCGACACTCACTGACGCCCAACGCGCACTCGACGATGCGCGGCTCGATCTGAACGATCTCATGGGACGGAATCCCCGTGCTCCGCTGGCCATCGTGCCCTTGCCGGCCCCCTCGCCACCGGCATCCGAGGCGGATTCGGCGTGGAGTGTCGTTCCGGAGCTTCGGCAGGCGGCGGCAAGCCGCGCTGCCGCCGAAGCACTCATCGCGGCGGCGCGCTCTGAACGCCGGCCTCAGCTCGCGCTGTCCGCGAACCTCGGCGTTCTGCCCGTCTTCGCCGACTCCGACGCTGGAACCGGATTGAACAGCGGCTCGGGTTTCGGCGGCGCCGTGGTCCTCTCGCTCTCGTGGCCGTTCTGGGACGCCGGTGTGTTTGGCGCGCGACTGGAGCGCGCGCAACTCCAAGCACAACAGGCGCGCGATTCCGAACGGCTCGCGAGGCGCCAGGCGCGATTGGCGTGGCAGCACGCCGCCGCACAACGATCGCACATCTACGACGAGGTACAGACCTGGGGGCGCAACGTGCCGCTCGCCCGCGACGCATACGTGCAGACCACGAGTATGTACTACGGAGGCGTAGCGACTGCGTTGGAAGTGTTAGACGCGTTCGCCGCATGGATCAACGCAAGCGAATCGTACACCGATGCCGTGCTTCGCTTTCGAGAAGCCGATGCGAATGCGCTCCGATGGGGAACTCCATGAAGTACGCGACCCTCCGGCCGGCAGTGCTGTGCTTTGCCCTGCTTGCCGGATGTTCCGGCAAGCAGGGCTCACCGCAGAGACCCCCTGACAGCGCGGCGGCCGCATCGGACTCGGGCACGGGGCTCGCGGACGTGACGCGGAGCGCGACGGGCGACAGCGCTGCCTTGGAGGCCACTCCAGTCACCATGATGACGGTCACGCGCGGCAATCTTGCGCTGATGGTGAGCGGTCCTGGACGTACGGACGCACTCGACGTCCAGAAAGTGCGCGCGCCGTTCATAGGCATCCTCGACTCACTCGATGTTGTCGTCGGAGACCGCGTGCAAGGTGGCCAGATCATTGGCGCCGTTGTCGGACAGGCGAGTCAGGCCGCGCTCGCGGGTGCCGAAGTAATGCTGAGAAGCGCCACCACACCAACACAGCGCCTCGACGCGGAACGTGCGCTCGAGCTCGCGCGCCGGAATCTCATTCAAGCGCCGCTGCACGCGCCGCGGGCAGGAGTCGTGATCTCACGCGGAGCGAGCCAGGGCGATCTGGTGAGCCAGGCCGACAGCATCGTGAGCATCGCGAGCGCGAACTCCATCGTGTTCATCGCGCGAATCGCGCAGAGCGAGCTCGCGCGCGTGCACGCGGGACAGCGGGCGACCATCGATGCGCCAGGCCTTGCCGTGCAGCCTGAAGGCACGGTCCACGGACTGCTCCCGGCGGACACGAGCGCGATGAGTGTACCCGTGCGCATCGACTTGCGCTCATCAGGCGTCGTCCCCATCGGGATCTTCGGCACGGCGCACATCACGGTCGGCGAACGGCGCGATGTGTCGATCGTGCCCGTCACGGCACTCCTGCGTGACGATATCAACGGCACATCCCGCGTAGCCATCGTGACAGCCGGCAACCGCACGCACTGGATCGACGTTTCTGTCGGCATCCAACAGGGACGGAACGTCGAGATCACGTCGCCGCCGCTCGCCCCGGGCACACGCGTGATCGTCTCGGGCCAGGTGGGATTGCCCGAGGGGAGTCGCGTGCGGCAAACTGCGCGCGACTCGGCACCGTGAAATTTGTCGCCGAGGCCCGCCAGCGAGCCGTCGGTGTCTTCCTGCTGCTCGCGATTCTGGTAGGTGCTGGCGCCTATGAGGCCGCGCGTTTGCCCTCGTCGATCTTCCCGTCGGTCACCTTCCCCATCGTCAAGGTCATCGCCGATGTGGGCGACGAGCCCGCGGCGCACATGATGCCCACCGTGACGCGGCCGCTCGAGGAGGCGATTCTCCGGGTGCCGGGGATCCTGATCGTCCGCTCCATCACCTCGCGCGGCTCGACCGAGATTTCAGCCCAGTTCGCGTGGGGAACTGACATGCAGGCGGCACTGAATCGCGTCCAGGCGGAAACGCAGCGGATTCGCCCTGACCTTCCGCCGCAAACGCGAATCGACGTCGAGTGGATGAACACGGCTGTATTCCCCATCCAGGGATACGCGCTGACGTCGTCGACGCTCACGCAGGCGCAGTTGTGGGACCTGGCGCAGTACACGCTCAAGCCGGCGCTGGTGCGCATTCCGGGCGTGTCACAGGTTCAGATTCAGGGTGGGCGGCAGCGCGAATTCCAGGTGCGCCTCGACCGCGACGCGCTGGCTGGCCACCAGCTCGCGGCATCCGATGTGGTGCAAGCGATCGAGGCGAACAACGACGTCGTCTCCACGGGCCTCGCGGAACAGAACCACGAACTGTACCTCACGCTCGTGACCGGGCGCGTCCGCGGGCTGGACTCGCTGGCGCAGATCGCTGTCCCAGTACGCGGCGGGCCGCCGGCGACTCTCGCCGATCTCGGTCGCGTGACGGTGGCCGACGCGGTGTCTTACGTTCGCACCACCGCGGACGGCAAGAGCGCCGTGCTCGTGAACATCGTGCGCCAACCGTCGGCGAATACGGTCGCCATCGCCGACGGAATCCAGCAGATCTTTCGCGAACAACCCACGTTGCTTCCCCAGGGCGTGCGGTGGAGCAATTTCTACGACCAGGCTGCGTTCGTCACCAATTCGGTGAATGGGGCGCGCGATGCAATCGTCATCGGCATCGTGCTCGCGGCGTTCGTGCTACTCCTGTTTCTTCGCAACCTACGCTTCACGCTTGTCGCGGTAGCGGCGATTCCGGTGACGGTCGCGATCGTCGGCCTCGCACTCGGCATCACGGGCCAGACGATCAATCTGATGACCCTGGCCGGTATCGCGGCGGCGCTCGGGCTCATTGCCGATGATGCCATCGTCGTAATCGAGAATATCGACAGCCACCACGCGCACCGCACATCGCTCGACCCCACCGAGAGCGGGGCGGCCGAATTGCGGCCTGCGCTCATTGGCTCCAGCCTCTCGACCATCGTGATCCTGCTCCCGTTCGCCCTCCTGTCGGGCGTGGTGGGCGCCTTCTTCAAGCCGCTCGCGCTCACGATGGCGTTAGCGCTCGTGACCTCGCTACTCGTCGCGTTGATCGCCATACCGATAACCGTGAGCATCCTGCATCGTCCCGCCTCGAGCCTGGACGACGATGGCGAGACCGATCGCCGCGACTGGCACGACGAGGGTCACGGTCCTGAGGGTGATACCCAGTTAGGCGGTAGTGGCGACAAGGGCGAGGGCGGGATGCCCGTTGTGGGAAGTGGCGACGCCGCCGGCGGGGGCGAATCGGCCGGTACGGCGGGCACGCCGACAGACGATGAGTCGCCGAGCGCGTGGAATCGTATGTCCACCGGCGTCGCCGGTGTGGCGGCGGCGCTGGGCCGAGGCTACCGGTGGATCGTGCATCGCTTCGTGATGAACGGCATGCTCAGTGTAGCGGTTATCGTCATACTGCTCGGCACCGCGTATGTACTCTATGCCCGCATCGGCACCGACTTTCTGCCCAACATGGACGAGGGCTCGATCATCCTCGACTACTGGACACCGCCCGGCACGTCGCTCACCGAAACGGACGCGATGCTGCGCGAGGCCGAGCGCGTGATCACGTCCCTGCCCGACGTCGCCAGCTACTCCCGGCGCACCGGCACGCAGCTCGGATTCTTCATCACCGAGCCCAATCGCGGCGACTACGTCATCAATCTCAAGCCGCGGAACCAACGCCGCGGCGTGGACCAGGTGATTGATGAGTTGCGGACACGCATCGCGGCAGTGGAACCCGGCATTCACACGGATTTCGGGCAGATACTCGAGGACAACATCGGGGACCTGACCGGCGGCTCGCCGCAGCCGATTGACATCAAGATCTTCGGTGACGACCCGGCGTTGCTGGCGGAGAAGGCCGATCAAGTGGCGCGGACGATCGCGAACGTGCCGGGTGTCGAGGATGTGTTCAACGGAATCACGATCGCGGGGCCGGCGCTGCAGATCCGCGTTGACGCCGTGTCCGCGGCCCGGTTCGGACTCACCACGCAATCGGTTGCGGCGGCGGTCGAGCCGGCGATCACGGGTACCGTGGCCGGACAGATCCGCGAGGGTGACCGGATGTACGATCTGCGCGTTTTCGCGTTGGGCAACAACCCACTCTCGTCACTCAAGATCCGCGCCGCACCCCCGTCATCCAGCCTGCTGCCCCTCTCCACGGTCGCGACGGTGTCCACGGGCATACCCGAAGCAGAGATCGACCGCGAAAACCTGAAGACGTTCGTGGGCGTGACCGCGCGTTTGTCTGGGCGAGACCTGGGAAGCGCGATGGCCCAGATCCGCCAGAGCATCGCGCGCGATGTGCCGCTCGCGCCCGGCATGTCGGTCGAATATGGCGGGCTGTACGAGCAGCAACAACAATCCTTCCGGGCGCTGCTGTACGTGCTGCTGGCGGGTCTGGTGCTCGTCTCGGTCGTGGTATTATTTGAATTCGCCGACTGGCGCGCACCGCTCGTGACATCGGTCTGCGCCATTGCCGTGCTCGCGGGCGTGCTCGGCGCCCTTATCCTAACGGGCCAGACGCTTAACATCTCGAGCTTCGTGGGCGCCATCATGATGGTGGGAATCGTCGGTGAGAACGCGATCTTCGTGATCCACGAGGCACAGCTTGGCCTCACGGCCGGCCGCTCGGTGACCGCGGCTTGGTCCGGGGCCGCCGAGCGTCGGCTCCGCCCCGTGGCCATGACCATTCTGGCCACCGCGTTTGCACTCGCGCCACTCGCGCTCGCCATTGGTCAGGGCTCACAACTCATGCAGGCACTCGCCATCGCGGTCATTGGCGGATTCGTGCTCTCGGGGCCGATCGTCCTGTTGGTGCTGCCGGGACTGTACCGCATGCTCGATCCGCGTGGTACGTTAGGCCGTTAGGAGAACACCCGGTCAGGCGACGGGGCCGCGCGGGCGCTCATCGGGCTGGTCGCCGAGGTTCGGGCGGCCCGCGACGTGGGTGTCGCGCCGCCACCGCCAGATCCACACCGCCGCGAGTACGAGCACGACGGCGCCGGCCAGCGCCCAGCTCGCGTCGCCCACGACGCTCTCCAATCGCTGCAGGTTGCGCCCAAACAGATACCCGATGGCGGCGACGGCGCACGACCACACGATACCGCCGGTCGCGTTGTAGACGGTAAACTCGAGGTACGGCATCTCCCCCACACCGGCGAACAGCGCCGCCCACGTGCGAAGAAGCGCGATGAAGCGTCCAAAGAACACCGTCTTCGCGCCGTGCCGCTCAAAGTAGCGGCGTACCTGTGCCAGTCGCGCATCGCTCAGCCGCAGTATGCGTCCGTACCGCCGCACCAGCGCGATGCCGCCCTTGCGGCCAATCCAGTAGCCGGCGGCGTCACCCAGAATCGCACCCGCGGCAGCCACCACGATCACGATGGCAATGTTCATCCGACCGGTTGCGGCCAGAGCGGCTGAGGCAAGCAGCGCGGTCTCGCCTGGAAGCGGAACGCCAAGACTTTCCAGCGCCACCACTAGAAACAGGAAGATGTAGCCGTACGACTGCAGGAGTTCCGTCAGGTTCATGCGGTGCCGGCGCGGCGCGCGGTCAGAGCACTCGCCAGAACGCTGGCGCGAGGTCGAGGGAAAAGGTCCAGCGTCCGCCACCCGGAGCCCCGCTCTGGCGCAGCCCCCGCGCAACGTCGAAGCGCACGAGGTCGAACAGCACCAGGAATCCCGCTCCAACCGATGGATACCAACCGTGACCTGCCTCCGCGAAAGGCGCGCCATCGCTCACGTACACAACATGGACGTATGGCGCGAACGTGGCCGTGGCGGGTGTACGACCAAACGGGCCGAGCGAGATGGGCAGAAATGGAATGGACGTTCGCCATTCGATGTGTTGGCTCGCCCCAACCTTTGCCGCGAACCGGTGAAAATCGTATCCGGGGCCGCTCACCGGCCCGCCGAGGAAAACATACTCCTGTCCGGGCACGTCATGCGTCGCGCCCACTGCGCCAAATGTCGTGCGCGCCAGAAATCGACCAGTGCGCACCGGCCGCTCCGCGTCGATCTCGCCAAACACGCGCCCGAAGTAGTTCTGGCCCAACGCGAACGCGGTGTCCCGTGGCGAGAAGGGGCCTCCACGTAGCTGCGCGTGCAGGTGCACGGTTGCGCCCCAGAACGCAGGCGCAGCCGGCCGGTCGACGTCCAACGCGAGCCGCTCTTCGCGAATGGACCAGGCCGGAATGGTCGGCGCAAACGTCCCCCGCCACGGTACGGCGTGGACGGCAACCCGCCCCTGCTCCTCGTAGGATGCGCCCAGCGTCCAGCCCACGCCGTGCCAGTCGCCGAACGACACACCGAGTCCTACGGCGCGGACGTCGTATGGATCCGTGCGATCGGAGCCGAACTCCTGGGCGGCGACACTGTTCATCAGCAACGACGCCTCCGGTACGTCTCCGACATCGCGGAAATCCCGGCTCGCGAACAGCTGCACGCGGCGGCCATCCTCGTGTTGCACGCCAACCGACACGCGCCCCTTCACCCGATGATCGGCGAAGCCATAGCGGCCCAACGCCGAGGCTACAAGATCCGATGACGTGTGGGCCGCGGCGCCCGCGCCTAACGCAAGGCCTTCCACGCGATTCACGCGGGCGAAGTCCGACAGGCGATGCGCGGCCGGCCCCACACCCGCGGCGCGCGAGAGCGCGTCGCCGCGCGCCAGCGCCTGCACCTCAGCCTGCACCCGGCGCACCTCGGCCGGCGTCACCGCCAACACGTCGGGCGGCAGGGGGTCGAGCACGCGCCCCGTCCACGGATAGCCGCGCGTAAGGCGCGCCGGCAGTTGCACGATCTCCGGCCCGCGAAAGAGATCGGCCGGAAGCTGGGCGTTGATCTGGTAGCAACAGATTTCCCAGCGCCCGCGGATGATCCCGCGCGCCGGAAAATGCAGCCAGCTCCCCGTCCGCCTGATCTCGATGTCCTGCCGGCGGGGCAGCCAGAATCGCTCATCGACCAGCGCATTCTCGAGCACGATCGAGATGTCTTCGAGCTCCTTGTCCAGATACGCAGCGCGAGTGAACTGGAACGCCATGCGCACCACCTGCGCGCTGCCCCGATCGATGTAGATCGCGCCCACCAACCTCGCCTGCGCCGGATCGCGCGGCCGCACGGCCACCTCGTACACGTCCAGCGTGCGGTCGGGCATCCGGAACTGCAGCGAGTCGCGGATGGCGAAGTCGTACGTGTTCAGTCCGTCTGGAGACAATGGATGCGGAACGTCGCGCACCTCATCGCCTTCGCCCAACCGGATGATGTCGGGGAAGTTGTTCTGGATGATGCCCAGGTGGTCCTGATGGTACCGGATGTCCGTGGGAAGGAGCAAGGTGTCGCGCCGGCCATCGATGATCTGCTTGCTCAGATCGGGCGCGCGCCAGTAGACTTGGAGCGCCAACTCGTCGGCCTTCACCACCTTCGGCGGATCGGGGAACCCCTGGCCAAGCTGCGCCAGGAAGGTCAGGTACCCATGCGCCGTGGCGTGATAGTCCTTGAGCGCGCTGTCCGCGAGCTGTGCGGTCCGCCGCTCGGTGGCGCGCTCCACGAGCGCCATCGTGCGCGGGTCATCCCACGCCTGTGCGCCGGCGCGTCGTGCGGCGGCTGAGAGTCCCACCAAGACACACAACGCGGCCCAGTGCGCCGCGGAGATGCGAAACATGATCGACAAATGTCGCGGACGGTTCCCCATGCGGCAAGTTATCCGATGAACGCCGACCGTTTCGTCGCGCTCGCTGTGCACGGCGGTCTCGTGCCCGTGTGGCGCGACTGCCTGCTGGACGCGGATACCCCGGTGTCGGCGTTCGCCAAACTGCGGCGCGACCCGTTCGCGTTTCTTCTGGAATCGGCGCCCGCGGGCAGTGAGACGTGGGCGCGCTACACCTTTCTCGGCACCGAACCGCGCAGCGCGTGGCGGCTGCGCGATGGCGAGGTGGAAGACTGGGCGCCCAACACCGGATGGCACGCCGCGCGCCGCCCCGTCGATCCACTGGGCGACCTGAAAGGCCGCCTCACGGAGTTCGCGCCCGCCGACGTCCCCGAACTCGGCGCCTTCTGGAGCGGCGCCGTGGGGTACTTCGGGTACGATGTTGTGCGCAACATCGAGCACCTGCCGAACGCACCACCGCGCACGCTCGACGTTCCCGACGCGCTGTTCGTCTTCACCCGCGCGCTGGTCATCATCGACAATCTTCGCGCGCAGGCGCGGGTGGTCGTCGCCGTACCCGTCGCGCCGTCACTGACCGAGACCGATCGGCGCCGTCTCTACGAGAATGCCCAACGCGAGATCGATGAGCTGATCGCACGACTGCAGGCGCCGGGTGTGCTCCCTGCCCTGGCCCTCGATCCGTGCGCTCCGCCGGTTCACGGCGTGTCCACGTACTCGCGCGACAAGTTCGAGCGCGACGTCGAGCGCATTCGAGAGTACATCGTCGCCGGCGACTGCTTTCAGGCGCTCCTCGCGCGGCGCATCGCCGTTCCGTTGGACTTCGATTCGCTCTCGCTGTATCGCGCCCTGCGCGCGCTCAATCCGTCGCCGTACATGTATCACCTCATACTCGACGGCGTCGAGCTGGTGGGCAGCTCTCCGGAGCTGCTCGTGCGCGTGGCCGACGGGAAGGTTACCGTTAGACCAATTGCCGGCACCCGTCCGCGGGGCCGCACGCCGGAGGAAGACGAGCGACTGACCGCCGAACTGCTGGCCGACGAGAAGGAGCGCGCCGAGCACGTGATGCTTGTCGACCTGGGCCGCAACGACGTCGGGCGCATCGCCGCGTACGGTTCTGTGCGCGTCACCGATCTCATGATCGTCGAGCGCTACAGCCACGTGCTCCACATCGTGAGCCAGGTCGAAGGCCGCCTGCGCGACGATGCATCGGCAATCGATGTGTTCAAGGCGACGTTCCCTGCAGGGACGATGACGGGCGCGCCCAAGGTGCGTGCCATGCAGATCATCGACGAGCTGGAGCCGGAACGGCGCGGGCCGTATGCCGGCGCCGTGGGTTACATCGCCGCCGGCGATCGGCGGATGGATCTGGCCATTACCATCCGCACCTGTGTCATCGCCGATGGCGTGGCATCGGTGCAGGCCGGCGCGGGAATCGTGGCCGATTCCGTTCCGTCTCGAGAGTGGGAGGAAACGGAAAATAAAGCGCGGTCGATGTTGACGGCGATAGGGAGGGTGCGGGCTGCGGGGC
>JANWIF010000061.1 GCA_025450035.1 Gemmatimonadaceae bacterium
CGGAGCGGCGAGTGGCGGCGTGGGTGGCGAAGGGCGAGGGACGCTGAACGGCGGCGGCGCCACTGGCGTCGAATAGAGCGAAGGCGGCGCGGGCGTTGGAGTCGAAGGAAACCGATCGAGTTGCTGAAAGATCCGCGTGAACTCCCCCGGTTGCGCCTGCGGTTGGACCGGTGGGGATGGAAGTGGGGGGGGTGGGGGCGGTGGGGGCGGTGGGGGCGGTGGGGGCGGTGGGGGCGGTTCGGTCCGGGCAGTCGGACGCGGCGTTGCCACCGCGGGAGCAGGCGGAGCCGGTATGGGAGCGGGGCTGGGCTTACGGGCCGGAGCCTCGGTGATCGGCGACTGGAATAGACGAGTGAATTCTCCTGGCGCGCCCTTGGCCGGGCTCGAAGGGGTCGAAGGGGTCGAAGGGCTGGGCGGTGGCGGGAGAGGATGCGCGATCGAGGGAGCTGTTGCTGACGCCGGCGTCGGTACAACGGGCGGGCGCGAAGGAGCTGAGGCAGCCGGGGTAACCGGCGGGGTCATGAGCTGCGTTTTCTGGGTAGTGACGTCGTCAAAGACTGGCGAGGGCACTGGCGGCGGAGGTGCAGGCGGCGTCGTGGCCGGCGATACAATTGCCGGACCGCCTGCTCCAACCCGAATGGGCTGAGTGGATCCGCTGCTCGGTGGTTTCGAGGGCGCGGCGCTGGCGCTCGGCACCGACGCCGCCTTGGGCTCGGCCGGTTCATCGCGCCGCATCGTGACCTTGATCGAGCGTGCCGCGCTCGTGTGACTTGCGAGCCAACTGTCCAACGACTCGAAGCCGGGCAGAAACTGCGTCACGATGACCGGGTGTCCCTCGATCTCGAGCGACTCGATGACCTTGAGTCCCTCGGCGGCGGGCAACTGTTCGAGGCGCGCGAACACGGCGCCATTCTCATCGGGCGTGCCGACGAGATAGTGCACCATCACAACCTTGCCGTTCGTCGTGGCCAACGCATTCAGCGTTCGGACCTTGCCGTCGGCAACTGACTTCAGGAGTTGATATCTGGCGCTGAACTCGGCGCTTGTCATCGACTGGTGAAAGGTCATACGTTAGGGCACCCGAGCCAGGGGATCGGCCGGTGCACGCCAGGAAGCAGCACGAGGACGCGTGACACCCGTTGCGCGTGTCGCGTCGTCCCATAGCCCGAAGCACCAACAATAGTCAGAAACGCATCTCACGCGCAAACCTGCTGTGAACGGTGGCAGCGCCTCGCCGCAACCGCGACATTCTTTCCAGGTACACGGCTCGACTCGGCGACGAACCAGATCAGGACGCCCATGACGCAACTCTCCAGGGTGGTATGGCGCGAAGGTATGCACCTCGCCCAGCACCACTTTCAAGCGCAGAATCGCTACTTCGAAGACTCGATCCAATTCGCAATCTCGCATCTGTTCTTCATGCCCTATGGGCTCATCGGGTGCGAACTGGATGCGAATGCGCTGCGTAACGGGACCGCGTCGCTCGTGCATGCCCGGGGAGTGATGCCCGACGGCATGCCGTTCCACATTCCTGACGGTGATGCCCCGCCGGCACCGCTGGCCATCGGCGACCTGTTTTCCCCGACCCAGGATAGCCACCTCGTCTTTTTGACGATTGCGCCGTACCGGCGTGACGCCGCGAACTGCGCGACCGCTGGCGCGAAGGACGGTGCCAGCCGCGGCGCGCGGTTCGTATCGGAATCACACATGGTACGCGACGAGACGACCGGACACGACGAAAAGCCGGTTGCTCTGGGTCGCAAAAACTTCCGACTCGCGCTGGAGGGATCGCTGGACGACGGCGTAGTGGCGCTTCCACTGGCGCGCGTACGGCGCGACGGCATGGGCAGCTTCACGTACGACGCCGATTACATTCCGCCGTTGCTGCAAATCGGCGCCAGCGACCGACTGCTCGCCGTGCTGGGACGGCTGGTCGACATCCTCGATGCCAAGAGCTCGGCACTCGGCGCGGGCACCAGCCGGCAGTCGCTGGGTGAGTGGGCGAGTCGCGAAGTGGCGATGTTCTGGCTGCTGCACGCCATCCATTCCGCGTTGGCGCCTTTGCGTCATCATCTGCAGGTGAAGCGGACGCGTCCGGAGGAAGTGTACTCGGAGCTCGCACGGTTAGGCGGAGCGCTCTGCACGTTCTCGCTCGACGCGCACCCGCGTTCGCTTCCGGCGTACGATCACGATCATCTCGAAAAATGCTTCGATGCGCTCGACCGTCATATCCGCGCGAGCCTCGAGATCATCATACCGACAAATTGCATTTCCATTCAGCTGCGCTCGACAGCGGCATACTTGTACACGGGTCCGGTGGCGGACACACGAAGTTTTGGACATGCGCGGTGGTTCCTCGGCATTCGATCCACGGTGGGCGAGGCCGAGACGATACATCGCGTGCCGCGTCTGGTGAAAGTGTGTTCCGCCAAGTTCATCCCCGAGCTCGTGCGGCGCGCGTATCCCGGTCTCACGCTCGAGTACGTGCAGACGCCACCGGCGGCCATCTCGCCGCGTGTGGATTGCCAGTACTTCAGCATCAGCAAAGCTGGTCCGTGCTGGGACACGCTGGTGCAGACGCAGGAAATCGGGGTCTATGTTCCCGATGCGCTCCCCGATGCCGACGTGCAAGTGCTCGTCCTGGTCGAGTCGTGACCGCAGAGGAATCTCTTCAATGACCATCCCCGTCCAGACCGTCCCGCCCGCGCGATCGGGCAGCGTGCCCCCATCGGTGCGGCGCGGCCGATTGGCGCTGGCGCTCCAGGAAGTGCTCACCGCCACGGTGCGGTTGCGTGCCAATCGCCAGGTCGCAGCCGACGCCGAGTCGTTTCGCGCGCACATGAAGCAGGTGTTGGCGGCAGCGGAGCAACAGGCACGGCAAGCCGGCTACTCCGACGAGGACGTGCGGCTCGTGCTCTACGCCGTGGTGACATTCCTTGACGAGTCGGTACTGAACTCCACGCAGGCGATGTTCGCCGATTGGCCGCGCAAGCCGCTGCAGGACGAAATTTTCGGCGGCCATCTCGGGGGCGAGTTGTTCTTTCAGAATCTGCAGCACCTGTTGGGCCGGCCGGATTCGGAAGATCTGGCCGATGTGCTCGAGGTGTGTCTGCTCTGTCTTCAGTTAGGCTTTCACGGCCGATACAGTGCGACCGAGGGCGGCGATTTGCAGATGCTCATGGCGCGGGTGTCCGAGAAGATCCAGCGCATCCGGGGACCGTTCGGCGACCTGTCGCCGTCGTGGAAGCCGCCGGAGGGAGACATTCCGAGCGGCGGGGGCGATCCGTGGCTCAAGCGGCTCGGCTTGGCCGCGATCGGCGTGTTCGCGCTCGCCGCCGCGTTGTTCGTGTTCTACTCGATATCGTTGCGCTCCAGCGTCGCGGCTGTACACGACGTAGTGCCGCAAGCAGTGCGCTGAGGATGCGCACGGCGTCCACCTCTTTCCGGTCCTTCCATGACGCGTAAGACGAAAATCTGGCTGATCGCCACGGCGATCTTCCTGGTCTTCGTGATCGTCGCGTGGTTTCTCGGCACCGCGCTGCATCTCAAGAGCCCCGACATCTGGGTATTTCGTGTGGGGCTCTGGGTGCTGGGGCTCATTGCGACGAGTTTGATCGTCTGGTACCTGCTGCGGCAACTCGCGCCGGCGCCGGCGACCGGCGTTCGCACGGATGATATCGACGCGGCCATGCAGGCGGCACGCACGCAGCTCGCGTCGTCGCGCGTGGCGACCAAGGGAGCGGGCCGGGAGGGGGGGGGGGGGGGAGGCGGGAGTTCGCTGGCCCGTCTGCCCGTGGTGCTGCTGCTCGGGCCGGAGGGGAGCGCGAAGACGACCGTCGTGGTGCGCTCGGGGCTCGAACCCGAGTTGCTCGCCGGCGGCGTGTCGCGCGACGAGACGGTGGCCCCCACCAAGGGCGTCAACGTGTGGTACGCGCGCGGGACGGTGTTCGTGGAAGCGGGAGGTCCGCTGACCAGCGATCCGTCGCGGTTCGCGCGCGTGATCCGCCACGTGCAGCCGCGGCGACTGGCCGCTGTGTTAGGCGGGGGCGCCCAGGCGCCGCGTCTGGCGGTGGTGTGCGTGAGCTGCGAAGAGCTGGTGCGGCCGGGGGCGAGCGAATCGGCGGTCGTGCTGGCGCGCGTGCTGCGCGACCGGTTGAGCGAGGTCGCCCGTGGGTTAGGCATCCGGTTGCCGGTGTACGTGGTGTTCACCAAGGCCGACCGCATCGCGTATTTTGCGGACTACGTGCGCAACTTCTCCAACGATGAAGCGCGCGACGTGCTGGGCGTGACGCTGCCCGCGGATCCGGGGCCGGTGGGCCTCTATGCCGATCGACAGACCAAGCACATCGCCGAGTCGTTCCAGCGGCTGTTCGTCTCGCTGGCCGACAAGCGCGTGCAGTTTCTGGCGCGCGAGGCCTCGCCGGAGCCCAAGCCGGGCGCCTACGAATTCCCCCGCGAGCTGCGCAAGACCGGCGCGGTGTTATCGCAGTTTCTGGTTGAGCTGTGTCGCCCCAGCCAGTTGCAGGTGAGCCCCTTCTTGCGCGGGTACTATTTTGCCGGCGTCCGCCCCGTATTCATCAACGACGCCTCCGTGGCCGGGAGCGCCGCGCCCGCGGCGCGCGCGCAGGAAGCGGGTTCGGCGACGCAGGTATTCCGCGCCGCGCAGGTAGCTGCGCAGACTCGGGCAGTCGCCCCCGCCGCGGCCGCGACGCGCAAGGTGCCGCAGTGGGTGTTCCTTGGACGCCTGTTCTCCGACGTTGTGTTAGGCGACAAGGCGGCCATGAACGTGACCCGCGGCGGTGCGCGCGTGAACTTGCTGCGCCGCGTGGCGCTGGGCATCGCCGCGGCCGTCGGTGTCGTATTGGCCGCGGGGTTCACCGTATCGTGGAACGGCAATCGCACGCTGGCCCGCGATACGGCCAACGCGGCGCGCTCGGTCTCGGCCCTTGCCGTCGCGGGCACCGGCAGCCCGCGCGTGGAAGCCCTGCAAACGCTCGACAGCCTGCGCGGCACGCTGCAGCAGCTCCGCGACTACGAGCGAAACGGGGCGCCGGCGGGTCTGCGGTGGGGACTCTACCACGGGAATGCCCTGCTCCCCGATGCCCGGCGCGCGTACTTCGCTGCCTACGACACGCTGCTGTTCGCCAATACGCGCGCGGCGTTCACGCGAACGCTGAGCTTGGTGCCCCCTGCGCCGCGACCCACCGACCATTACGACAGCACGTACAAGATTCTCAAGGCATATCTCATCACGAGCAGCAACCCGGAGCGCAGCACGGAGGACTTTCTCGCGCCGGTGCTCCTGAGCCAATGGGCGGCCGCACGGGGGCCCGACTCCACCCAGAGCCAGCTCGCCCAACGGCAGTTCGCGTTCTATGCGAGAGAGCTGCCGATCGGCGATCCGTTCGCCTACCCCGCCGACACCGGATTGGTGTCGCGCGCGCGATCGTTCCTCCGCCAGTTCAAGGGCAGCGAACCCATCTATCAGGCGATGCTCGCGGAGGCGAACACCGGAAATCCGCCCATCCAGTTCAACAAACTCGTGTCCGGGTCCGCGGCCTACGTGCTCGAGCGCGTCACCGTGCCCGGAGCGTTCACCAAGGGCGGCTACGCTGCCATGCAGAAGGCGTTCGGGAGCGCCGATCGATTCTTCCAGGGAGAGCGCTGGGTGTTAGGCGACGAGCCGCCGAGTCAGATGGACAAGACAAAGACGTTGGCCGACCTGCGCGTCCGGTACCGCTCCGACTATGTGGCCGCATGGCGCGACTACCTGCAAGGGGCCACCGTGGTGCGCTACGCCAGTGTGAAGGACGCCGCTGCCAAGCTCGGCCAACTCTCCGGCAATCAATCGCCGCTGCTGTCGCTGATGTCCATCGCGTCGCAAAATACCAACGTCGACACAGCGATCGGCAACGCGTTGCAACCGGTGCACGCGGTGGTGCCACCGGGCCAGACGGACAAACTGATCGGGCCGGCGGTGCAACCCTACATGACGGCGTTAGTCAACCTGCAGGGAGCACTGGGCCAGGTCGCGAGCGCGCCCGCGGGCGGTGCCGAAGGCGCGATTACCAATGCCACTCAGAACGCCAATGCGGCGCGCGTCGAAGTGCAAAAGCTGGCGCAGGGCTTCACCGTTGGGCAGGAACCGGCGATCAGCTCGGCCGTGCAACGTCTGCTCAGCGACCCCCTCACCAGCATCGATCCCTTCCTGCGCAACTACGGCGCCGGACAGCTCAATGACAAGGGCGGCGGCTTCTGCGCCACCAATGCCACGGTGTTCCGCAAGTATCCGTTCAACGAACACTCGCCCATTCAAGCGACGATGGACGAGGTCGCCGCCGTGCTGAAACCGAATACCGGGACGCTCTGGACCTACTATAATGATGCGCTGGCGAACATCATCGTCCCGCAGGGTAGCTCGTTCGGGCCCAAAGGCGGCGGCACGCTCAGCGTCAACCCGGCGTTCCTCAGCTTCTTCAATCGCGCGACGCAATTCGCGGCGGCGCTGTACCCGTCCGGAAGCAACGAACCCCACATGACGATCACGCTCAAGCCAGTGCTCATGCCGGGCAACGGGGATCTCTCCGTGACGATCGACGGCGACAATGTGGTGTACTCGGCGCGTGCACGGGAACACCAATTCACGTGGACAGGTCAAGCGTCGGGTGAAGCCACGATCGCCATCCGTCAGATGGGCGCGTCGACGAACGTGGCGAGTTTTCACGGGCCGTGGGCGCTGTTCCAGATGTTCGGTGCCGCTGCCACCTGGCAGCCAGCGGGCAATGACTATCACGCCGACTGGAACATTCCCGGCAGCAGCACGCCGGCGAAGGTGGGATTCGACGTGGGACTCAACAACGCGCCGCCGGTGGTTCGTAAGGACTTCTTCGCCGGGTTCACGTGCATGAGTAAAGTGGTCCAATAGCGGACCAGCGACCAACCGCGCTACCAACCACCAACTAGAACGTCCGCCGAAGAGAGAGCAGCAGCGAGCGGGGGGCGCCGGGTGTCCGCTCCATGATGTCCACGTACCGCTGCTGGAACAGATTCGAGATCTTCGCCTGCACGAACGATCCGAACAGCGGGTAGCCGAGCCGCAGGTCTACGAGCGTGATCGACCCGCGCGGATCCACGGGAAACAGCAGCACGCGCTCCACGCGACTGCGATAGCTCAGATCGATCCCCGTTAGGCCGCCGAGCAGCTCGAGCGAACCCGTGATGTAGTGCTTGGAACGGTAGGGCAACGGGCCATGGAAGCCGTAATCGTACGTGTTGAGCATCGTGTAGTTCAGGTCGAGGGCGACCAGCCGCGGCACGATGTCGGTCTTGGTGGCGACATCGATGCCCCGGATCCGCGCGCGCTGCACGTTCTGGAATTGAAACACGATGCCGCTATCCGGAATGATCCCCGGGCCGATCAGGTCGTGATAGTCGCTCTCGAACACCGCACCATCCACCCAGAACCAAGGCGTCACCGTAGCGGCGGCGCCAAATTCGGCGGACCATGCGGTCTCCCCGTGCAGATTGGGATTGGGGTGCACGGGGATGCCGCTCTGACGCGAGTTCACGAACTGCTCGATGGCCGCCGGCGCGCGGTACCCGCGGGCCAACGATGCCCGCAGGCCGACTCGCTGCGACGGCCGAACGATGATGCCGAGTTTCGGATTGAGGGTCAGCTCGTTAGACGAACCCGTCGCCTGATGGCCATCGAGTCGCAACCCCAGGGTCGTGTTGACGAAACGAGACAGCTCGGCCGCGTCCTGCGCGTACAATCCGTAGTCGTCGAGAGAGGGATTGCCGAGGATGTCGGACGAGACGGCGGTGTGGGCCACTTCTCCGCCCATGATGAGAACCTGGCTCACGCTCGGCGCCATGGTGAGTTGCGCGTTCGTGCCGAACTTGGTGGCGTTGTGAAACGAGAAATCGGAATCGCTGAAAAAATGATTCTGGGTCCCGTCCTTCTCGAAATATGGGTCGATCTGCAGGCGCAGCGCGCTGCGGTCGATGGGCTGGAGCGTGGCGCCGGCGCTCAGCTTCGTATCATGCTGCCAATCGTTGAGTGTGTTGGCTGGCGGACGCGTGGGAGCAGCCGGCGAATCCCACATGAAAAAATTGCCCGAGTTCTGTGAGCTGTAGATCACCGATGCCGATGCTGGATTCCCCGCGACGGACGGCAGATCCATCTTGCCCCGGAACAGCCAACGCGACGACTGATCGTCCTCGCGAAATCCGTTCGACGTCTCACGATCCACCATCCCGCGCACGCCAACCGCGCCGATCTGGCGCGAGTGTTGGAGCATGAAGCCCGAAAAACTCGGGTACCGTTCGTCGGCGCGGTAGTTCGGAGGCTGATCGTACGCACCGTAGTGCAGCGTGCCGACCGTCTCCGGGGTCGAGTCGATGGGGGTCGTGATGATGTTCACCACGCCTCCAAGGGCATTGCTGCCCCACAGCGCCGAGTAGGCGCCCTTCACCACTTCCACGCGGTCGACGTCGAGCAGCGGCAAGCTGTTGAAATCCACCTCACCGCCGTCGGCCGAGAGCACGGGGTGGCCATCCACGAGCATGAGGACGCGACTCCCCACGCCGCCCGCAGCGCCGGTGGATCCCCGAATGTCGATGTCGCCGTCGTTGAAGCTCACCCCCGGAACGAACCGGAGTGCTTGATCGAGCGTGATGATGTTGCGATTGAGGAGGTCGCGTCTGGTCACGACCGCTTGGCTGGCGGGTACGTCGCCTATCAATTGCGTCCCGCGGCTCGCCGTTACCGTGACCGGCGCCAACTGCAGCAGCGCCGGCTGGAGTGAAAAATTCTCCTCGTGCGTTTCACCCGCTGCGAACGTCACGGTGCGCGCCGCGCTCTGGTATCCCACGATGAGCACACGCACCATGTGGGTACCGGGCGCGACGCCGTGCAGAGCGTACGCACCGTGGGCATCAGTGAGAGTGCGAAGCAGCGACCCGCTTACGAACACGTACGCCTCGGCGACTGCGCTGTCCGTCTGCGCGTCGGTCACGCGTCCGCTCAGCGTCGCCAGTTGGGCAGACGCCGGGTGCGCGAGCGCCGCCAACACGAGTGGGACGATTGCCAGGCGTCTTCGAGCCGCTTGCCACGCGACGGAGCGAACGCGGCGGCAGCGCGCGCGGTCGGCGGAAGGTTGGGCGCGGCGCTCCGCGTGCACGAGCGTCAATTCCTGTTATTGTTGCTTCACCCAGATGTTGGCAATTGGCGTCCCGGCCACGTTCACGTTCACCGCCAAGGTATCATGAGACAAGCTCACGGTGCCGGCTTCCTGGATGTCCTGCACACTCGACGTCTGCGTCCAGTTGTTTCCCGACACCGTCCACGTTCCGCTGTCCGCTTCGGCGCCGCTGGGCAGATTCAGGGCGACGTTGTAGTTCGTGAGCGTGAGGGTCAGGACGCCAGTCGCCGTGGGCGGTGTCAGCGGATCGGAATTCCCAAGCGTGAGCGAGACCAGGTTGTACGAGCCAACGAGGTCGGCTGCGGTAAGGCCGGGTGCGGTGGCGCCGCTACTGCCGCAAGCGGTGAACCCGGCAATCAATGCGGCGGCAACCGCGAGCAGGGAAAGGCGGGGTATGACAACGCGTCGCTGCATGAGTTGCTCCGCGAGATGGGTTAGGAGGGCGGGGTCCGGCGCGAATCGTCGCATCTCCCCATGAACCAGCGTGACGCGGCACCGAAGGTGCGATGCCGCGTATCAGTGCGGGCGTCGGAGTTCGCTCTCATCGCTATGGAATCGTATCGAACCTTATGTGTGATGCGAAACACACGCCAGTGGTGAAAACGCCGGTGATTGCCAGACTCTTCCTTAACACACCGCATCCGCGCCAAGACGCCGCGGGGGTCGTCCCGACGATGGAGATGAGACGATGACAGACACGGCTTCATCCGACGGCTCGGAGCACGGGCGTGTGACCGGGGAGGTCGCGCGGCTCACCCGAGCGTCGACGGACCCCTCCAACGACCCGCCCGCACCCGAGGCGAACCTGGCGTCGCTCGAGGCCGGCCTCGAGCGCGTCTCGACGCGCTCGATCGAGCTGACCATTCTCGTGGTGCTCGCGGTGTTTTACACGCTGTACTTCGCACGCGGATTCATCGTACCGGTGGTGTTCGCCGTATTGGCGAACCTGTTTCTCAGCCCGCTGATGCGCGTGTTGCGACGAGCGCACTTGCCGAATCCGGTTGGCGCGGCGTTGGTCATCCTCGCGCTGTTGGCCATCCTGGGTGGCGGGGCCTACGCGGTATCCGGGCCGGCGCAAGAGTGGATCGCCAAGGCACCGCATACGCTCGCCACCGTGAACACCAGGCTGCGCAAACTCCGCAAGCCTGTCGACCAGGTGACTCGAACCGCGGAGCAGGTCGTGAGCGCGGCCGGCACCGCGCCGTCGCGCGAGGTCACCGTGGGTGGTCCATCGCTCGTGTCGCGCGTGTTCGGCACCACCACGAGCTTTGTCGCCGGACTGCTCGAGGTGATCGTGCTGCTGTACTTCCTGCTCGCCGGCGGCGAGCTGTTCCTGCAAAAATTGATCAAGGTGCTGCCACAGCTCACCGACAAGAAGACCGCGGTGATCATCGCGCGTGAGACGGAATCATCGATCTCGACGTATCTGTCGTCGCTGCTCCTCATCAACAGCGGCGAAGGCCTCGTGGTGGGTTTCGCGCTGTATTTTCTGGGGATGCCGAACCCCGTGCTCTGGGGGGTCTTGGCTGCGCTGTTGGAATTCGTTCCGTACCTGGGTGCCGCGACGATGTTCGTGATCCTGACAATGGCCGGTCTGACGACGTTCCCGGATGTTGGGCATGCGCTGCTCGTGCCGGCCTCGTTCCTCGCGGTGAGTGTCCTGCAGGCCAACTTCGTGAGTCCGATGCTCCTTGGCCGCCGCCTCACGCTCAACCCGGTGGCCATCTTCGTCGGATTGGCGTTGTGGTTCTTCATGTGGGGCATCCCTGGCGCGCTCATCGCGGTGCCGCTGTTGGCGGCGGTCAAGATTTTCTGCGAGCACATCGAGTCCCTCGCCTCGATCAGCGAATTTTTAGGCAAGTGACCTCGCGCCGAACGTACGGTAGAGCCCGGGCGCGGCGTCTGGCGGCCCTCGCGGCCGCGGCGCTCGTTGGGCACGCGGCCGCGGGACGGGCGCAGTCGCGTGACGGCGACACGGCTACGGTCACCATCGCCGTGCGCGCGGGGAGCGTCGCCGGCCCGTTCGATCCGCGGACGACGTTGGGCGGAGGCGTGGACGGGCACGCCGCCGGAGACATTGGCCGGCTGTACACGCCGGCCAACCGGCGCGCCATGCAGAGCGCCGGCTTCGGCGTGCTGACCGATCGCCTGCGCACCGAGCTCGGGAACGACGCCTGGCACTGGAATCCTGCGGGACGGTGGAGCGAGGCGCCGCTCGCGCGCGGCTACTGGACCTCCGACACCGCCGTGGGCGCACCGATCACCCGTTCGTTCGGCTACCGGCTGCCGCGCCGCGGCAACACCATCGATCAGGCCGATGATGACGGCTACTCGCGCATCGACGACGGCGACGCCCGCACCTTCTGGAAGAGCGACCCGTACCTCGCGCAGTCGTACACCGGCGACGACGATGCGCGCCATCCGCAATGGGTGATCATCGATCTCGGGCATCGGGCCACCATCACGGCGATCCGGATCCAGTGGGGCGCACCGTTCGCGACGACGTACGATGTCCAGTATTGGGCCGGCGACGATCCCGAGGACGGCATCGATGGCAACCCCGACGGCGCGTGGCGTACTTTCCCGTTAGGCAGCGTCCACTCGGCGGCAGGCGGCGACGACCAGCGCCGGCTGAGCCACCGCGCCGTGCACACGCGGTTGCTGCGTCTCGTGCTCCGCGCCGCCTCGCACACGGGGCCGCCGCGTACCTCGGACCCGCGCGACGCCCTCGGCTACGCCATTCGCGAGCTCGCGGTGGGCGTGTTAATGCCCAACGGAGCGATCGCCGACGTCGTGCGACACGCAGCCGATCGCACGCGGCAGACCGTGATCTACGTGTCCTCCACCGATCCGTGGCATCGCGCGGTCGACATCGACAGCACGATGGCGCAGCCGGGACTCGACCAGGTGTTTCACAGCCACCTGACGAACGGACGCGCGCCCATGCTTCCGGTCGCCGCCCTGTACGATACGCCCGAGAACGCCGCCGCGGAGATCATCTATCTCCGGAAGCGCGGCTACCCGTTGGACCGGGTCGAGATCGGCGAGGAACCCGATGGGCAGAACGTGTCGCCCGATGACTACGGAGCGCTCTACGTGCAATGGGCGCGTGCGCTCGCGGCCGCCGATCCGGCGGTCCACGCCGGCGGGCCGTCGTGGCAGTCGACATCCCCTGACGTCATGATGGCATGGCGCGAGGATCCCGACGCGCGCCCGTGGCTCACACGGTTCCTCGACTACTTGCGCGTGCATCAGGCGAGTGCATCGCTCACGTTCTTCTCCTTCGAGTGGTATCCGTTCGACGATGTCTGCGCGCCCACCGCGCCGCAGCTCGCGCGGGCCACGGACCTGATGACGTCGGCGATGGCCAACCTCGGCGCGCAAGGGCTGCCGGCGAATGTCCCGCGGGTCATCGCGGAGTACGGATATTCCGCCTTCGCCGGCACGGCAGAGATGGGACGGGCCGCCGCGCTACTCGACGCCGATGCGGTCGCCAACTTTCTCACGCTCGGAGGCACGCAGGCATTCCTGTACGGATGGGAGCCCTCACCCATGGATCGCAACAGCCGCTGCGACACGTGGGGCGACAACACCATGTTCCTCTCCGATACGCTGAGGCGTATCCGGTATCCCACCGCCACCTACTACGCGGCACGGATGCTGACGCAGGACTGGCTGGAGCCGGCCGGCGGCCCGCACCGCCTCTATCGGGCCATCGTACATGCATCCGACGCCAGCCGGCGCGTGCCGGTGACCGCCTACGCGGCCCTCAGGCCTAACGGAACGTGGGCCCTCCTGCTGGTGAACACGGATCCGCGGCATTCGTGGCGCGTGGGAGTTCGCCTGGACGAGCCCCGCGCCGGCGATGCCGGGCCGTCCGTCCGGGCGTCGCTCGTCCAACTGTCGGCATCCACCTATCGGTGGCACTCGAATGGCGCGCGCGGCACGCCGGCCCCGGATACCCCGCCAACGCGCCGCACATTCATCATGTCGTTAGGCGAGCGCGTGGCACTGCCGCCGTATTCGGTGACCGTGCTGCGGTGGCCGGCCGCGTCGTCGATCGCCGCGGCGACCGGCTCAGGGCGGCTGCGTGCCGGCCCGTAGCGACCGCTCCGCGGGCAGGTCGATGCGCGTGTATTCTCCGTGCTCCGTGAGCGTGGCGCGCTGCACCGACAGCAATCGTCGGGCCAAACGCATCTCCAGCGATTCCGCGTCGGATGAAGCACCGTGCGTGATCTCGATGACGATGCCTCCGCTCCCATCTTCACGCTCGCCGGCCCTCACCAGCACATCACCGGCACGCGCCGTCGAGGCGATCGCGCCGCCGAGTACCGTGGTGAGTGCGTCCTGCGCCAACATCGCGTCCGCCATCACACGAGGGGCGCGATCGGAAATCTCCGTACGGAGCTGGACGCCGTTCTGCTCCGCGCGCGCCTGGCCGATGGCGAGGACGGGACGCAGCAACTCGGCGAGTCCAATGGGCTGGACCACCGGCGCGAGCGCGCCCCGATCGAGCTCGACCAGCTTTCGCAACCTGCGCAGCTCCATGTCGGCTGCGTCGACCGCAGCCTGCGCCGCACTCAGCATCTCCTCCTGATTCTCGTTGAGCGCGCCGAACGGACTGGAGAGCAGGATGTGGAGCGGAAGCTGTGCCTCCTGAAGCCGCGCGCCCATCACGCGCGCAATCTCATCGATGAGCGTCGCGTACTCCTGCGCGCGATCGCTCGAGACGTCATCACGCATCGGACGGCCCACGGTGCGTTCGCCCGTTGGCCGGCGAACGCTCATCGAACGAGACGACAAGGACATCGAGACCCTCCGTGGCGCGCACCAGGCGATCCACCACCGAACCATGCCGCAGGCGGTGCCACCAACTGCGTGTGCTCTTCCCCACGATCACCAGCGACACCGCCTTCTCCGTCGCGAATCGCGCCACGGCGTCCGCGACGTCGCTTCCCGCGAGCGTGACCACTTCGGCGCCCATGGCCTGCGCCAACTGGATATTGTCTACCAGCCTCCGCTGCACCGCGGCGTCGATGCGATCCGCGCGTTCCTCCGGCGTCTGCACGTAGACACAGTACCAGTCGGAGTTCAGCCGGCCCGCGATGCGACTCGCCTTACGCAGGAGAGCGGCGGTGCGCGGCGGATTGCTCGACATGGCCACCATGATGCGATCTGTGGGCCGAGGCGCGTCAGGTCCGCCTAACTCACGGCGCACGATGTCTTCGCGCGCATGGTCAACCGAACTCGCGACCTCGCGTAACGCGAGCTCGCGCAGCGTCGTGAGATTCTCCTCCGTGAAAAAGTTCTCCAGCGCCGTGGAAATCTTCTCGGGGCCGTAGATCTTTCCCTCGAGCAGCCGCTGCCGAAGGTCTTCGGCCGAGAGGTCGATGTTCACCACCTGGTCGGCGCGGGCCACCACCCAATCGGGCACGGTTTCCCGCACCGTCACGCCGAGCGTGCGCTGCACCACGTCGTTCAACGACTCGAGGTGCTGCACATTCACTGCCGTGATCACGTTGACGCCGGCGTCGAGCAGCTCGAGTACATCTTCCCAGCGCTTCCGATGTTTCGAGCCCGGCACGTTCGTGTGCGCCAATTCGTCGACGATCGTGACATCGGGATGCCGGTCGATGACGCCGGTCACGTCCATCTCCTCGAGCACCACGCCGCGGTACTCAATGCGGCGCCGCGGCGCGATCTCCAGATCGCCGATGAGCGCCGACGTATCGGCTCGGCCGTGCGCTTCGACGAATCCGATCACCACGTCGACGCCTCTGCGGCGCAGGTCGTGTGCTTCCTGCAGCATGCGATACGTTTTCCCCACGCCGGCGGCGGAGCCGATGTACGCCTTGAGCCGCCCGCGCTTGCGCTGCCGCACGAGCGTGAGGAATTCCGGCGTGTCTACGCCTGTGACGTTCATAGTTTGACGAGCAGCGCGATGTTGAGCCTCGTCTCCTGCTTACGGAGGTCCGGCGTCCATCCGTCCACGGTGGAGCCGGGCGCGCCGGTATTACCGCCCGGAGGCGTCACGCCGCCAGCGCCGGCGAAATACGGCACGTTAGCGGCGCGATGATCGACCTCGAACCGAAACGTCATGAATTGATCCGGCATGTAGTCGAATGTCGCCGACGCATCCCACGCCGTGAACGTGTCGCCGGGGTTCTGGGTGAAGTACGGCGTGCCGGAAAATGCGGTCGCGCCATTGATCGGGGGCAGAAGCACCAGGTATCGTCCGGGGTTGGTCATCGCACCGCCGCCTAACGTCACGCCGAAGTGATCGTGTGAGAACCAGACGCGATGGTAGAGCATGAAGCCCAAGAAGTACTGCGCCGGCGCACCGACGGCGCTGTGCGAGCAGCTCACGCCGCCGCCGCCCTCGCATCCGATGTCCGCGGTGAGTGAGAACGCCGCCTTGTCGAACCCGGTGTTCGGCTCGTCGTAATACTTCACCTCCACGCTGTTGTCGCTGTGCACGCGCCAACGACCCGGAATGCCGAGCCAGTCCTTACCATAGTAGTCGTTGGAGACAACGGATACGGCGCCCGTTGGGCGCCAGAGCACCTGGGTACCGATGCCGGGCGTCTCGTTGAACATTCCGTACGACTGCCAGCCATTGACGAGCCAGAATTCGAGCTTGAGCCTGTCGGTCGGGAACGTCTGCACGCGGATCCCGTTGAAGAACCAAGGGGTGTTCGACGATACGTACGACGGCTGGTATGCCCAGTTGTCATAGTTGTAGTAGCTGAAGAGTCCGATGTACGACATGAAGATGCCGGCATCGAGATTCACACCGTGCATCGCATCCCAGTGATAGCCTCCGTACGCCTCGGACAGATATCGATACGCATCCGCCAAGTCCCACTGTCCGCGTGCGCTGCTGGCATCGTTGCGCGGCGTCATCGTCGAGTACATCCCGAACTGCGTCATGATCCGACCGCGCGCGCGCCCGCAGTGGAAGTCGCCACCGATGCCGAGTTGTTGCACCTGAATCTCGCTGGTGCGGCCGCTTTCCGTCGTCCCGACGAGTGTATGGTCCTTCGGATGGTTGAAGTCACCGATGTAAGTCACGTCAGCCCGGAATTCACCCGTAAACGCTTTCGTGTCGAGGACCGAGACCGTCTGCCGGCTGTTACCGTTGAGCCACGAGTAGTCGGCGAACGCAAACGGCGGCGCCGCTTTCGGTTTGGAGGTGGAGTCGGCAGCGACTTCGGCCTTGGTCGTGTCGGTGCACTGCGCCGCCATGGATTGGCCCATCAGGAGCATTGGCGACGCGAGAAGTACCGCCGTTGCGCGCCTGACGCGTGAGAATTCTCCGTCAATCGTGAGCATGAAAGAGCTCGTTATCGAGGGACCGGAGTCGACGTCGCACGCGGGGCAGAGTCGAGCGCGAGGTTGAGCCGGAGCACGTTCACGCGCGCATCGCCCAGGACGCCGAGCTGGCGGCCTTCCGTGTATCGATCGACGAGCGCGCGCACCGCGCTCGAATCCATGCCGCGCACGCGCGCGACGCGCGCCACCTGGAGCCGCGCGTTCGCCGGCGAGATGTCCGGGTCGAGGCCCGAACCGGACGATGTCACCATGTCCGACGGAATCTTCCCTTTCATCGCGCCGTCGTTTTTCACCACGGTATCCACGGCGTGCGCGATCAGTGTATCCGCGAGTTTCGCGCTCGTGGGCCCGAGGTTCGTGCCACCGGAGAGTGTCGCGTCGTACCCCGCGCCGGCCGCGGACGGACGGGAATGAAAATACCCGGGACGCGTGAACCGTTGTCCGATGAGCGCGCTCCCCACTGCGTGTCCTGCGGCGCTCACGAGCGAGCCGTTGGCCTGGCGCCGGAAAAATAGTTGCGCGAGCACGGTCACCACTCCGGGATAGATGAATCCGGTGATCACGCACAACAGCAGCGTGAGCACGATCGCGGGGCGAAGCTGAGTGTGGCGCATCGTTAGGCCAGGTGCAGAAAGACGATGAGCAGGTCGATCACCTTGATACCTATGAACGGCACGAGCAGCCCGCCGACGCCGTAGACCCACAGATTGCGACGGAGGATCACAGCTGCCGGTGCCGGGCGATAACGCACGCCGCGCAGCGCGAGCGGGATCAGCGCCACGATGATGAGTGCGTTGAAGATCACACTGGCCAGGATCGCCGACTGGGGGGAGTGAAGGCGCATGATGTTGAGCGCCTGCAGCGCCGGATACGTGACCACGAACATCGCGGGAATGATGGCGAAGTATTTGGCAACGTCATTCGCGATGGAGAAGGTGGTCAAGGAACCTCGCGTCATGAGGAGTTGTTTCCCGATCTCGACCACCTCGATGAGCTTGGTCGGGTTCGAGTCGAGATCGATCATGTTGCCCGCTTCCTTCGCTGCCTGCGTTCCGGAATTCATGGCGACGCCGACATCGGCCTGCGCGAGCGCGGGCGCGTCGTTTGTGCCGTCTCCGGTCATCGCCACGAGCCGGCCGCCCGCTTGCTCGCGCTTGATCAATGCCATCTTGTCTTCGGGCGTGGCCTCGGCCAGGAAATCATCAACCCCCGCTTCCTGCGCGATCGCCGCGGCGGTGAGCGGGTTGTCACCGGTGATCATGATCGTGCGGATGCCCATGGCGCGGATGCGGTCGAACCGCTCCTGGATTCCTCCCTTCACGACGTCGCGGAGGTTGATCACGCCGAGCACGTGCGCGGTGCCGTTTTCGCGTTCCGCCACGACCAACGGCGTGCCGCCGCCACGGGCCACGCGTTCCACGACGGCCGCGAGGTCCTCGGGGATGGCGCCGCAATTCTCCTTCACCCATCGCACCACGGCGTCGCATGCGCCCTTGCGCACGTGGAGCGAGCCAAGGTTGACGCCGCTCATCCGGGTGGTGGCGGAGAACGGTACGAACTCCGAATCGCCGGCCATGCCTAACGCGTTGGCATCATCGGCCGCTCCCGCCATCACCACGTGCCGGCCGTCCGTGAGGCTGCGGCCCCGCAGGCCGAACTTCTCCTTTGCCAGCACCACGATGCTCCGGCCTTCGGGCGTCTCGTCGGGCAGCGATGCGAGCTGCGCTCGGTCGGCCAAGTGATCGATGGCCACACCGATCATCGGGATGAATTCGACCGCGTGGCGGTTGCCAAGCGTGATCGTGCCGGTCTTGTCCAACAGCAGCGTGTTGACGTCGCCCGCGGCCTCCACCGACCGGCCGCTCATGGCGATCACGTTCTGCTGGATCAGCCGGTCCATCCCGGCGATGCCGATCGCCGACAGCAGGCCGCCAATCGTCGTCGGGATGAGGCAGACAAGCAGCGCGATGAGCACCGGAACGGACACCGATCCGCCGCTATAGACCGCGAACGGTTGGAGCGTCGCGACCGCGAACAGAAACACGATCGTGAGTCCGGACAACAGTATCGTGAGTGCGATCTCGTTAGGCGTCTTCTGCCGCCGCGCACCTTCGACGAGCGCAATCATACGATCCAGAAAGGTCTCGCCGGGATTGGCGGTGATCCGGATGATCAGAAAATCCGACAGCACCCGCGTGCCGCCGGTCACCGCGGAACGGTCGCCCCCCGATTCACGAATCACCGGCGCCGATTCGCCGGTGATCGCCGATTCGTCGACCGAGGCCACACCCTCGACCACCTCGCCGTCGCCGGGAATCACGTCGCCGGGCGTGCAGAGTACGAAATCACCGCGGCGCAACGCGGTTGCCGGCACCGGCTCGGCGGACAGCTTGTTCGACGGATCATCGAGGCGCTTGGCCGTGGTGGTCGTGCGCGTGGCCCGCAAACTGTCGGCCTGCGCCTTGCCGCGCCCTTCAGCCATGGCTTCGGCGAAGTTCGCGAACACTACGGTGAACCAGAGCCAGAGCGCGATCTGGAGCGTGAATCCGATGCTGCTGGCGCCGGCGACGATGTCGCGCAGCAGCACCAGCGTGGTCAACACGCTGCCGATGAGCACCACGAACATCACCGGGTTCCGCACCATGTGGAGCGGACTCACGGTCTTGAGCACCGCTTCCCGAATCGCGCGTCGAACGATCGGGGGGTCGAACAGCGGGCGCTTGGCGACGGCCATCAGAACACCCTTCCGGCGTCCATCAAGAAATGCTCGACGATCGGGCCGAGCGAGAGCGCCGGGAAGAACGTGAGCGCGCCCACGATGAGGATGACCGAGATCAGTAGCAGGACGAACAGCGGCGACGTGACGGGAAAGCTGCCGGTGGATTCCGGCGCGATCTTCTTCTCGGCCAGGAATCCGGCCAAGGCGAGCATGGGCACGTGCATGGCGAACCGGCCGATGAGCGTGTTCAGCCCGAGCAGGGTGTTGTAGAAGTAGGTCGACCCCGTGAGTCCGGCGAACGCGCTGCCATTGTTGGCCGCCGTGGAGGTGAAGGCATAGAGGGTCTCGGAGAGTCCGTGCGGGCCGGCGTTGTTCAGTCCCTTGAGTCCCGCCGGGGTCACCGCGGCGATGGCCGAGAGCACGAGGATCTCGCCGGCGAACACAAGTACGTACAACATCGCCATCTGTACCTCGCGCGCTTGAATCTTCTTGCCCAGATACTCCGGCGTCCGGCCCACCATGAGTCCGGCGATGAACACGGTGAGAATGATCATCACGATCATCCCGTACATCCCCGCCCCAACGCCGCCAAACACCACTTCGCCTAACTGCATGTTGATGATCGGCACCATGCCGCCGACCGGGGTGAACGAGTCGTGCATGCTGTTCACCGCGCCGCACGAGGTGGCGGTGGTCACGGTCGCGAACAACGCCGAATTGACGATGCCGAACCGAACCTCCTTCCCCTCCATGTTGCCGCCCGGATTCGCGGCCGACGCGGCGACGTCGACGCCGCGCGCGGCATGAATGGGATTCCCATGCGATTCGGCCCGGTACACGGTCGTGACGCCCACGAGGAACAGGATGAACATCGCGGACCAGATCGCCCACCCGTGGCGCTGGTTGCGCGCCATGCGGCCATAGGTGTAGGTGAGCGCCGACGGGATGGCGAAGATGGCAACCATCTCCAACAGGTTGGTCCACGGAGTGGGATTCTCGAATGGATGCGCCGAATTGGCATTGAAGAACCCGCCGCCGTTGGTGCCCAGCTCCTTGATCGCCTCCTGGCTGGCCACCGGGCCCATGGCGAGCACTTGCCTGGCGCCCTCGACTGTCGTGATCGCCAAATAGTGCGACACGTTCTGGATCACGCCCTGCTGCACCACCAGCAGCGCGAGCATCACCGACAGCGGCAGCAGCAGGTACAGCGTGCCGCGCACCAGGTCCACCCAGAAATTGCCCAAGCGGCCTGCCGACCGCCGCACGACACCGCGAATCAATGCCATGGCCAGCGCGATCCCCGTCGCCGCCGAGGCGAAGTTATGGAAGGTCAGCTGCGTCATCTGCGAGAAGTACGACATGGTCGTCTCGCCGCTGTACGACTGCCAGTTGGTATTGGTCGTGAACGACGCCGCCGTCTCGAATGCCTGGCGGCCGGTCACCGCCGGCATGCCCTGCGGATTGAACGGCAGCGCCTGTTGCAGGCGCAGCGCGGCGTACGTGAGCAGCATGGTCGCGCCACTGAAGATCAGCCTCGAGATGGCGTAGTCCGTCCAATGCTGATCGTCGCCGGCATCCACTCCCGACGCGCGATAGATAATACGCTCCACCGGACGCAGCCACGCCATGGAGCCGTCGTACACGCGCAGCGCGTACACGCCCAGCGGTTTGGTAATGAGCAGCACCGCCGTGCAGAAAATCGCGATCTGCAGCCAGCCGTTGCCGGTCATGTCAGAATCGCTCCGGCCGGAGCAGCGAATAGAACAGATAGCCCAGCACTACGACGGCCACGACGCCAGCCGCGATCGTCTCGACGGTCATCGCGATTCGGTTTCAGCGCTCGGCGTTCCGCCGAGCGCGGCGCAGGCGTGCACGTAGGCAATCATCAGCGCGAAGAAGGCAATCGTTCCGGCCACGTACGCCACGTCGACCATGTGATGTCGGGAATGGGACCGGTCTATTGCCTCGCGACTCTCGCGAGGCAACGTCCGGTGTGGGTACCGCGGAGCGAAGGGTACCCGCGCACACGTCAACACCGCGTCAAAATCGGCGCGTCGCGGCCTAAAAATTTCGTCATTGCGTGCGCGCGCGCCGGGCGCGGCGCCGACCCGTTAGTCAGGGGGCCGGGGCATCCGGCGCGTCGGGCGTCGGCGGCTCATCCACGGCCGGCAGGCGGAGCTCGAACACGCTGCCGCCTCCGGAGCGCGGAACAAACCGGACGTCGCCGCCCTGCGCCATTGCCAGACCGCGGGCGATGGTGAGGCCCAGGCCGGCGCCGCCGATGTCGGGCGGCGCGCCGGGCGGACGATAGAATGGCTCGAAGATGCGCTCGCGCTCGGCGTCGGAGATTCCCGGCCCGCGATCGGCCACTCGAAATACGAGCATCGCGTGCTCGCGCTGTACGGTGAGTTCGACCGAGTCGTTAGGCGGCGCGTACCGCAGCGCGTTCTCCACCAGGTTGCCCAACGCCCTGAGCGAGTGGGCGAAGTCGAACGTGCCAAGGAGCAGTGGTTCCTGCGACCCATGGGCCACGCGCACGTTTCTTCCCTGCCGCACGCCCTCCACACGACGCCGCACCGCGCCAATGAGATCCTCGGCGGCGTTCACCTCCGGCTGCAAGTGCAGCGCGCCGCCGGTCAGACGCGAGAGCTCGAGCAGGTCGCCCACCACACGCCCCAGTCGATCCGATTCTTCCTCTATGGAGGCCGCGCGCGCATCGCCGATCGACGCGCCGCCTTCCACGATCGTGTGCGCAAGCGCTTTGATGGTCGTGAGCGGCGTGCGCAGATCGTGCGAGACCGCCGCCAGCAGCGCATCCTTGAGCCGGTCCGCCTCGCGCAGCACGTCCGCGTGCTCCGCCTCGCCGGTGAGCCGCAGCCGCTCTACGCCTAACGCAGCATAATAGGCCAGCGCGTCGAGAAACTGCCGTTGATCATCGCGCATGGTGATGGCCGGCGCGTTGGTCAGGCGCAGCACGCCCACACCGCGGCTGCGCACGCGGAGCGGGAGTAGCAGCGTCCGGACATCGGCCCCGAGCGGCCACGCACCACCGAGCACGGAAGTCTCGTTCTCACGTCCGGCGGCAGCGACGTGCGTCGTCCCGTCGGTGCGCTCCACCGCCGGCAACCCATGCGCTTCCACCCATGCGGCGAGCGTGTCGCCCCCTCCAGCCGTCGAAGCAGCGGCACCGTTGGAGCTCTCGCCAGGGCACGCGTAGGCGACGCGCTCCAGGCGACCGGGGGCTGCGTCCCCCAGACCGCCTCCTCCCGCCGCCGACGCACTCCGGTGCATGTAGATCTCGCAGCACTCCAGGGCCAGTGCCTGGCGGATCACCTGGGCGATGGCGAGCAGCGCGTCATCCGCGCGCGCCGCGTTCAACGCTTCCGCGCCTAACGCAGCAAGCCGCTCGACCTCGCCGGCGTATCGTCGGGCCTCCTCGGCGCGCTCCTGCGCCACGCTGAGCAGCTGCGCCGCGACGATGCTGGTGATGAGAAACGCCGCCAGCACGAGCCAATCGAGCGGATTGCTGACCACGATCGTGCCGTACGGCGGGAGGAAGAGCCCGTCGAACAGCACGAACGCGCCGATCGCGAGCGTGAACCCCAGCACGCGCCCGCCGGCTGCGCTACCCACCAATACGACGAGGAGGAACACGAGCGCCACGTGCACCTTGTCCAGCGCGCTCCGCACGAGCAGCATCGCCAGGGCGGCGAGCGCGAGCGCGAGGAGCGACGCTACCCACGCGCGCCGTCGCGCGCGCGACGACGCCTCAGACGTCGCCGGCATCGGCCAGGCCGCGAGAGTCGCCGAGCGTTAGGCGGTAACCGACGCCGGGTTCGGTGATGATCAGGCGCGGCGCGTACGGATCGTCTTCCAACTTTCGGCGGAGGTGGGCGACGTACACCCGCAAGTAGTGGGGCGCGTCGCCATAGCTGTTTCCCCACACGGCGCGGAACAGGTGCCGATGCGTGAGCGGACGATCAGCGTGCCGCAACAGGGTCTCGAGCAGCGACCACTCGGTAGGGGTGAGGTGCACCGCCGTGCCCCCGCGCGACACCAACCGGCGCGCAAGATCGATCTCCAGTTCGCCGACGCGCACCGGCGCGTCGCCGCCCGGAACGCGGGGCATGCGCGCGCGGCGGAGTTGCGCCCGCACGCGCGCGCGTAGCTCGCTCAGGCTGAACGGCTTCGTGATATAGTCGTCGGCACCAGCATCCAACAGCCGGACCGTCTCGTCATCGGAATGCCGTGCCGTGAGGACGATGATCGGCGCACTCGACCAACGGCGCAACGCGCGCGCGACGTCGATCCCTTCCATGTCGGGCAGCCCGAGGTCGAGCAATACAAGGTCCGGCCGCCGAGTTTCGGCGCGCGTAAGGCCGGCCGCCCCGGTGTCCGCCTCGAACATTTCCACATCGTCCGACGCGAGCGCATCGCGGATGGCTGCCCGGATCTTCGGCTCATCATCGATGAGCAGCACCGAGAACCGGTCGGAGGCGTCGAGAGATGTGGACGGTGGGTGCATGAAGTGCGGGGTGAAGTAATTGGGTAGTAGGAGAAAGGTATGAGCGGAAGTCGCAAAGGGCCATCTTGCTCAGCTCGCTAGAGCCCTTGACGCGTCTGGTCTGATTCTCGCATTGTCGATGGAAGAATGTCACCATTCCCCTAGGCCGAGGCCGTCATGCGCCCACCGTATTTTGTGTTAGCCGCCGCGCTCGCGGCGGTATGTTTTGTCGCTCCGACGACGCTGAACGCTCAGGCCGCTGCGGCGGCGACCGCGACCGTCAATTGCAAGGATGGCACGACGTCCAAGGCGGGACGCGGTGCATGTGGCCATCACGGCGGCGTGTTGAAGTCGGGTACCGCGCCAACCACAGCACCGAGTTCGGCGCCGGTAGCAGCTGCGGCCGCTACCCCGTCGCCTGAACCCAAGACCACACCAAAGCCGGCCGCTGCAGCCACGACAACGCACACCGCGGTCGCATCCACGGGATCCGCCTCGTCGAAGTCGACCGGCAAGTCGGAAACCACCGACCCCGCGGGCGCCATCGCCAAGTGCAAGGACGGCCTCTACTCGCACAGCAAGGTTCGAAAGGGCGCCTGCTCGCGGCATGGCGGAGTCGCCCAATGGATGCAGCAGTAAGAACCTGGGTGACGGGATATCTGCGGACACACCATCCTTCTCTAACCGACGGCAGCCGCCGCGGAGTTGATCATGGGTTTGCTCGATGATGCAGCCGGTATGTTGGGCGATAAGGGCTCGGCGCTGAAGGCCGAGGCCGAACAGGGAGGCCTGGGTCAACACGTCACCGACCTGGTGACCGGGCACGCGGGAGGACTGCAGGGGTTGCTGCAGACGTTCCGTGAGAAGGGACTGGGCGACCTGGTCAGTTCGTGGGTGTCGAAGGAAAAGAACCAGCCGATTACCGCGGAACAGATTCAAACTGTGTTAGGCAACGCGAAAATCCAGGCGCTTGCCGCCAAGGTCGGCGTGTCGACGGCGACGGTGGCGACGGGATTGGCCTCGGTGCTGCCGCAGGTCATCGATCGGATGACGCCCGACGGCAAGGTGCCGGCAGCCGCCGCTCCTCCGGTGCAACCGCCGAGGCCTCAGGCATAGGCATCTCTCGGCACGCCATCGGGATGGCGCGCCATCAGCGCCGTGGGCGTCCGGCGCGCATCCCGATCCACGCCGGCGGGTCACTCGCCGGGAAGCTCTCGATCGAGGCATCGTGCACGACGTCGGTGAGCCACTCGTCGTAGCCCACCGCCGCCTCGCGCGCCAACGCGGCGCGTTGTGCGTCAGCGTCGGCGGCCCGGCGCCGCCCCTCCTCATCCGGCGCGAGGCCGCGCCCGGCATCGTGTGGTTCACGCGGCATCGTTTCCTCCGTTAGGCAGGTGTGGCCGGCGCGGCCCATTGCCGCCGCCGGTGGACGCAATGCGCGATGTCGCCGGCCCATCGATCGCATAGCGCAGCCGCGCGGCGAGTCCCTCGGCGTGCTGATCGAGTTGCACGGCCGCGTCGCCGGACAGTACCTCGATGTCGGCGCCCTGTGCGAGCGCGGCACGTACGGCGTCTTCGGCCTCACGGCCGAACACGCGAATGAACTCCGGCGACACCATGAGCAGGTCCACGGCCCGGGCACGGAGCGCGCGCTGCACGGCGGGAATTCCCGCTGCCCCACGGCCGCCGGCGCCCGATCGCTCGATCAGCCGGTGCACGAGCGCACGGCCGTGCGCGGCCCGCAGCGCCGTCGCCGCCCGTCGCGCCGCGCGCGCGATGGCAGTGGGCGGAGCATCGTGATCCAGCGTCTTGGATACCATGGTCCGGCTCGCGAGCGACGCCGGCAAACCCTCGCTGGCGAGCTGCGCCCACCGCGGAGCGCCGCCAATCAGTATCCACGCGTCATCCCCCGCGAGCTCGGTTAGGCGGGCGGCAAGTGATGTCGCCAGGCGCTGAAACGTGGCCAGGCGCCTCCGTTGCGTGTGCTCGGGGTCCAGCGCGCGCCGCGGTGCGGGAGCCGGCATTCCGCGTTCAGTCGAAGGCACCAGGCCCGACTCATCCTCGGCCGCCAACGCCAGGTCGGGCCGCGCGGTGAGCTCAGCCGCCGCGTAGCGGTACAGATGCGCCGAACGCGAATCCACGATCGCGACGATCACCGCTCGCTGCTGTTTGAGCGCACGTAGATACGGTGAGATGACCGGCCCATCGCGCCAGGCCGCGAGCGGCGACGGACGCACCGGGAGGTCGGCGCCGTAGCGTAGCCCATCGGTGGTGAGAAACGCGACCCAACCCGGCGCGCCCCACACACCGTCCAACGACGGCGGCGGATCGTCGAGATACGACGCCGCACGGTCAAAGTCCGCCCGGTCACGCTCGTCGCTCAGCTCGTCGCGCGCCGAACGCAACGCCGCGGTCAGCGCCGGACGCCACGCGTAGCGCATAGCCGGGTCCGTCACCCGCGCGTCGTGGTACACCGTGAGCACCTTGGTCGTGGCCAGCTCGTGCGCGAGCTCGTTCAGTTCCGTCGGTGTCTGCATGTCATCCTCCAAGGGTGATGACCGCGCAACCGCGCCTCATGGATTCGCGCGGAGCGCGTCATTCGCCGATGATGCGGGTTGCTGCGTTCACGCGCGCGCGCCGCAGGCGACGCAGTACGCAGACTCGGGCATGGCGATCAGCCGGCCATAGGGAATGGGCTGCTGACATGCAACGCAGATGCCATACCCGCCCTTCTCCATCCGCTCGAGCGCGTTGACCAGGGCCTGGTGGCGCTCGGCCGCGCGTCCGTGCAGCAATGCGGTCAATCCGCCCGGTCCGTTGCCATCGATCCCGACGGATACGCGGAGCGGACGAGTCCATGCGGACGCGTCGTCGCCCATCAAATGCCCGAGCCGCGCGAGTTCGTGTCGCAGCTCGTGCTCGAGCTCGCGCCGCTGGGCGCGCGTGAGGCGCGGCGCGGCCATGGTGCTCGTGTCGTTCATCGTCATGCCTTCCATATCGTCCTCCGGCTCGGCAACCCGAGAAAGTGTCGGTGGTCCGTGATCGTGCCCCGATGAGCGGTCCGTGTGCCTAACGACGCGCATGCCCCCCCCCCCCCCGGGTGCACGACGCCCCGCCTGGCACGAGGGCGCAGGCGGGGCGTCGGTGTATTTCACCCGAGGCGTACAGGCGGGTCATCCGCTCGTGCGGTGACCTCGATCGCCTGCTCCCCCCCCCTCGCTGCGCGTGAGATGGGTGTGTGCCGCCGTGGCTGCGCCCGTACCCTCAGTGACTCGGGACGGCGCGATGCCGGCGCACGCCAACTGGCGCGATTTCGAGACACGCGTGCTCTGCGCCCCCCGGTTCGCCAACCAGCCGTGATCCAGCCGTTCCGGCGGGCACACGCCGACCGGGCGGCAGGCCATGGATCGGCCCGTACCGCTGGTCGAACTGCAATGTGCGCGAGGCATGGAATTGGCGATCACGACATTCTCCAGAATGCATGGCGGCCGGCGATCACGCCCGCCGACACTCGATACAAAATAGAAGTCGCGCTCAACACGCGGCTCCCTGTGGAACGTTAGCCCCGAATCGTGGTGCAGTCAAGGAAACCAAAACGGCTGGCGAATTTCGCCTGTCGAATGTTGTTTCGCTCCGTCGTAGGAGTTACCCTGAGCGACGGGCGTTGTTCCGTTCTCGTTCCCGCACTGCGGAGTCTCCGGTGGCCAAGAAAGGATCGACAACCCCGCGCCGCGCTCGCCGGCCGCAACCGCACGGCCGCACCACGCCGCGCTCGTTAGGCGGGCCGATTCTCGTCGCGGTAAGCGAGCCCGACGTGGCCGAGGGCGCGCTGCACGTCGCCGATCTGCTCGCGCGACGCGATCGCGTGAACGCCCATGCGCTCGGCGTCGCTGCTCCGCTCGCCCTGCCGGCCACGCTGGTGTTGCCCGTGGACCCCCAGATGCTCGAGGACGCACGCCGGCAGAACCTCCTAACGCAGGTCCGTCAAACGGTGAGCCGAACCCTGGGCGTAGCCGCCTACTGGAGCACGGAGGCAGCGATCGGGCATCGCGCGACCACCATCGCCCAGGCGAGCAAGGAACGCGGGTCGGCACTCATCATCGTGGGCGTGCCCGAGACGAGCGCGGCGGACCACACCGCACGCCTGGATGCCGTGCTGCAGATCATTCGCGCGGCGGAGGTCGGCGTGCTCGCCGTGCCACCAGGCACGGGCTTCCTTCCCCGGCGCGCCCTCGTCGCCACGGATTTCAGCGACGCCAGTCGGCGCGCCGCGCGCGCCGCGCTCAGCGCGCTTGGGCCCGATTCCACCATCACGCTCGCGCACGTGGAACCCAGCCTCGATTTCGCGAGTATCGGCAAGCCCGGGTTGGAAGCGATCTACGAGCGCGGCTTGCACGACCTGTTCGACGAAGTGGCTGCCGAGCTGCGACGCGCCGGCGACGTCGCGGTCGACACCGCATTCCTGCACGGGGACACGGCCACGGCACTGCTCACGCGCGCCACGGAAGGCGGCTACGATCTGATCGCTGCTGGCTCGCAAGGGGTCGTGCCGCTCGATCGCTACCTCGTGGGCAGCGTTTCGACCGCGTTGTTGCGCGGCGCGAAAAGCTCCGTGCTCATCGTCGCGGCGAGCGCCGCTTAGGCGTCGCTTAGGCGTCGCTTAGGCGTCGGTTAGGCGCGCGGGCCGGGCGCGCGCTGCGCCTCGACTTCCGCGCGCAGGCGGCGCGCGGCGCGCACCATACCCTCGAGGGACGGCGTGACTTCCTCCCATCGTCGCGTCTTCAAGCCACAGTCGGGGTTCACCCAGAGGTACTCCGGGTCGATCACGCGAGCCGCGCGATGCAGCAGGTCGACCATCTCGTCGTCGTGCGGCACGCGCGGGGAGTGGATGTCGTACACGCCCGGCCCGATCTCATTGGGGTAGGAAAAGCGCGCGAACGCATCGAGCAACTCCATGCGCGAGCGCGAGGTCTCCATCGACACCACGTCGGCGTCCATGGCCGCGACCGAATCCACGATGTCGTTGAACTCCGAGTAGCACATGTGCGTGTGGATCTGCGTCTCATCGCGGACCCCCGATGCGGCGAGGCGAAAGCTGCGTACGGCCCAACTCAGGTAGGCCGGCCATTCCGCTCGGCGGAGCGGCAGGCCTTCCCGGATCGCAGGTTCGTCGATCTGGATGATGCGAATGCCGGCGGCCTCGAGATCGGCCACTTCGTCGCGAATGGCCAGGGCGATCTGGTCGCACGTCGCGCTGCGCGGCTGGTCGTCGCGCACGAACGACCATTGGAGGATCGTGACCGGCCCGGTCAGCATACCCTTCACCGGCCGTGCCGTCAGCGACTGCGCATAGCGAGACCACTCGGTGGTCATCGCCTTCGGCCGCGATACGTCGCCGAAGATGATCGGTGGTTTCACGCAGCGCGACCCATAGCTCTGCACCCAGCCGTTGTCGGAGAATGCGAAACCGGATAGTTGCTCGCCAAAGTATTCGACCATGTCGTTGCGCTCGAATTCACCGTGCACGAGCACATCGAGCCCGATCGCTTCCTGGGCACGGATCGTCCGCGTGATTTCAGCACGAAGATACGTCTCGTATTGCACGCGCGTGCGCGTCCCCGCCTTGAGCTCGGCACGCGCGGCGCGCACCTGCGACGTCTGCGGAAACGACCCGATCGTCGTGGTCGGAAACAGTGGCAGCCCCAGCACGCGCTGCGCTACGCGACGCGCAGGATATGGGCTGCGCCGCGAACGCATCACGTCGGTCGCTTCCAGAACGCGGCGGGCGACCACGGCGTCGTGCACGCGGGGCGACTCGCGCCGGCTCCGCACCGCGCGCCGACTCTCCTCGAACAACGGCGCCGAGGTATCGCCCGTATCGACAGCGTGCGCCAGCGCGGACACCTCGTCCAGTTTCTCGGCGCCGAACGCGAGCCAGCTCTTGAGCTCCGCATCCAACCGCGCTTCCGGCGCCAGATGCACCGGCACGTGGAGCAGTGAACACGACGGCGCCACCCAGAGTCGGTCTGGTGCCCGCACTTGGGCGATGCGGCGCAATAGACCGTAGGCCGCATCCAGATCGGCGCGCCAGATATTCTTCCCATCGATGACCCCAGCGGACAACACGCGGTCCGCGGGAAGCGCACGCAGCACCTGATCCAGTTGACCGGGCGCCCGCACCAGATCCACGTGCAATCCGTGGACGGGCAGCGACGCGACCATCGAGAGGTTGTCGCCTAACCCACCGAAGTACGTGGCGAGGAGGAGGTTCAATCCCGGGACGGCGGCGTGCAACGTCTCGTATGCCGGCCCGTACGCGCGCCGCGCCTCGCCCAGGTCGGTCACCAGCATCGGTTCGTCGAGTTGCACCCACGTCGCGCCGGCCTGCGCGAGCCGCGACAGCACCTCGGTATAGACCGGAAGCAGCCGGTCCAGCAGCGCGAGCGGCGCCCCAGCGGCGCCCTTGCCTAACAGAAGCAACGACACCGGCCCCAGGAGCACGGGCCGGGTGTCGATCCCCGCGGCCCTGGCCTCCAGATACTCATCGACGGGTTTCGTGGACGCCAGCCGGAAGCGCATGTCCGCGGAAAACTCGGGCACGATGTAGTGATAGTTGGTGTCGAACCACTTCGTCATCTCCATGGCCGGCACATCGAGCGTCGCACTCTGCTGGCCGCGCGCCATCGCGAAGTACGTGGCCAGCACGTCGTCACCGAGTGGCGCGTAACGATCCGGAATCGCGCCGACCATCGCCGACGCATCGAGGACGTGGTCGTACAGCGTGAAGTCGTTGCTTGGAACTCCCGCAATCCCGCGGCTGCGCTGCAACTCCCAATGACGCTGTCGAAGGGTGCGCGCAGTGCGCAGCAGCGCTTCGGCGTTCGTCGCGCCATTCCAGAAACTCTCCAGCGCACGCTTGAGCTCGCGATGCGCGCCAATGCGGGGGAACCCGAGATTCGCGGCAACGGTCATGAACGATTCCCAGTTGGAAGAGTACGCATCCCGTTCAAGCTAACCGC
>JANWIF010000062.1 GCA_025450035.1 Gemmatimonadaceae bacterium
ACCCGCTCTGCACCCCGTAGGCTTGCAGCAACGCCGTGACCGCAGCGACCCAAATGCCTAACGACAAGACGGCCAGCAGGGCATCGCGCCACCCGGCGCGAGCCACGGCGCGAGCGCTCCAATACAGGGCGGCCCCGGACAGCGACACCGCCAGTGCGCGCCACGCCACCCACCGGTTCGTCGCCAACAGCGCCGACACCGCGGACAAAGCGAGAAACGCGCCCAGGAGCGTATCCACCCGCGTCAACTCCAGTCGCGGCGCGCGCGCCAGCAGCACCAGCGCCGCGAGCGCGGCCGCGGCGGGCAGCACCAGCTCCTTCGGCACAAAAAAACGATCCAGGTCGAACGTCTTGTAGGGCAACACCGCCAACGCCACCCCCAACGCTCCCAGCGCAAGGATGCCTAACGCAGCAGCGTGCGCCCACGTGCGCCGCGTCCCGTCAACCGTCACCACCGGCCGCCTCACCGGTCCGCGGCCTGACTCGAGATCACGACGCCGCGCGCGGATGCCCGTCGCCCGGAACGTCCGCGCCGGCCGCGAACGCCGGCGGCCGGCGCATCTTGGTCGACTGTTCGTACGAGTACGCGAGCTTGATCAGCGTCGGCTCGGACCACGCGCCGCCAATGAACGACATCCCCACCGGCAGGCCGAATGCGTACCCCGCGGGCACGGTGATGCTCGCATACCCCGCCACCGCGGCGAGCTCGGAGCTCCCGCCCCCTCCACCCGCGTCGCCATTCACGAGATCGATGAACCACGGCGGTCCCTGCGTGGGCGCGACTAGTGCATCCAACCGGTGCTTCGCCAGCACGGCGTCGATTCCCTGCACGCGCGACAACTGGTGACACTTGGCCAACGCCTTTTGATACCCCGCCGACGTCAGCGGCCCCTTCTTCTGCGCCGCGATCATCGTCTCCTGCGCGAAATACGCGAGCTCGGTGCTGGCGTGTTGCTCGTTGAATGCGATGACATCCGCCAACGACTTCACGGGCGACGACGGACCGAGCGACGCGAGGTACGTGTTGAGGTCCGCCTTGAACTCGTACAGCAGCACCTCGAACTCCGCATCGCCGAACTTCCCCGCGGTGGGAAACGCTACGGGATCCACGAGCACCGCGCCCTGATCGCGCATCGCGCGCAACGCATCTTCGATCAACGCATCCGTCGCCCGGCTGTAACCCATGTAGTGATCGCGAAGCACGCCGATGCGCGCGCCCCGCAATCCATTCCGATCGAGAAACGTGGTGTAGTCGGTGTGCGATTTTCCGGCGCTCGCGCGCGTGGCGACATCGCTCGAGTCCACGCCCGTCAGCCCGCCAAGCAGCGCCGCGGCGTCGGCCACCGTCCTCGCCATCGGCCCCGGCGTATCCTGACTGTGAGAGATCGGCACAACGCCGCCGCGACTCACCAGACCCACCGTCGGCTTGATCCCAACCAGTGAGCACGCGGCGCTCGGCGACACGATCGACCCGTCGGTCTCCGTCCCGATGCACGCAGCGGCGTAACTGGATGCGGACGCGCCGCCCGAACCAGAGCTCGAACCGGACGGCGTACGATCCAAGGCGTACGGATTGTGGCTCTGCCCACCACGTCCGCTCCATCCGCTCGTAGAATGCGACGCGCGAAAATTCGCCCACTCGCTCAGATTCGTCTTGCCGAGGATGATCGCACCGGCCGCGCGCAGCCGCGCGGCGAGAAACGCATCGCGCGGCACCTTGGCTCCCACCAGCGCCAGCGAGCCGGCGGTGGTCATCATCTTATCGTCGGTGGCGATGTTGTCCTTGATGAGAATCGGGATGCCGTGCAGCGCGCCACGCGCTCCCTTCGTCCGCCGCTCTGCGTCCAACGCATCGGCGATGTCGAGCGCATCGGGATTGGTCTCCA
Source organism: Gemmatimonadaceae bacterium (assembly GCA_025450035.1). Taxonomy (GTDB): domain Bacteria; phylum Gemmatimonadota; class Gemmatimonadetes; order Gemmatimonadales; family Gemmatimonadaceae; genus JADGGM01. The sequence continues at coordinate 1,886 of JANWIF010000062.1, forward strand.
ACACTTCGTTGAGCGACGGCCCGCGGTGGTCGAGCTCATCGATGCGCGCGAGATAAAGCTCGGTGATACGACGAGCCGTGTACTTGCCGCTCGCCATCCCTTGCTGCAATTCGGCGATGGTCATGTCCTCGAGCTCGAACGGCGCCACACGAGATGGCGCCGGCACCGACTTGCCCGCCGTGTGCCGCGCCCGATCTACCCATGGAAGTTTTACATCGGCAATGGCAAGCGCGCCGCCCGCCAACCCTGTGCCGACGAACGCACGCCGGCTCATCCCTCCCGACTTCGCCGCGGGATCCTCTGGCTGCTGCATCACCCCTCCTCGTTGAGATTGGCTCTGACGCGCGATAAGCATGCGGTACCGCACGACGACACACAATCCCGCAACGCACACGCCCCTCTTCCCACGTGTCGTGTCGCGCGCTATTGATCTGTCGCACGCCGCACTGGAGGAACACTGCCCATTCGCGATCGGTTCGACCGCGCGTACTACGACCGCTGGTATCGCCACCCTCGCTGCCGCGTGGCCACGCCCGCCGAGCGGCGACGCCGGGTGTGGCTGGCTCTCGCGATCGCCGAGTACGTGCTCGAACGCCCGGTGCGTGACGTGCTGGACGTGGGATGCGGCGAGGCGCTCTGGCGCGCGCCAATTCGAGCGCTGCATCCGCGCATTCGGTATACCGGCGTAGATCCAAGTTCGTACGTCGTACGGCGCTTCGGCGCTAGCCGCACGATTCGTCAGGGAACGCTCGAGCACATCGACGAGCTGAAGCTACGCGCGGCGTACGATCTCATCGTGTGCGTCGACGTGCTGCACTTTCTGTCGTCGGCTCAACTGGCGCGCGGCCTCGCCTCCATCGCGGCGCGGCTGCAAGGCGTGGCCTATCTGCCCGCGTTCACCGCTCTCGACGATGTCGAAGGGGACGTACGCACGATGCGACGGCGGGCGCCAGCTTGGTATCGTGCGCAGTTTGCCCGCGCCGGCCTCGCGCCCGTTGGGCTCGACTGTTATGTGCGACGCGATACTCTCCGCCAGCTCGCCGCCCTGGAACGGCCCGCCGTTAGCCGAGCGCGGCCCGTTCAGCGCCGCTGAGGACACATGCGCGACTCCCGCCGCCCAACGCCGCCATTCGTGCTGGACGCTGACGTCCGCGCCGGCCTCCGCCCCGACTTGAATTTCGACGCGTTCGCCAAGCTGCTCACCCTGCTGCCCGTGCCCGCGCGCGAGCTGCTCCTGCGTTTGGCCGCACGCGAGCCCGACCTGCTCGCCATCTGGCAGGCAGCGCCGGCGCTGCGCGCCGAGGAGCGCGGATTCGACGCGCAGAGCGCCGGCTATCGCAACCCGCGCCTCCAGATGTACGTGGTGCCGCGCCTCGAAGACGTCTCGCTCTCCGACCCGGTCCTGCAGCGGCTGCTTCGAGAAGTGCTCCCCGAAAAGCCGGCGCCATAACCGCGTGGTCGTTCGTCGATGCAATAACGGCTCGTCCCGTGGGACGAGCCGTTGTCGTTTCCTCTTCCCCCCCCTCCCAAGGCCGCCGCGTTCAGGCACGACGCATGGCCCGGAGCCGACCGTCCGACGCGTCGTTGAGACGCAGCGGCGGCCGCGCGGGCTCTTCGGTGCGCGACGTCTCCGATACACGGGGACGATACGGCACCAGGTCCTCGCCCAGCGTAACAAGCGCGCGCGTCACCACAGTGCTGGCGAGCGGCTCCGGAATGCCCATCACCCGCACGTACGTCTCGATGGCGCGGTCAAACGGAAGATCCTCGGCCAGGGTGTCCACGAACATCATCGAATTGTCGACGTGCGCACGGATCACCGACTCTTCAGCCCGCGCCTGCGCGAGCCGAAGGCGCTTTTCCGCAGCCGGATTCAGCCGGCGCGGGAATATTCTCTCAGGGAACAGCTTGCCCCACATAATTGCTCCAACGGTGGAGTTGGGAGCCGCCAACCTCCGCGGCTCGGGATCGCACGCTTGATAACCAAGCAGAGATCGTACCACGGCGACCCTGTCGAAATATGACGTTTGGGAGGGGACTGTGGATTCAACCTTCCGATTGCCGGCCAATCTGACCGCCGGTTGGCCCCCCCAGCGCGCGCACCGCGCGACCGGGAACCCATCAGTCGGTCGAAAGACGCAGAACGCGACGCAGTTCGATGGCGCTTGCGAAGAAAAGCAGCGTCATGATCGTGGCGGACGTGACACACCAGATGCAGATCGCGTGGATCACGAACAGCTCGATCGACGTGAGCCAGCCCGAGAACATTACCGCCCAGCCCGATACTAGTACGGTCGCCCACGCCACCTGACGTGGCGCTACACCCTGAATGGCTGCCACGGCGAGCCCAAGCAGTACTACGTAGGTTGCGAGCCCCCAGGCAGCTACGGGAAGGCCCAGAAAGGTCGCCCAGCGCGAGGAATTGACGCGCTCGCAGGACCCTATTTGACACACCAGCTCGCCGATAACGCCCACCTTGTACAGCGTGAGGTACAGCGCTATGAGCGCGCCCACCAACGCCAGTAGCGCGATGAGCATTCGTGCCTTCACGGCTTGGCGGCCCCGCCCTTTTTCGCCGCGGGTGAATGTTGCGAGTCGGCGCGGGCCACGGCGTTGGCCGCGTATTGTGCTGCTGCCGTGTCTACGTACGCCTTGAGCATGTCGTACGGAATGGCGCCCGGAATCTGCTTGGTCCCGATCACGAACGTTGGTGTCGATTCTACGTGGCGCCGAAGTCCCTCATCGCGATTGGCGAGAATCTCGGGCATGTGCTTCTGTGAGTCGAAGCACTTTCCCCACGCATCCGTATCGAGCCCCAGTTCGTTGGCGTACCGAGCAAACACTTTCTTGGGGTCGCTCGTCGCCTGGCTGTTCCACTCCGGCTGTCCCTGGAACAGCTTGTCGTGCATCTCCCAGAACTTGTTCTGGTCGCCCGCACACGCCGCAGCCTCACTGGCGGGGATCGAGTTCTCGAAGTGTCCCAGCGGGAAGTCGAAGTATCGGTAGCTTGCCAGCCCGGCATCGACGATACGCTTGCGCACATCCGGCTCGGTGATCGTAGCATACTCGGCGCAATGCGGACACTCGAAGTCCGCAAATTCGAGTATCTGCACCGGCGCGTTTGGATTGCCAAGCAGATGACCTTCGGCTTTGGCCGCAGTCGCGGCGACGTTGGTCACCTGTCGTTGTTGCGTGGCCGCGCTGCGGCGGGCGGTACGCACGATGAGCGCAACGCCGACCACCGCGACGAGGGCCAACGCATAGTAGAACGGCTTGAGCGACGCCGCGCGCTGACTGCGCACGACGTTGGCCCGTCGTGCGCGGTGCTGCTCTGCCTTTTTCTGTGCCATGGACTCTCGAATCGCTCGTGGAGTGCGACTATCGGGACGTTGAAAACTAGGCCGCGCGCGGAGCGGCGCAAGCAACGGTGACGCCGCTTGACCCGCACGCGTCGCTAAGCGAGCATCAGAGCGCGCCGCAGCGGCGCCGCGTCACGATCATCAGTCGGAGCGACTCATAGACGCCGATCTTCTCCGCGTGCCCGCCGGCCCAGGCTCGTTGCACGTCGAGCGGTATGGCCACGGTGGACGCGCCGTACTGTTCGTACACGGCTTCGCGACTTCCAGCTTCGTGTGGCGCGTCGTGGCTCCTGCTATTGCCGCCGCCGGTCACACGGCGTATGCCGTGGATCTGCTCGGCTATGGCCAATCGGATCGCCCACTCGAAGGCAACTATTCGATTGCGGCGCAGGCGGAGTATCTCGATCGTGCCATGGCCGCGCTGCGCGTCTCGCAAGCCACCCTAGTCGGACTCGGCATCGGCGGCGGCATCGCCCTGCGCCTCACCGTGCGACATGCCGCGCGCGTCGAGGCGCTTGCGCTGGTAAACAGCGTCGCGTTCGCCGAGTGTCCCGGGCGTGATGTGCGCGCGGTGCAATTGGGTACGGCTCGGTTCGCGCTGCGCGTGGCGCACGGGGTATTGGGTGCCGCTCCGCTCCTGCGGCGCGTACTCGAGGAAAGCGTGGCACAGCCCGATCTCATGCCCGCGCGCCTCGTGGCTCGCTACCTGGCGCCCTACGTGGGCCCGGAGGGGGTTGGCCATTTACTGACGATCGCGCGCGCGCTCCGCGCGGACGATGTCGAGGCGTTGGACCTGAGCACCATCCGCGTGCCTTCCGTAGTGGTGTGGGGCGAAGCACAGTCGTGGCTCGACAGCGGGCTGCCAGAACGCGTCCAGAGCGCGCTCTCCGGCAGCACGCTCGTTCGGATGCCCGGCGTTGGTGCCCTGGTGCCGGAGGAAGCACCCGACGCGCTCGTGCACGTGTTGCTCGAGCTCCTCGATCGTCAACGCGCGCCTGTGGCATGACGTAACGTATGGGGAACCAATAAGATTCTCTGTGTGCTGGACGTGGGTCATCGCGACGGCTTCAATCAGGGCGTGCACGAGGTTAGATTACACTGACTTCAGCCAACAGGATTAATGGCAAAACAGCGAAACCGTCGCCGGGAGACCGCCGCGCCGACGCCGTTCGAGCAGGCACGCGACGAGTTGTTTCAGCATATCATGCGGTGCGGGGTGATTCAGGCCGTACCAGAGCACCAGGAAGAGTGGTTTAGCGAGACGATGCTGTATCTGCAGGATCGCTATCCCGAGTTGTCCGACGCGGAACTCACGGAACTGCGCACGCTCGGCACCCGCTTCTGCCAGCCCCCGAAAGCCAAGAGCGATGGCGACTCGACTGATGCGGTCGACGCGGCGGACGCCGCCGATATCGCTGAGGCCGTAGACGCTGTTTCAGCGGCCTGACGCGGATCGAAGCTGGTGCACGGAGAAGCCCTCGCCTGTAGCGGGGGCTTCGCTTCTTTCGCGGTTACCGTCCGGCGCGCCGCGTCGCGCGCACACCGAATCCAAATCGCACGCCCCCACCCAGGCCTGCCTCGAAAAACGGCACCACACCGCTCACGTTCGGGCCTTCCACGCCGATCACGGCAATGAGCGTCCCCCGCCAATCGGCGATGCGATCATAGCGCAAACCAAGGCCTCCGCCCACGTACGGTGCCCACCGCATCGTGAAGTCCGGATCGAGCAGAAAGCGACCCACGAGATCGGCGCGCGCGCTCAATCCACTGCGGCCATCGTTCCACGAGACTCCGGCGGCGGTGATGAGGGCAATGCGCACATTGCGCCCCGCAACGGTACTCAGCTCGGCCCCGGCCTGCACCGCCGTGATGCTGGAGGCGAGCATGTCCACCCTTCCACCCATCTGAATCGGCCACTCCATGCGCTGCGCGGGGACGGAGCGCGCCATTAGCATGATCGCACACAAGATTGCCAGCGCCCACCGCGCACTCACGAGCGAACGCGCTGTCGGTGCAGCACAAGCGTATAGTCCACAATCGAGACTGCCGACGCGAGTGCGATGAGCGGCACCAGTGGGTGAAACAGTGTCGGACGCAGGAGCAGCGCGAAGAGCGCGGCAAGTTGCAGCACGGTGACGATCTTCCCCGACCACCGCGCCTTGAAGGCGCGCGGATCCAGACCCGGCAACAGATACGCAACGAGAAAACCCACCGCGGTCGCGAGGTCGCGCGAGATCACGATCAGAAACTCTCCAGTCGAGATCAGGCCATCGAACAGGAACGCCGAGATCGCCACCAAGACAAAGGTCTTATCGGCAATCGGGTCGAGCAGCGCGCCCAACTGCGACGTCTGGCCTTGTCGCGCCAGCCAGCCGTCCAGGACATCGGTGAGCGAGGCAAGTGCCACCAGCGCAACGCGCACTCCGCGCCCATCCACGAGCAGGAATGCCGCCGCGAGCGGAAAGCGCGACAGCGACAGCAAATTCGGCAGTGTGAAAATGCGTGACCGGATCACCGAAGGAACATAGGGGCGAAGGGACATCGCTTCCAGCCGCGCTGAGCAGCTTTACTGCCGCATTTGCGCGACGAAGGCGCATCTGGGGGTTTCGCCACGCGAGGGCGGGTGTAGGTTGGAGCGGCTCCCTGAACGAGAAAATGGCGATGTCGGCAACTGTCGCGGCGCTGCGTGACCTACAGATATTCAAAGGGCTCACGGACCATGAGCTCGATCTGATGGCCGAGATCTGCGAGCGGAAGCGCTACGAATCCGGGGAGTACATCTTTCGAGAGGGTGAACCCGGCAACCGGCTGTTCATCGTGGTGGAAGGTGAAGTACGCATCAGCCGGCAGATTCCTGGAGCTGGCGAAGAAGCGCTGGCCGTGCTCAAGACCGGCGCCGTGTTCGGCGAGATGGCCGTTTTTGATCGTAGCGAGCGCTCCACGGATGCGATCTCTCACGGCGGGACAGGCGTGGTGACCATCAGCCGGGCAGAGTTCGAGATGTTGTTGGATTTTCACCGCGACATCGCGTACAAGGTGCTCTGGTCCGTGGTACGCGTGCTCAGTGCGCGCCTGCGGGCCACGAACGACTCGCTGCGGTCGGTGCTCGCGATGTCGATGTTTTGATTGCAGGCCTGAGCGCGCGGAGGGGACGTGACGGCACTGCATCATCCCGCGTCCGGAGAAGAGCGACCGCCCTTGCCGTTGCACCGTTCCCGCACTCGATGATCGCCGCGCCGGCCTACACCCACCTTATCGCCGATTTTATCGGCGTGCCCGCGCCGCTGCTGCGCGATTCGTCGTTGCTGAGCGGTCTCCTGATCGCCGCCGCGAGCGCCGCGGGATTGAATCCCGTATTCACACCCGTCGTGCGCCAACTGCCGAACGACGATGTCGGGGCCGTGCTCCTGCTGGAGGATTGTCACATGGTAGTGCACGCGCTCGCCAGACGACACCTGCTGATGCTCGACATTTTCGCGCCTGCCGCCGCCGACACCGGGAAGGCGCTGGACGTCTTCGCGCGACGGTTGGAGCCGCGCGAGATTTACCGCGACACGCGCGCGAGGGGATGACGCGATTTTTCGCGCCGCACCATCTCGCGGCCGCGCACCTCGTGCTGTGCGCGCTGGCGTTGGTGTGGAACCTGTGGGTTGCCGGGCGGGCCGCGCGCGTGCGCAACCTGCCACGCGCCATCGCCTTTCTCAGCGCGCGCGGCGGCCTGCTCATCGTGCCGGCGTTGGTCGTGCTGCTGGTGTCCAACTCGCTGCTCACCGGCCGCACGCTGTTTTCGATGGTGTGGATCTGGCCGGCCACCGTGCTCCTCGTCACGGCGCAGGCACTGTTCGTCCTCGCGCGGCGGCGCACCGCGATTCCCATTGGCGTTCCGATCGTCGCGCTCGACTTGCTGCTGTTTGGCGTTGCCGTCGCGCATTGGCTCGATCTGTTAGGCGCCGGTCCCGCCGGTCCGCTGCTCGCGCTGCTCGCCGCGGATCGCGGCGCGATTGCGTTCACCGCGCAACCGATGGCATTGCTGGCGCCATGGTTCCTCTTCGTTCCCATCTTCGCGCCTATCACGCCCGGTCGTCGCGGCCCTGGGGTGATGATGCGGGTGGTGATGGCGGTGATCGCGGCGGCGTGGGCCGTTTCCCTCCTGGCCAACATTGCTCCCGGTGCGCGCGCCGTGCGAAGTTACGATCGTTACGCCCGGGAGCGGTTGCAGGAGCGCCCGGACAGCGACTTCGTGATCGGCCTCAAGGTGTTTCCATCGCTTTCCGCTCCTCCGGCGCCCATTTCCGTGAGCAGCGACCTGTCCCTCGCCGATTCGGTGGGCCCTGGCGCGCTCAGCGTGTACGTGACCCCAGAGGGCACGATGGCGGCGACGCTGGACAGTCTCGCGCACGTGCTCGACGACGTGCGCACCGACAAGGTGCTCGTCGTGGCCCTCGACCTCTCGCGGGAGAAGGGGGTGCCACCCTCGGCGCAGGCGGCGTACCTGCGCGATCGCGTCGCCGATGTCGCGCGCATCGAGCGCCACTTGCATCCCGAGATGTTGGTGCCCGTGGTGGATCCGGCCGGTGCCGCGAGCCGCACGCTCGGCCCAATTTCCGTTGGTACGTGGGAGTCGTACTTGCGCAACGCCGCCGACGCCGCACACCGCGATGGAAGCACCGTGCGCGTGATGGCGCATGTGGGTGGATTCGGCCCCGCCGACAGCGCGCTCTACCGCTGGGCCGCGTCGAGCGCGTCGCCCGTGGATGTCGTGGGCATCTCCCTCTATCCCTGGTTAGGCGGGGCCGCGACGTTGGATGCGCGCATGCGAACCGCCGACGCTTGGTCCCGCCTCGCGCGATCGGCGAAGCCTGGCTGGGTTCTGGAAACGGGGGGCTTCCCACTCGCGTTCGGCGAGGAGAATCAGGCGCGCGCGCTCTGGGGCGTTCTCGCGTGGGCCACGAGTCGCGCGAGCATCAAGGGCGTCATCGTGTACCAGGCGTCCGATTACGGCGTGCCAGTGGGGCTGCGCACCGCCGGCGTGCGCCTTCGTCCCATCGTCGCAACGATGCGGCGCGCCACGGGCGAGTTGCACGGGACGGCGATGCCGTGATGTGTCGCCGGCGCTCGCGCCGTCGAATGCGACGCGCTCACACCCCGCGCACCACCGCTTCCACTCGCCGTCCTTCGATGAAGTACCGTTGCGCCAATCGCTGCACGTCCTCGGCGGTCACCGCCCGCACGTAGGCATCGTGCTCCGTCAGTTCCGTTAGCGACCGGCCGAACATCCACGCGTCCAGCAGATCGCCCAGCACCGACGCCCCGCTCTGCTGGCGGATGGCGTGGGTCCCGATCGCGTATGCCTTGGCGCGGTCCAACTCATGCGTCGTGACCGGCCCATCGCGAAACCTGGCGAACTCGGCCAACAGCCCGCGCCGCGCCACGTCTTCTTTGTCAGGCGATGTGGCGATGTACGACACGAACATGCCGGCTCGGCGGCGCTCGGACGCGAACGCGCTCACGGTGTACGCCAGCGACTGCCGGTCGCGCAACTCCTCGAAGAACCGTCCGCCTAACCCACTGGCAATGCCGGCCAGCAGGTGCGCCGTCACCCGCGCTTCGTCGCCGCGGTCGGGGGCCGGGAACGCGAGGGCGAGCGCCGTCTGCGCCTTCTCCCGCGGCTCGCCCACCGACACCAGCGCATCCGGCCACCGCGGCGCCTCGATGGGCGACGGCTCACCAGGGGTCACGACGTCGAAGCAGCGCGCCGCCATCCGCGCCGCCTCATCGGGCTCCACGTTGCCCACGACCGCGATCACCACCGGCCCAGTTAGGCAACGAGACTCGTGCCACGCGCGCACGCGCACAGCGTCGATCGCCGCCAGGGTACCGGCGTCTCCCGACGCCGGTACCCCGTACGGGTGCCCCGCAAACGCCGCCTGCGTGAGCAGCCGCAGCGGCCAACGGTACATGTCGTCGCGCGCGATCTCGAGATCCGCGGTCGCCACCGCCCGTTCGGTGTCGAGCGCGGCGTCAGGAATCGTCGGGTGCTGCGCGACGTCGCCCAACAGCGCCACCGCGTCAGCGGCGCGGCAGGCAGGCACCGACAGCGACCAACCGAAACTCTCGGCGCCGACGCTGGGGGCGATGCTGCCGCCCAACAGCTCGGCATCGGTGGCGATGCGCGCTGCGTCGCGCTGCGTCGTGCCCTTGAGCGCCGTGCGGACGAGCATCGACGTAAGGCCGGCCACCTCCGCGGGCTCCTCGCTCGCTCCGCCCACGACATAGATCCCCACGTGCACCAACGGCGCGCCGGTCGTTCTGCGCACGAGCACCGGCACGCCGCGCTCGGTCCGGTACACCCGCACGCCCCCCCCCCCCTCCACGGCCACCAACACGGCACGCGGTTGCCGCGAAGGCGGCGCGATGGGCCGTGGCCCCGGTGCGCCGCCGACCGGCACCACTGGAGGCGGCGCGTCGAGCAACGCGCGCAAGCCGTCGGCATTCCCCGCCAACGGCCCCGCGCCCACGGGACGGTAGGCCACCACAGCGCACGCCTCGGCGTCCAGCCACCGCGACACGGCGTCGCCGAGCGATCGCGGCGTGGTAGCGAGCTGCCGCCCGAGATGCTCCCCGCCTAACTGCCAATCACCCAGGGCCTCCCACTCGGCCAGGTGATTCGCCTGCCCTTCCATGGTCTCCAGCTGCCGCGTGCATCGCGCGTCCAACAGGCGACGCGCGCGGACCACCTCGTCCTCGGTCACGCCGCGCGTGCGCAGGTCGTGCAGCTCGCTCCACACCGCGCGCGCCGTCGCGGCCGTCGTCGCCGGCGGCCCATCAGCCTGGATCACGAACACGCCTAACTCAGTAGGCGTGTAGTCGAATGCGCCGATCGATGCCGCCAACGCCCGCTCGCGTACCGCGCGATAGAGCCGCGAAGCGCGGCCGGAGGCAAGCACCGCGGCCGCGACCTCGAGACGCGGAGTCTCCTCGTGCAGCGTCGGCGGCGTACGCCAGCCAATCGCGAGCTGCGCCTGGCTCACGTCCCCGGCCAGGTCGCGCACCCGGAGCTCGCGATGCGCCGCCTCCGTTGGCCCGCTGTCGCGCGTCACCGCCCCACCGGAGAGGCCGCCGTACTCCCGCTCCACGGCGGCCAGAGCCGTCTCCGGGTCGACGTCACCCACGATGGTGAGAATGGTGTTCGATGGTCGATAATACCTGCGATAGAACGCCACCACATCGTCGCGCGTGAGGCGCCGCAAACCGCCCTCGCGTCCAATGCGCCAGCGGCGCATCCGGTGGCGGTCGTGCAGCAGTTCGTACAGCGTCTCTACGCACACGGCGCCCGGATTGTCCTCTTTGCGACGCGCTTCCTGAATGATGACTTCGAGCTCCTTGCGCAGCTCACCCGCATCGATCAGCGAATTCGCGTACGCATCGGCCTGGATGTCGAGCCCGGCCGAGAAGCTGCTCGATGGCAGCACCGTGTAGTACATGGTGTGATCGTAGATCGTCCCGGCGTTCAGATAGCCGCCGGCGGCCTTGGTGGCCTGCGAGATCTCGCCCACCGCCCGGCGCGCTGTGCCCTTGAAATACATGTGCTCGAGCACGTGCGCGACGCCGACGATGTCGTCCGTCTCGTCGAAGTATCCGGCCTTGACGTGGGTGACGATGGCGACGACGGGAGCGCTTCGATCGGGACGCACGAGCACGGTGAGCCCGTTGCCGAGCCGCGCGCGATGCACCGAATCGGGAGGGAACGCGGCCCGCGGATCCGTCACGGCGCCGGCGCCGGAGCGGCCGAAGCGGCGCACGCGCTCCACGGTCCCGCTCCCGCGCGGCCTAACCATATCGCAGCGTCCGCCGCGCGGCCCAACCGCGCGAGCGCGCACCCCAGGTAGCCCTGCGACGCCGTGTCCGACGGCTCGATCTGCACGGCCCGGATGTAGGCTCGGCGCGCGGCATCATAGTCCTCGGCCGCCAAGTCCGGGCGGTGTTGGCCTGTGAACCGGGTGCCGCGCGCAAGGAAAAATGCGCCCAGCTCAGCCTGCGCGCGGGCGCTCCCCGGCTCGAGCTCGATCGCCGCCTTGAGCTCGCGCCCCGCGGTGGCGAAATCGCCGTCCTCACGTGCCAGTCGCGCCAGGTACACGTGCGGCGCCGACGCCCGCGGATCGTCGTGCACCGCGCGAGCGAAATCGACGCGGGCACTATCCCGCTGTGAGGCCGCATACGCCGCGATTCCCTTCTCGAGCGCCGATCGCCGGCCGCCGCCCCGATACCAGTAATAGCCTCCGCCGGCAAGCACGATCGCCAGGACGACCAGCACGATACCCTGCCACCTGTTGGGCGCAACCGGCCGCGCGGCCAGCGGCACACCGACAGCCGGCGGCGGCGGCGATTCGCCTAACGAAGCAACCGCAGGCATCGATGCCGTCGCGCTCAGCGCCGCCATCGCGTTAGGCAGCACGAACCCCGCGCCCAACACCCCGTACGCCTCCCGCGCAACCTCGAGATCCGACGACACCGGCTGATAGTCCGCACGCTGCACCCGCTCGTGCACGGCCAGCAGCTCCAGCACCGCGTGCGCGTGCTCCAGCGTGATCAGCTCACGCTGCCGCACCTCGCGCACCAACGGCTGCCCCGACAACGGCGACCCGCCGAGCAGCGCACGCAACGATGTCTCCACTGCGGCCCAGATCTCCGCTAGATCGGCCGCGTTCGCCTCGGAATGTCGGGTTGGATCGAGTCGTTCTACCGCCGGCCGCACCGCTTCGAGAGCGGCCGCGGCGCCGCGCGAGCCGGGATCGGTCACCGCACGATGCGCAGGAGTCCCGCGTTGGCGCTTCCGCGCAGAAAACTCTCCGCATCCACACTGGGAATCTTCACGCCGGTCAGCGAGTAGCCGCGCCGCGCTTCGGTGGCCATGAACTCCTGCACCGAACGCCCGGTCATCCCCTTGTTCGCATCGCGCATCGCGCGCACAATTCGCTCCCAGCTTCCCACGTACACACGCCCGTCGTTCAGCAGAATGCGGTGCTCGGTAACGTCGCCGGTCCGCTGCTCCGCCAAATCGGTGAGCAACGCCCCGAACAGCTCGAGCTGCCCGCGCTCGCGTGTCGCCTCCTCCTCAGCCATACGCGATTCGATCTCGGCCAACATCTCATCGATGTCGTCAGGATCACCCACCAACTCGGCCAGCCGATCTTCCCACGGCGCGAGCTCCGGATCATCGTCGGGCAGACGGTACAGCGATTTCTTGAGCTCGACGAACCGCCAGATGCCAAGCTCTTCCCAGTGATCGTCCGGCTCCGTGCGCTCCAAGTGATAAAGCGAACTCTCGTAGTCGCCGCGGTCGTACAGGATGTTCGCCAGGTAGATGCGCGCCTCGGCGTGTTCATCATCCAACTGCAACGCCCGCTGCAACGACGTGATCGCGCCGGCGTCGTCCCCCTGACGATGCCTCACGTAGCCCAGGCAGGCCGCTGCCTCCGCCATCTCTCCCGCCTCACGGGCCGCGATCTCGAAGAACTCGCGCGCCTCGACGATCAGATCTTCGCGGAATAGCGCGCGACCGATCTGCAATACGAGGTCGATGTCGTCGGCGTAGCCAAGCTCGAGGATACGGCGAAATCGAGCCAGCGCCTGATCGCGCGCTCCGAACTTGAGCAGCGTCTCACCCAAACCCGCGATCGCGTCCTCGTGATCGGGGTCGAGAACCAGCGCCTTGTCGAAGCTCTGCCGCGCCCACGCAAACTCATCGCGCGCCAACCGCGCGTATCCAACCCCGATATGCAACTCCACCGAATTCGGATAGAGCGCGAGCCCCTCGCGAAGTACGTCGAGCGCCTCATCGTACTGACCCTCATTGTATAGCTGATGCGCTCGTTCGTCGTACTCTTCGGAACTCAAAAATGGGGTAGGCATGGCAATCCGCACCTCCGACGTGTCGACGCATACCTGGGCCTGTCGGGCAGCCTATTGTACAACGAGAAATCCAAACACTTCAAGTTGCTGACAACTCGTGCGTCACGTTCGAACTCTAACCTCCTGTCCGCCCCGCCCCCCGGTGGGGCGGACGCGCGGCGCGGGCGCTGGGGGTGGGGTAGCGCGCGCGCGCACCGCGGCCAGAGGCGTGTTCCGCCGCCGGGCGGC
>JANWIF010000063.1 GCA_025450035.1 Gemmatimonadaceae bacterium
ACGCTCGACCTTTCGCGATCGCTCGATGCGCTCGGGCCCGGCGCGTCACCCGCCGTCATCGCTTCGGTCACGGAGCGTGTGCGCGCGTTGCGCGGCGTAGCCGATGTGCGCGACATGCCGCCGCTGCCCGAAGTGCTCGAGGCGGTGGAGACCACGCTCAAATCGATCGAGCTCGGCGGCAATGCCGCGACCGGTGCGGGTGGAAGCGGCGGCGGACCCAAGGAGACGGCGCTTTTCGCCGCCGCGGCTACTGTTCTACGGCGCGCGTCGCGCGACATCGGCGCGCAGGGTCGACCAGCATCCGACATGCCGGAGCTCGCCCCGTTCGAGAACGCGCTTACCGCGGTCGCTGATGAGACAGGACGTGCCGATCGCATCGTGCCCATCTCGGACCTGTATCACTCCGATGGCGGCCCCCACGTGGTGTCGGCCGCACCGCATCCGCCCACGACGCCGGCCGAGCGGTTCAGGTTGGAGGTCGTGAGCTTGGCCGAACACCTGCGCGGCGTGGTTGCCGAGGCGCGATCGCAGACCGGCGCGGAGCATCGCGACCGACTGGCGCGCGAGGTTCGCAACGCCGTCCGTGCGTTAGGCGCGACGGCGAACAGTTTCGGCGAGAAACTGGTAGCTCGCTTTGCCGCCGAGTGGAGCACGCGGGCCGCGGCGCTCGAGGAGAACGCGCTGGCGGCCGTGGATGCCGCGGCCGCGCTGTTCTCAAACCCCGGCACCAGCGCCGCCGAGATTACGCGCGGCCTCGAACGACTTGCCACCCCGCGCAACACGCCGCAGGCATCTACCGTCACGCGGATGCCGGTCCGGAGCGTGGCGCCCCAGGTCGCTGCACCAGCCCCGGCTCCAGTGTCCGCACTTGGTGTGCCGCCCGCCGCTCCCGCGACATTTGCCGCCGGCCCTCACGCACCAACGCGGTCGCGGGTCCGCACACCCACCGGTCCCGCGCTCCGGGCGCTGCTCCAGGATGGTATCGCTGGTCTGAGCGAACTCGACGAGCGGCCGCTGAGCGAACCGACCGCCATCCCCGACACCGATGTGGTGCCAATCGAGCACCTCCTCTACCACGGACGCAGCGCGTTGTCCCGGGCCGCGGAGCTTCGGACGCAGATTCTGCATCAGGGCGACGCCCCGTCGCGCGATGCGGTGCAGGAGCTGTTCGACCTGATCGATCTGGCGCTCGTCGAGTAGAGTTCGGCATGAAAATCGGGTGGCGGAACGGGCTCGGCATCGCGCTGAGCATCGCGTTGCTGTATTGGGCGTTCCACGCGGTGGATTTTGGTCGCGTCCTTTACCATCTGCGCAACTCGAACCTCTACTATTTTGCCGGCGCCACGATCGTCGGGACGCTCATCTTTCCCGTGCGCGCGCGGCGGTGGCGCCCCATCCTCGCATCGGTGGCCCCCGGCCTCCCGTTAGGCATGTTGTGGCGCTCGACGGCGATCGGGATGATGGTGAACAACGTGGTGCCCGCCCGTGCGGGCGAACTGGCCCGTGCGTACGCGCTCACGCGCGAGACCAGCCGCGTGAGTTTCTCGGCGGCGATCGCCTCGTTGGCTGTCGACCGCGTGTTCGACGCGTTCGTGGTGCTGCTGCTCATGGTCTCGGCGCTCCTCGACCCCGCGTTCCCAGGGCAGCGGCTCGTGGCCGGCCGGCCGGTGGAGGAGTGGATGGTGAGCGGCGCCGTGCTGGTCGCCATCGCCGTGTTCGCGCTGTACCTCATCGTGTTCTTTCCCGAACGCGTGATCCGGCTGTTCGAGTTATTCACGCGGCGGGTCGCGCCGCGGCTCGAGGAGCGCGGCGTGGAGGCGTTGAAGGCATTCGCCGCCGGACTGGGTGTGCTTCGCCATCCGGCGCGATTTCTGGAGGTGCTGTTCTGGGCTATCGTGCATTGGCTGATGAACGGAGTCGCGTTCTGGCTTGCGTTCCAAGCCGTGGGGATCGTCGCCCCGTTCAGTGCCGCGCTGGTTGTGCAGGGGCTCATCGCCATCGGCGTCGCCGTACCCAGTGCGCCCGGATTTTTCGGTGTGTTCGAGTACATCGGCCAACAGGGGCTTGGCCTATACGGCGTGGATGCCGCGCGGGCCACCAGTGGGGCGATCGGGTTTCACGTCCTGACGTACATCCCGATCACGCTCATCGGCATCTATTATTTCGCCCGGTTAGGCATGCACTTCAGCGACCTGAAGCGGGCCGAGGATGCCGCCGGGGCCGCCGAGCCGGCGCCGCGGGGCGCCGCGTCCACCGGCGCCGGATGAGCGGCGGCGCGGCGCGGGCCGTGGCCCACGCCAAGATCAACCTCGCCTTGCGGGTGCTGGCCCGCGGGGGCGACGGCTACCACGCGATCGAGACCGTCTTCGCGCGCCTTGCGTTAGGCGACGACGTCGCCGTGCGCGCGCTTCCATCGGGTCGGAGCATCGACTGCCGCGGCGCCGACGCCGGCCCGTCCGAGCAGAACCTGGCGCTGCGCGCGGCGGCGGCGTACGCCCACGCGACCGGTTGGCCCGCCGGCTTCGCGATAGAAATTGAGAAGCGCATTCCCGTGGGTGGCGGCCTGGGCGGCGGCAGCGCCGATGCCGGCGCTGTGCTGCGATTGCTCGACGCGCTCGCTCCACGCCCCGTTGGGCAGGAGGGGCTGCTCGCGCTCGCCATGGGGCTGGGCAGCGATGTCCCCTATCTCACCACAACCGATCCGGTCGTATTTGCATGGGGACGCGGGGAAAAGATGCGCGCGCTGCCGCCGCTCGCTGAGCGAAGCGTCGTGCTCGTGTTCCCCGGGTTTGCCGTGGACACCACCCAAGCATATCGCTGGTTGGATGAGGATCGTGAACAGGTCGGTACATGGGCGCCGGCGCACCTGCACGCCGGGCGATTGAGTCGTTGGAGCGACGTGGCCGAGCTTGCGGAGAATGACTTCGAGGAGCCGGTGGGTCGGCGTCATCCGGAGGTTGCACGGGTAATCGAACGATTGCGCGAGGCTGGGGGCGCCATTGCTCTGCTCTCCGGTTCCGGGTCGACGGTGTTCGGCATCTTCGAGGAGCCGCCGGACGCCGGGACCATCGCGCGGGCCGTCCCGTATCGGCACGAGCTCACGAGCACTCTTGTGCGCGTCACGGCCGTCGAACGGATTGACTGACGACGACGCGCGCGGCGTGAGGGGTGGGCGATCGCGCTTGAGTCAGGTGGTGGCGTTGAGTAGCTTGCCCAGGCTCGGTGCCCCCTCGTCCAATGGCAGGACATCGGACTTTGGATCCGAGAATGGTGGTTCGAATCCACCGGGGGCAATTCCCGCTACAGTCACGCAACCCGCTCCGAGATTGGCGACTAGTGCGGAAACTAGTGCGGTGTTCGCACGTCGCTCCTGGCCGCACGCCGTATCTCCGCCGCTCGCGTCCACCGTGCACAACTGGCTACCGCCGCAAGAGCGGTGGCGCCGGAGACCACAGGGCGCCTCGGTGCGGTACGTCGATTGGGAGGAGGTGAACCTTCCTCCCGCGTAGACGCGTTGATTCAATTCTGCGAGCTGTTAGGCGCCCGCGCCGACTACGTTCTCCTTGGGGACGAACCCTGGGAGCGCGGTCAATCGCGGGCTCACAGTCCGCTTCTCGCCGATCTCTCCAAGGATCTCGCCAGAGATGCGTCGCTTCGTTCGGGCCAGACAATCAGGCCCGAGTCGATCGACATTCGGGGGACATACGATCGCGCGGTTGACGACGTGATCGACTACCACGCGCTACGGACGGCTGGTGTCCGGGCGCGGCAGGAGCACTGGGGCGGCGAGGAACGGACAATCGGGGAAGCGTATCGCGCAGCGATGGCAGCACTACCCAGCGACAGGGTCGAGGCTGTTAATGCAGTCGAGGAACTCCAGACACTTGCGCGTAGGAGCGCCGACGAAAGGGCCGCAGTGCGTCGGTGGATGCCGCAAGCAGCCTACGCGCTTGCGGCGGCGAACAAGAGCGTTACGAACGCGGGCAAGAGGCGAGCAGCCGCTACATCCGCTACATCCGCTACATCGACCGGAGTCAAGCCTGGTGTTTAGCGGTGGCCGCCGACTCGTGGTAGCGAGCAAACTCATCCCCCCAACAGGCTGCTGCACCGTAGTGAGCGCGAACCGCAGTCAAAGCCGGTGTTTGCGGCGCAAGGGGCACCGAGCTGCTTCGACCCTTGCGCCCCAGCAAGCGCCGCACCTAGTTAACGTGGGTGAACCGCCTGTCAGTCAAGTCCTTTGGAGCGAAGGATCCTATGGTTCGCACCGCCGGCCTCGCCGCAGCGCTTGGCTTTACGATCATTGCCGCGCGGCCCTCGCCTCAACCCTCACCGGCTTGCTTGCTGCTGACCGCTCCGGAGGCGTCGAAGCTGATGGGGTTCCCCGTCGTCGTGGATTCGGGCGACAAAGCGCGCATGAACTTCCACTGTCGCTATAACAAGAGCCAGACGTCGTTTTATGGTGTCGAGATCACCTATCGGGTGTTTCCCGACGCCCAGGCTGCTCATGCTTACTTCCCGCGATGGGTGATACCCGTTCCTCCGAAGCCGGCCGACATGACGCTCATCCCGGTGCAGGGCATCGGCGACGAGGCCACGCTTCTGCACGGCAAAATCCTGAACGGCGTCTATTTCCGACACGGATCGGTACTCGTCAAGGCGGGCACCTGACCGGGGGCGAGTGACTCGGCACTCAAGGTTGCTGGCCGGACGATGGCCAGTCGCCTGTGATACTCCGGCGTGATTTCGTGTGAGTCGCCGCGAGCGAACGTGCGGACGCGCTGCGTGCCATCCTGCCTAACGAAGCGGCGATTCGGTTGCACGGTCGGAGCCGAGATCATACACGCGGTGCTTGAAGGGCTTCGCGTGCGGCGGTCCGAATCCCACGTCGTACACCCGCCAGCGACCGCCATACCACCGGAGTGTGCATCACCCGATGCATGAGCTTGACTCGTGAGGCATCGACGCGCGATCTTCGGCCTCACCGACGTGTCACGGTCCTGTCACACGCACCCTGATGTCTGTCAGCCCAGCCCCGGCGCGAGGCGTATTGACCATCACGCCCTGGTACGGCGGCGTGGACGGCGGCGTCGGCGTTGCCACGGAAACCATTTCCCACACGCTGCTCCGCACCGGTTCGCGCTGCGCCGTCATCGAGCTGAAGCGCGACGCACTCGTGCCCCGCGTGCGCCGCGGCCGTGCAGGCGAGTTGATCGTCGGCCTCTGCCTGCGGGCCGACACCAGCCTAACCGGACCGATCCGTGCCCGTGTCGGATACCGCGTGCGGAGAGCCACGGCGGTGGGCGGGATCGCCCTGCTCAAAGCGCGGCTCGACGCGCGCGTCGCACATTTTCATTACGTGAACGATTCGTACGTCACGCTCTTCGACATCTGTCGGCGCCTCGGACTCGCGACGGTGCTGACGCTGCACGGCACCGATGTGAATGGTGCTGCCGACGGCCAATCCTGGACTCGCCTCGACCGCTTGCTCCGCGCTGCCGACGCCGTGACCGCAGTGTCGGCCGCGCTGTGCCGAACGATCGTGGAGCGCTCGCCCGAGACTGCCGACAAGATGGCGGTCGTGCCTAACTCGGTGTCGGTGGACGTCGCGGCCGCCGCCGCGGACGCATCAGGATACCCGGCCGAACCGACCATCGACCTTCTCTTCCTCGGCAATCTGCGCGCCGTGAAAGGTCCCGACATCCTGCTCGAAGCGATGCGCCTGGTCAGTGCGCGGATCGGGAAGGTCTCGCTCACGATCGCGGGCACTGGCCCGCTGCGGGATCAACTGGTGCAGCGCTCCCGGCAAATCGGCATCGATCGCCTCGTCACGTTTCGCGGCCGGGTGAGCCGAGATGAGGCCGTCGCCCTCCTGCGTCGGTCGCGGATCGTCGTCATCCCAAGCCGCGCCGAGGGCGCTCCGCTGGTCGCGCTCGAAGCGCAGATGCTCGGCGTGCCCGTCGTCGCCACCAACGTGGGCGGGATCCCGGAGAGCGTCACGCAGGAGGGCAGCGGGATCCTCTGTCCCCCTGACGATCCGTCCGCGCTCGCCTGTGCGATCGTGCGCCTCCTCGGCGACGAAACGCTTCGACGGCGCCTCGGCGCCGAGGGTCGGCGGCGGGCCGCGACGCTGTTCTCACCTGAGCGGATCGCATCGCGGTACCTCGAGGTGTACGAGCAGGCCATTGCGCGCCAGGGCGTTTCTTCTCGGTTGGTTGCGGCCGCGCGTTAGGCATTTGGGATGGGCGCCCCTCACGTCCGTGACGCCGTGCGGCGGACGTTGCGCGTGGAGGTCGCTGGCGGCCCGAGCCGTGTCCCGCTCCACGCTTGCGCGAGAGCCGCACCTGGATGATCACGCTGCGGGTGTCGGATTCGCTCGGCGCGCGCTTCCGCGACGCTCGGTGGGCTCTCACCACCTTCCCTTCCGGCGGCCCGTACGGGAGTCCTTCTAGGTGCCGATTTGACATCGTCGCGGCGCTGACCGGCGGTCCGAGGATGCGCCTGCAGTCGGCGCACCACATCCGCCGGACGGTCCGGCCGCGCAGCGTGCCTAACACGACTGCGCGATGGCGGTGGAGGCAGTCGGTGGTCATCGCCGCCCCCATGCGACTGGTGCGGAAACTGGTGCGGGAGGGTGCGTATTTCGGTCTTGACCGATACCGTCCGGTGTACGCCTAGGGCGGATTCAGCAGGTTGAGTGCCCGTTAGGCCATGGGGTGGGTAGTTCGAATCCACCGGGGGCAATTCCCGCCGTCGTCTTCTCTGCTTTTCGAAGGTCGGCGCATGTCTCCATGCGCGACATGGCCTTGCTCCGCGCGCCCGGGAAGCCATCGCCGTCGCCGCCCGTCCGGTGTCCTGGCCGGAAACTGCGACATCACGGCGCTGGCACGGACTCCAGGTGATGGATCGTGCGTCCGCTCGAGCAGCGCCTGCCGCGATCGCTCGTCCCATACGCCAATCAGCGCCGAGGCGATGCCTGCTCGAAGCGCGACGGAGTGGGCCGTGCGGGCGGCCCGGAGAACAGCCTCCATTGAGCGCAACGTCCGTGTTCCGGTTATCACCGCAGTAGCGTCCCGCGCACACGTTCCGCTAGATTGGCGAGGTTAATGTCCCGCCGCTGGCGTGGAGCGGCGGGTCGAATCCAGCACGGGCAATGACGTTCACTATGCCAGTCACTACACTAGACCAACCCGCCGTATTGCACTATGTTACAGGGCTGCGGTCATGGATGAACTGAGCGTTCCGCGACGAGGATTCAAGCTGCTCGCGGGCACGGCGAATCGCGCGCTTGCCGACGAGATCTCGCGGTGCCTGGGGGTCGAGCTCGCCCGCGTGACGATCTCGAAGTTCGCCGATGGCGAGATCTTCGTCCGGATCGATGAGAACGTGCGCGGCGCGGACGTGTTCATCGTGCAGCCCACGAATCCGCCGGCGGAGACGATCATGGAGCTATTGCTCTTGATCGACGCTGCGCGGCGGGCGTCGGCGGCGCGCATCACGTGCGTGATGCCGTACTACGGCTACTCGCGGCAGGATCGGAAGGACCAGCCGCGGGTGGCGATCGGCGCCAAGCTGGTGGCGAATCTGATCACGACCGCGGGCGCGAACCGGGTGCTCGGGATCGATTTTCACCAGCACGCGCTGCAAGGGTTCTTCGACATTCCGGTGGACCATCTGTACGCGGCGCCGGTGTTCGTGTCGCACTACCGGAAGAAGCAGTTGCGCGATCTGGTGGTGGTGGCACCTGATGTGGGCTCGGCGAAAATGGCACGCGGATTCGCGAAGCGGCTCAACGGCACGTTCGCGATCATCGACAAGCGCCGCCCAACGCCTAACATGGCCGAGGTGTTGAACGTGGTCGGCGAGGTGGAGGGTCGGGATTGTCTCATTCCCGATGACATGATCGATACGGCGGGTACGGTGAGCGAGGCCGCGCGCGCGCTGAAAGCACTGGGGGCCAAGGACATTTACGTCTGTGCAACCCATGCGCTGTTGTCGGGTCCGGCGGTCGAACGACTCGTGGCGGCGCCGATTGTCGAAGTCACAGTTACGGACACGATTGCTATTCCCCCCGAGCGCCGGTTCGGCCAGTTGCGCGTGCTATCGGTGGGCGAGCTGTTGGCGAAGGCAATCCGGTATACGCATTCGGACGAGTCGGTGAGTTCCTTATTCGAGTAGTCGGTGCGACCAACCACCAGACATTCCATATGGCAATAACTCTCTCAGCATCCAAGCGATCCACCATTGGCAAAGGCGCGGCGCGCAAGCTGCGCTCGGCCGACATGATCCCCGGCGTCATTTACGGACACAGCCGGGAGGCGCAGCCGGTCGCCGTGAGCACCCGGGAGTTAGGCCGTCTGTTAGACCGGATCGCCGCCGAGACGACCGTCGTCGAGTTGGACATCGATGGCACCGTGTCGCGTACGCTCATCCGCGAAATTCAGCGGCATCCGTTCAAGCGCGAGGTGCTGCACATCGACTTTCTCGAACTGGTGGCGGGCGAAAAGGTGACGGTCGATCTGCCGATCCTGCTCGTGGGGACGTCGACCGGCGTTCGCAATTCGGGCGGCGTGCTGGATCAGATCCTGCGCGAGATCAGCGTGGAAGTGGATCCGGCCAACATGCCGACGCACATCGAGGTGGACGTCACCGAGCTCGACTTGAACGACTCGATCCACGTGCGCGACCTCAAGGTGCCCGAAGGGGTCGAGGTACTCGTGGAAGGCGATGCCACGGTGTGCGTCGTCGCGCCGCCACGCATGGAAGCGGAAGTCGCGGCGCCGGAAGCGGCGGTCGAGGGCGAGGCGGTCACCGAGCCCGAGCTGATTCGCAAGGCGAAGGCGGACGAGGGCGAGGATGCGGAGGACGAGAAGAAATAACGGTATCGCCTGGCGAGACCCTCGTCGTGGCCGGCGCGTGAGCGCATGAAGCTGATCGTCGGCCTGGGGAATCCCGGCCGGGAATACGAGCGAACGCGCCACAACGTCGGCTGGTGGGTGGTGGACCACCTGGCCGACGTTTGGCATCTCGGCGCGTGGCGCGAGGACGGTCAGGCCCGCACGGCCACCGGACGGTTAGGCCCGGTACACGTGCGCCTGGTCAAGCCGCTCACGTTCATGAACCTGAGCGGCCGGGTGCTCATTCCGTATCTGCGCCGCGCGTTCTGGTCTCCGGCCACCGACCTGCTGGTGGTGGTGGACGACGTCGCGTTGCCCGTTGGGCGCATGCGGCTGCGTGCGAGCGGCAGTGCCGGCGGGCACAACGGACTCAAGAGCATCGAGCACGAGATCGGCAGCCGGGAATACGCGAGGCTGCGCTTGGGGATCCGGCCCGCCGATCCCGAGCGCCCGGTCGGCGAACTGGTGGATTTCGTGCTGTCGCCGTTCGGGTCCGCAGACCGCGAGGCGATCCTGACGCTCATGCCGAACGTATCGGCCGCCGTCGAGACGTGGGCGCACGATGGCATCGCGGCGGCAATGAACGCGTACAATCGGGAGGGCTGACTGCGCTCCCTGACTCCTTCTTCATCCGATCGCTGATGCTCTCACTCGCCATTGTCGGTCTGCCCAACGTCGGGAAGTCGACACTGTTCAACGCGCTCACCGCGGCCAAAGCGGACGCGGCCAACTATCCGTTCTGCACGGTGGAGCCCAACGTCGGCATTGTGGAGGTGCCCGACGCGCGGCTCGCGACGCTCGCCGAGATCGTGCAGCCCAAGCGCGTGGTGCCCGCGGTCGTGCAATTCGTGGACGTCGCCGGCCTGGTGAAGGGCGCGTCGAGCGGCGAAGGGTTAGGCAACAAGTTTCTCGCCAACATCCGCGAGACCGACGCCATCGTGCACGTGGTCCGATGCTTCGAGGATCCCGACGTGCTGCACGTGATGGGCGCCGTGGACCCGGTGCGCGACCGCGACGTGATCGAGCTCGAACTGGCCCTCGCTGACCTGGCGACCGTGGAGAAGCGCCTCGACCGAGTTAGGCGGGCGGCCAAGTCGGCCGACAAAGACGCGCTCGCCGAGCTGCCGGTGCTCGAGGCGGCGTACTCGGCGCTCGCCGATGGGCGGGCGCTGTGGCACCTGGGTGTCGATGCCGCGGCGCACGCGGTGCTCCAGTCGCTCAATCTGCTGACCATCAAGCCGGTGCTGTACGCCGCCAACGTGAGCGACACCGAGCTCACCGGCGCCGAAGGTCCGTACCTGCGGGCGCTGCGCTCGACCGTCGCGGCGAGCGGCGAACACGCCGAGATCGTGCCCTTCTCCGCTAAGATCGAGGCCGAGCTGGCCGACCTGCCGGCCGAGGACCGGGTGGAATTTTTGGCCTCGTTAGGCCTGGAGTCGGCCGGCCTGGCCCGGCTGATTCGCGCCAGTTACTCCCTGCTCGGTTTGGAAACATATTTCACGGCCGGTGAGCCGGAGGTGCGGGCGTGGACCATCCACAAGGGCGACACGGCGCCCAAAGCGGCGGGCGTGATTCACACGGATTTCGAGCGCGGGTTTATTCGCGCCGAGACCGTGTCGTTCGATGAGTTCGTGGCGAATCGCGGGTGGAAGGCTGCGCGCGAGAAGGGCGCGGTGCGGAGCGAGGGCAAGGAGTACGTGGTGCAGGACGGAGACGTGATGCTGTTCCGATTCAACGTCTAGCTCCCTGGGCAAGTCGGTTAACCCCGCCGTTCCTGGGGTTAACGTCGGCCAGAGCGCTCCGATATCCTCCCGCTGTCGAAGGTTAACGGGCCTGGACTGGCGCAACGCGGCGTTCAACAGGAGTCACAACTTCATTACCGACTACCCGAGGACGACCGATGACGACGAAGCATTTCCGCGTTGGCGATCACGTGAGTTGGAATTCGGAAGCCGGTCACGTGCGTGGTACGATCACCCAGAGTGATCACATCCGAGATCGTGTTCAAAGGCTACACCGTGCATGCGAGCACGGCTGAGCCGCAGGATGAAATCAAGAGCGACAGGACCGATCACGTCGCGTCGGGCCGGTCTGCGGATGTGAACGCCCCACCGTCCGGCTCAGATGTTCGGCAGCAGGTCGAAGTATTCGTCGTCCTCGTTCGATCCGCCCTCGCCCTTGCCGATCTGCTTCTCAGACGCGATGAACTCGATCCGCTCGATCCACTTGACCATCTTGTAGCCGAGCTGGTTCTCGAC
>JANWIF010000064.1 GCA_025450035.1 Gemmatimonadaceae bacterium
GTCGTCCTGACGGCGAACACCATCCGTTGTCCCGGAACGCCGGCAAACTGCATGCGCCCCTCGGTGCAAGCCGAGAACGAAACGACCTTGCCATCGGCGCGATCAGTCCAGCCGCTGGTGCTCGTCCAGGCACCCTGGGCCGTCCTGTGAAGCACGCCGGTTTCTCCATCGAGCTGAATCCAGCGAAGGGTGTTGGTATCCTCTGGCGAGATATCGACCAGTGTTCCGTTGCTCAGCCGATAGGTACCGACGTGGCAACCAATGACGTCATCCGCGCGGACGACGGACGCCGTCGCGCAGAGCGGGATGCAGACGAGGCACAGCCTAGCACATGGGTTCATGGACCGATGACTGGGTTGAGGGCGCGAACGGCAAATTTGCGCCCGCATCGGAGCGTGTCTTGGACGGATTGCAGGGGCGGGCAGCGTCCCGGCATGCCACACTCAGCAATTTCCGGCGTCCGCTCCTCCGATCCTGATGTCTGCCGAGCGGTGCACCGGGACACCCCGATCCCCGGCGTAGCGTGCAAGGGGCCAGGGCGCGAGAGTCCGGGATGGCGACGTACTGATCGGTTCCCTACATTGCGCGTACCGGCTCGCGGGCTCGCGAGCCCGGGGTGACGGTCCTCGTATGACCCGACGGCCTAGAATATTGCCGGTGCCTGATCGCCCATGAGTGCCCGCTCTGACGCCCCAGCAGCACCCGACCTGTTCATCGGCGACGGGGCGATGGCCGCGCTCATGCGGTCGATCGATTGGAGCGCTACGCCGTTGGGGCCAGTCGAGGAGTGGCCGCAGAACCTGCGAATGATGGTCCGGCTGCTGCTGGCCAACCGCTTCCCGCTGCTCCTCTGGTGGGGGCCGGACTACATCCAACTCTACAACGACGCCTACCGTCCGGTGCTGGGGACCAAGCATCCGGCGTCAATGGGGCAGCCGGTCCGCGAGTGTTTTCCCGAGATCTGGCATATTCTGGGGCCACTCATCGACACGCCGTTCCGCGGCGGCCCGGCGACGTGGATGGAAGACATCTTCCTCGAAGTCAGCCGGCACGGCTTCGTCGAAGAGACGCACTTCACGGTCGCCTACAGTCCGGTGCCGGGTGATGACCCGGCGGGCGGAATCAGCGGCGTGCTGGCGACCGTGCACGAGATCACGCAGAAAGTGATCGGCGAGCGGCGGCTTGGGGCTCTCCGCGACCTGGGCGGGCGGTCCCTCGCAGAGTCCCAGACCGCGGAGTCCGCGTGCGCCACGGCCGCCGAGATTCTGGGGATGCATGCGCGGGACGTCCCTTTTGTCCTCATCTATCTGATCGACCGCGACGCGACCGAAGCGCATCTCGCGGGCGCCGCCGGCGTCGAGTCTGGTGCAGCTATTGCCCGCCGCGTCGTCGGCCTCGCGGGGGACGCTTCAACGGGTACTGACTGGCCGATCCGCGACGCCATCCGCACGGGCGCCATCCAGACTGTCGAGGGGTTGGGCGGCCGGTTCGGCCGCGTGCCACCGGGACCATGGACGGACGCGCCTCACACCGCCGTGGTGGTACCCATCCCCGGTCAAACGAGCGATCGATTCGTCGGCGCGCTCGTCGCCGGGGTCAGCGCGCGTGTCGCGCTCGATGAGCAGTACCGAAGCTTCTACGTGCTCCTTGCCGCGCAAATCGCCACCGCGATCGCGAACGCGCGTGCCTACGAGGCAGAGAAGCAGCGTGCGGAGGAACTCGCGGAACTCGACCGGGCAAAGACGGCGTTTTTTTCGAACGTCAGCCACGAGTTCCGCACGCCACTCACCCTCATGCTCGGACCGGCGGCCGACCTACTCGCGAATATGGCGGCGACCCCCGCCGATCGTGAGCGTCTGGAACTCATCCATCGCAACGCCCTCCGGCTGCAGAAGCTGGTCAACTCGATGCTCGACTTCTCACGTATCGAGGCGGGCCGAGTGGCCGCGTCGTACGAGGAGACCGATCTGGCCGCGTTCACGGCGGAATTGGCAAGCGCGTTTCGCTCCGCGACGGAGCGCGCGGGACTGGCCCTCGTGGTGGACGCGCCGCCACTCCCGGCTCCCGTGTACATCGATCGAGACATGTGGGAGAAGATCGTGCTGAACCTTCTGTCGAACGCGTTCAAGCACACATTCGAGGGCGGCATTACGGTGCGGGTTCGCGACGCAGGCGCCGGCGTGGTCGTCGGCGTGAGTGACACGGGTGTCGGCATCGCTCCGGATGAGTTGCCACGGGTCTTCGAGAGATTCCATCGTGTGCCGAACGCGCGCAGCCGCACGCATGAAGGGACGGGGATCGGGCTCGCATTGGTGAAGGAGCTCGTGCGCTGGCACGGTGGGCGGGTCGAGGTTGAGAGCCGAACCGGTGAAGGCACGACGTTCACGATCACGATCCCATACGGGACGGCCCACCTGCCGGCACACCGGCTCGTGGAGGCGGGACGCGCGCCGCCGCGGCAACAGGGGGCGACCCGGCTCGGCGTATTGCCGTACGTCGAGGAGGCGTTGCGACTGTTGCCGCGCCCAGCGCCGCCCGACAGGGGACTTCGCGTGGGCGACGCCGCAATCGGTGCGATCACGTCTCCTGCCGCGGAGACTACCCTAACCGCCAATGACGTACCGCGCATCCTCCTGGCGGATGACAACGCCGATATGCGCGAATATGTCGCCCGTTTGCTCAATGATCGTGGGTGGTCCGTCGAGGCTGTCGGCGACGGCAATGCGGCACTCGCGGCGGCGCGCCGCACACGTCCCGATCTGGTTCTCACCGATGTCATGATGCCGGGATTGGACGGCTTTGCGCTCATGCGGGCGCTGCGCCGGGAGCCAGCGACGGCCACCGTCCCGATCGTGCTGCTTTCCGCGCGCGCCGGGGAAGAAGCTCGCATCGAGGGCTCCGAGGCGGGGGCTGACGATTACCTGGTGAAACCGTTTGGCGCACAGGAACTGCTGGCGCGCGTCGGCGCGCAACTCGCGTTGGGGCGAGAACGGGCTCGGGCGCTTCAGGCGGCCCAGGCCGCGAATCGCGCCAAGAGCGAGTTCCTGGCGGTGATGAGCCATGAGCTGCGCACGCCGCTCAACGCCATTGGCGGGTACGCGGACTTGATGGAGCTCGGGGTACATGGTCCGGTCACCGCGCAGCAGCGGACCGCGCTTTCCCGCATCAAGCAGAGCCAGGAGCATTTGCTGGGGCTCATCAACCAGGTGCTCCAATACACGCGCGCCGAGGCAGGAAGCGTACAGTACGACGCGGTCGACGTGCCCGTGCGTGAGGCACTTGCGGCGGCCGAGGCGTTGATCGTGCCGCAGGTGCGCGCCAAGGGACTGACCTACAAAATCGCCGAGTGTGATCCCGCGATGTGTGTTCGCGCGGACCGGAACAAGCTGCAGCAGATCATGCTCAATCTGCTCTCGAACGCGGTCAAGTTCACCGACGTGGGTGGCGAGATCGGTGTCACGTGCACCGCTCGGGAGGCGATGGTTGCCATCACGGTAGCGGATACCGGTATCGGGATCGCCGCCGACAAGCTCTCGGCCGTGTTTCTGCCGTTCGTGCAGGTCGACCAACGTCTGACGCGACGGAACGAGGGTGTGGGTCTCGGTCTGGCGATCAGCCGTGATCTGGCGCGCGGAATGGGTGGTGATCTAACTGTACAGAGCACGATCGGCGCCGGATCTACCTTCACGCTCATGCTGCCGTCGGCGCATCGCGACATCGCGGGCGAATGATGGGGAGTGCTGGGACCCTCAGCGGAAATGTTTCAGCAGGCCGCGAAACATCCGCATCGGCCGCGTAATGCGAAGCAAGGCCGCTGTATTCGGCTCACGGCGTGGCGATGCCGTTCCTGGCGTCTTCCCGTACGCGAGGCGCGCCAGCACGGGCGTCAGCTCGCGGTGCGGGCGGTCCCAGGACATGCCCAGCGTCTGATGTGCCAGCTCCTGCAACTCCCGCAAATGCGCTTCGCGGTCGATCGGCCAGCCGACGGAGCATGCCATCTCGGTCAGGGCGGTCCGATAGTGGTTGCGCTCCGCCAACAGTCGTTCGCACTGCTGGCACCCTGGGCCGACCGTGGCGGTCGCGGTATGCGCGGATGTTGCACTCGGAGTGGGCGCTGGCGCGGGCGCGGCCGAACCGATTGAGAGTGCGACTGGGGGGCTCATACGAAACCAACGGGTATATAGGAGGTGTGTGGACGGAGGCTAACGGGCCTATTGGGTCACTGGCGAATGGTTCGCGGCACGATCATGGGCGCTACGCGTTCTCCTCGGACACCAACGTCAGAAATGCATCGACGAGCTCCGGCCGCCACCACTTCGCGCATTTCCGGATCTCGGCGATCACTTCGTTGTGTGGCATCGCCGCGCGGTAGCTTCGCGTACTCGCCATCGCGTCGTACGCATCGACGACCCCGATGATCTGCGCGGTCAAGGGGATCTCGTCCCCCGCCAACCGGTCGGGGTATCCGCTGCCATCCATCCTTTCATGGTGCCATCGGATGATCGGTTTCACCTGCCATGGAAATTCGATCGACGCCAGCAGCTCCACGCCGTACAGCGGATGCTGCTCCATGATCTCGCGCTCCGCTGATGTCAGCCGCCCCGCCTTGTTGAGGATCTCGTGCGGCACGCGCACCTTCCCGACGTCGTGCAGATACGCGCCGATCCGGACCGTCGTGATGCCGACATCGTCGAGTCCGAGCGCCGTGGCCAACTGAGCCGCGTGCCGCGCCACCCGCTCGCAGTGACCGTGCGTGTACAGGTCCGCCGACTCGATCGACCGGCCCCATCCTCCGACCACTTCGAGATAGATCCGTTCGAGATCTTGCATGGTCGAGCCGACATTCTGCCAGTCCGCCCGGGCGCCGCGCCGCTGGAATAGCCGGTGGGCGGTGTTGAGCAATGTCAGGGCTTCATGATTGCAGTCGAGGCGGCGGTAGAGCAGCGCGAGCTCGCGCGTGGCCTCGGCCTCCTCGAGAACGGCGCCTCCCTCATTCGCCAGGGCGATGGCCGACTCGAGCCGGGATTTGGCGAGTGCCGTCGAGCCGGTCTCGCGGTACACCATCCCGAGGAACTTGTACGCTTCCGACCTGCCCTGTCGCACCCCGAGTTGCGCGAAGAGCCGGAGCGCCTCTTCGGCGCCTGCTTTCGCGTCTTCGTAGCGCTGACACGCGATGTGCACCTCAGTGCGATTGAGCAGCACCATCGCACGCAACTGGAGATCACTGAGCTTGTCGGCCAAGGCGAGACTGGATTCAAAGAACGCGTAGGCGTCGTCCCACCGCTGACGATCGGCGCTGATCATCCCGAGGTTGTGGTAGGCGACGGCGGCGCCTCGGTCGTCGCCCGCGGCCTGGAACGCCTCGAGCGCCTGCCGGTAGCGGCGAAGCGCGGTCTCGAAGTCGCCCTGGATGTTCGCAATGATCCCGAAGTTCTGCTGCACGTGGCCGCGCAACGTCGCGTCATGGCCGCCGACCGCCAGCGCCTTGTCGAGTGCCTGCGTGGCGTCCGGCCATTCTCCGCGCTCGGAATGGATGATACCCAGTCCGTTGAGAGCGTTCGCCGCCGGGATCGTCAAACCCATCGCGATCGCGGCATCGTAACTCTGCTGGCACAGCGTCGCTGCCCGTC
The DNA here is from genome assembly GCA_025450035.1 of Gemmatimonadaceae bacterium. GTDB lineage: Bacteria > Gemmatimonadota > Gemmatimonadetes > Gemmatimonadales > Gemmatimonadaceae > JADGGM01. Next base: position 5,631 of record JANWIF010000064.1, read on the forward strand.
CATAGTCCTGGCGGCGCCGGAGAATCGACGCATGGCGGCGCAACGCTTCGGCACGCGCCGCCGCGTCCTGCCGACGGTCGCCAGGACTGGCGACCGTGGCCTCGTATTCCCGGATGGCGTCATCCAGTCTGCCAGCGCGCTCGCAGTCCTTCGCAGCGAGCAACGACGCCTCCGCCTGACCCAGCCCCTCGACCCGGTCCGTGCGGGGTGGGTCGTTCCAGCCGACCCGGCTCCCCATTGCCTGCCCTGCGCCCATCGGTCCTACCTTCCTCGGCTCGAGGTGCGCGACTCTGATGCGGCGTAGACGGAGAAATGCTGGATCAGTCCCTCGACACTTTGTTTCAACTTCTTGTCTTTCGAAGGGACCATCTGGATCATTTCCGTCATCTTGTTGTTGACCAGCACGATGGAGAGCGTA
>JANWIF010000065.1 GCA_025450035.1 Gemmatimonadaceae bacterium
CCGACGGCGCTCAGGTTGGACGGCACCGGAAGATCGAGGGCGCTCTGGAAGTCGGGCTCGACATCGTCCACCCCCATGAGGCCGGCCAGCTGCGCGGCGTTGGCGTCGCTGATGTTGCTCACCACCGCGAATCCGGCGCCGGTGTGCACGCGCTCCAGCTTGCCGCCGAGGCTCGCGATCTGACTCGCCAGATCACTTCCGAAGCCGGCACTGCTGGACAGGATGTAGCGACCAGTGGTGTGGGCCGCCGCGCCGAGTATGTCACGCGACGCGCTTACGGTGGGGGCGACCGGATTGGGGCTGTCCGGCGAGCACGCCACGAACGCAACTGCTCCGGCGATGCCGGCGATGACACGGTAACGGTGGTTCAATTTGACCTTCCGGCGTTGGTGGGGAATCGGTAAGATTTCACCTCGGGCAGCGAACATACGAAATTCGGTGACGTTGTCAATACAGTTGTTTACAGGTAGTCGATGGTGATGGGTTGGTGAAGGGTTTGGACTCCCGCCAAAATACCGCATGACGCCCCCAATCGAGCGTATCCGCGACATCCTCGCGCCGACCTACACGGTGGATCGGGAGCTCGGTCGCGGGGGTATGGCGACGGTTTATCTCGCGCAGGATTCCAAACACGATCGGATCGTCGCGCTCAAGGTACTGCATCCGGAGCTCGCTGCCTCACTCGGTCCCGATCGATTCCTCCGCGAGATCCGCGTCGCTGCTCGGCTCAACCACCCACATATCCTGCCGCTTTTCGATTCGGGTGAGATCGAGGGCCTGCTGTATTACGTGATGCCGTACGTCGAGGGCGAATCGCTCCGCCATCGACTCACACGCGAGTGTCCACTGCCGCTGAGCGACGCCGTACGCGTTTTGCAGGAGATCGCCGACGCACTGGAGTACGCACACCTGCGCGGGGTGGTGCATCGCGACATCAAGCCCGAGAATATTCTGCTCGAGGGCGATCACGCGGTGCTCACCGACTTCGGTGTGGCGCGGGCCATCGCGACCGCGCAGAGTACCGGGCGATTCACCGACACCGGGCTCAGCGTGGGCACGCCGGGCTACATGGCCCCCGAGCAAGCATCGGGTGAGCGCCACGTGGACGCGCGAGCCGACATCTACGCGCTGGCTGTCGTGGGGTACGAGATGTTGGCTGGAGTGCCGCCGTTCAGCGGCCCCACCGCCCAAGCGATCTTGGCTGCGCACCTGCGCGATCTGCCGCCCGACCTGCACACCGTGCGTCCCGAGGTCCCGGCCGGTCTTGCCGCGGCGATCACGAGGGCATTGGCCAAGGATCCGGCGGCGCGCTTCCAGAGCGCCGCCGCGTTTCGCGACGCCGTCGTGGCGAGTGCAGGCCCGCTGGCGGCGTGGCCGCGCACCCGCATCCCGGCGATCCTCGGCATTGCGGCGGCCCTCGTCGTCGCGTTAGGCAGCGGCACCATGTGGTATTGGCGGACGCATCGGTTGCCGCCGGTAGATCGAAATCTCGTGGCCATAGCGCCGTTCGAGGTACTGGACGATCAACTGTCGCTGTGGCACGAAGGCATGGTTGACGTGTTGGCGCGCAATCTCGATGGCGCCGGTCCGTTGCGCACCGTGGCGCCGACGATGGTGATTCGTCGGTGGTCAGGGCGCTCGGACCGGCGGTCGGCCGTCGCGCTCGGACGCGCCACCGGTGCGGGACTCGCGGTCTTTGGTTCCATCCAGGCGTCGGGACCGGACTCCGTCCACGTCAGCGCGACGTTGGTGAACGTTTCCACCGGCCGCTCGCTCGGCGACGTGGATGCGCGCGATGCGGCGACGCACATCGACCGGCTCTGCGATTCGCTGACCGTTGGATTGTTGCGCGAGCTCGGGCGCGTCCGCACGATCACCGCGACGTTAGGCGGGTCGCTTGGCTCGTCATCGCTTCCGGCCATCAAGGCGTACCTGCAGGGCGAGCAATGGTTCCGGGTCTCGAACTGGGATTCGGCCGGCGTCTATTACGACCGCGCGATCGGCCTGGACAGCTCGTTCGCGCTGGCCTGGGCCACGAGCGGCCTCGTGCACGGCTGGCTGGGCGGTCTCCGGGATCAGCAGAGTCTTGCCTACGGGCTGCATGCCGGCCGGCTCAATCACGGATTGGCGCCGCGCGACAGCATGATGATCGTCGCCGATTCCCTGATGAGTGCGATCGCATCGCCTAACGATACGCTCGCCTGGACGCACCTGGAGCGGCTCTTTGCGACCGTCGATGCCGCTGACCGGCGCTATCCCACCGATCCCGATGTCTGGTACTTCACCGGCGAAGTGCGTGAGCACCTGGGCGTGTACCCGGGACACTACTTCACGAGCGTGCAGATCATCGACGCGTTCGATCGATCGATTGCCGCCGATTCGCAGTTTGCTCCGGCGTACATTCATCCCATCGAGCAGTCGCTTGCCCTCGGCGACACCGCGCTGGCCCTGCGGTACATTCGGGCCTATCTCGCGCTCGACCCTACCGATGCGGAAGCCGGTGCGATTCGGCTCGTTCGCACACTCATCGATTCGGAGAGCACGAGCGCCGCGCGCGACAGCGCGCTCCGAGCCGCATCGTACCAGGAGCTCTTCGAGGCGCGCGGCGCGCTCTTCCAGTGGCCCGACTCCGCCGAGCGGGATATCGAGGCGCTGCGGATCATGAACAAGCCCGGGCATCAGCCGCCGGGCTCACGGGGCGATTCGCTCGGGTTGCGAATTCAGTTGGCTGGCTCGCTCGCGGCCCGGGGCCACGTCGACCGTGCTCGCGCGGCCGCAGGCATGGCACCGCCGGCCGTGGTGCTGTTCAACGCCTCGCTGGTGGGTGTCCTCCCGCGGGACAGCGTGAATGCGAGTGCCACCGCCCTGCTCGCGCAGCGCTCGCCACAACTCGCCTACGCAGTCCCCTGGTGGGCCTACACACGCGACACGAGCTCTTTGCGTGCCGCGGCGAGCGCGCTCAGGGCGCTGCTGCGTACCGGCCTGTCGCTGCGCGATGTGAACGAGGCAGCGTTAGGCGCGCGCGAGGTCCCGGCCTATCTGGCCCTCGCCCGGAACGACACCGTCGCGGCGTTGCGCCAGCTCGACGCGATCCCCGACTCGCTCTGCATGTTCGCCGATTGCACCCCCATCTGGGCCACGCGGTCGCACCTCCTCGCCGCGGCCAAACGCTGGGCCGATGCGCTGCGCATCCTGCCGCCCAGAAACGTGACGTTCGGGTCGCTGCTCGCCGTCCCGATCGAGCTCCAACGCGCGCACCTGCTCGAATCGTTAGGCAGGCGTGCCGAAGCGCTCGAATCCTATATCTGGGTCACCGAGACCTGGCGCGCACCGGATCCTGTGCTGGTCCCCTTCGTGACCGAGGCCCGCGCCGGCGTCCGCCGATTGAGCGGCGAGCTCGCGGGCCGCACGCGGATGCTGGGGACGGGGAATTAGTGCTCGGTGGTTGGTGGTTGGTTATTGGTGAACGACGAACAACGGTCGTAGGTATCAGGGTTCGCCAACCACCAACCACCAACTACCACACGATATTCAACAACCGCCCCGGCACGAAAATCACTTTCTTCGGCGTCCCGGACGCGAACTTCGCGATCGCCGGCACGGCGAGCGCCGCGGCGAGCACCTGGTCCTGCGTGACGTCGCGGGCCACACGCAGCGTGCCCCGCAACTTGCCGTTCACCTGCACCGCTACCTCGATCTCCTCCTCTGTCGCCAGCGAAGGATCGAACGACGGCCAACGCGACGAGAAGATCGTGTCCGGATGACCGAGACGCTCCCACAACTCGTCGGCCACGTGCGGCGCATAGGGCGCCACCAGTTGGACTAACGGCTCGACCTCGGCCCGATGCGGCACGCGCTCGTTGGACCGCAGCGTGTTCATGTACTCCATCATCGCCGCGATCGCGGTATTGTAGCTCAACCGCGCCGTGTCCTCCGTCACCTTGCGGATGGTGCGATGCAGCTTGCGCATCACCGCATCATCCGGCGCGCCATCCGAGCGCATCTCGTGGGACGATGCCCACAGGCGGTCCAGAAAGCGCTTCACACCGGAAATGCCGGAATCGCGGAAGTCGCCGCCTTCATCGAACGGGCCCAGATACATCAGGTACGTGCGCAACGTGTCGGCGCCCCACCGCTCGATGTACTCGTCGGGATTCACCACGTTGCCCTTCGTCTTCGACATCTTCGCACCGTCGCGAATGATCAGCCCGTGCGCGCGAAATTTCTTGAACGGCTCCTCGAAATTCAGATACCCCGCGTCGTGCAGCACCATCGTCACGAACCGGGTATACAGCAGGTGCAACACGGCGTGCTCGTTGCCGCCGATGTAGGAATCCACCGGCAGCCAGCGCTTCGTGCGGCCGGCGTCGAATGCACGATCCTCGAACTCGGTGCTCGGATACCGCAAGAAGTACCACGCGCTGTCGAGGAACGTGTCCGACACGTCCGTCTCCCGCCGCGCCATCTTCCCACACTCGGGACATGGCACCCGATACCATTCCTCGTGGCGCGCCAATGGAGAAATGCCGCTGTCATCGGGCCGAAAGTCCGCGACGTACGGTAGCACCACCGGCAGATCCTTCTCCGGTACGGCCTGCATGCCGCACTCGTCACAATAGATCACCGGAATCGGCGGCCCCCAATATCGCTGGCGCGAGATCGTCCAATCGTGGAGCCGGTACGTGGTCGTCGCCTTGGCCGCACCACGCCCCGCCAACCATGCAACGATGCGCTCCTTGCCCTCCGGTACCGTTAGGCCATCGAATTGCCCGGAATTGACCAAGCGCCCACCAACGTTGTCGGTATACGCCGATGCCAGAGGGGTATCCACTCCCTCGCCCTTGGCCGCCACCACGCGCACGATCGGCAGGCCGAACCTGCCGGCAAACTCGAAGTCGCGTTCGTCGTGCCCGGGCACGGCCATGATGGCACCAGTCCCGTACTCCATCAGCACATAGTCCGCGACCCACACCGGCACCGGCGCGCCCGTCGCCGGGTTCGTGACAAACCCACCGGTGAATACTCCAGTCTTTTCGCGATCACCCGTCTTTCGCGCCACCAGATCGCGCTTCGCCGCCCGATCTACGTACGCGCGCACCACGCGCTGCTCCGATGCCGTGGTCACCATGTCCACGAGTGGATGTTCCGGCGCCAACACCACGTACGTCGCTCCGAAAATCGTATCGGGTCGCGTCGTAAAGACACGGACAGATGCACCAGACATCGGGGCTCGGAACGCGAACTCGATCTCAGCACCTTCCGACTTCCCGATCCAATTCCGCTGCGCGGTGCGAGTCACCTCGGACCAGTCGATCCAGTCCAGGTCCGCCAACAGACGCGGCGCGTACTCGGTGATCCGGAAAAACCACTGCTCCAGGAAACGCTGCCCTACCGGCGTGCCGCACCGCTCACACGCGCCGTTCACCACCTGCTCGTTGGCCAGCACGGTTTTGCACGACGGGCACCAGTTCACCGCCGCCTTACCGCGATACGCCAACCCGCGCTCCAACAGCTTCAGAAAGATCCACTGCGTCCACTTGTAATACGGCGGATCAGTCGTCGACAGCTCGTGCGTCCAATCGACCATCAGGCCCACCCGGCGCAGCTGTCGGCGGAAGTTCTCGATGTTCCGCGGGATCAGCTCCATCGGGTGAATCCCGACCTTCAGGGCGTAATTCTCCGAGTGGATGCCGAATGCGTCGAACCCGATCGGCTCGAACACCGTGTGTCCCTGGAGACGTTGAAATCGTCCATGGATGTCATTCCCCGTGAACGCAAACACGTTACCGATGTGCAGTCCTTCGGCCGACGGGTAGGGGAACATCATGAGTTGGTAGAACGGATGCTCCGCACCGTCCAGATCGGGGGAGTTGGTCCGCTCGACGCGCCAGCGCTCTTGCCATTTGCGCTCGACGGCGGCGGGATCATAGCTCGCCTGACCGGCCGCCATGGAGTTGGGTGTGGACGATGTCATGTTGCGTCTCGCCGCCGACGAGTGACGGGCATGGTGCGGCGGCACGGTGGATGCGACCGGCCCGTGATGTGTTGCCTCTCTGAAATCTAGCCCCATGGACATCGCACACAAGCATACGCAGACGCTCGATGCGGACACGCTGGCGATCGGGCGAAGCGTGCGATCCGTGCAGCGTCGCATCGTGGCCGGCGGCGGCACGCTGGCGCTGCTCCTTGTAGGCACACTCGCGCTCCTGACAGACCGATGGATGCGCGGCGTGTTGGGGATGGGGGGCGGGGTGGGTCAATCGCTGGATCGGGTGCGCGACGCCGACACATCGATCCTGCTCGGCGCGGCGGTTTTGCTCGGCATCGTGGAACTCGCGCTCATCTACCTGAGCCGCTACGTCTCGCGCCGGGTCACCGAGCCAGCCGCGGCGCTCGCCGAAGCCGCGGAGCGCGTCGCTGCCGGCGACCTGGCCGTCGACATCGCGTCGATCGGCGAGGACGACGAGTTGGGCCGCCTCGGCCGCGCGACCGGCGGCATGATCGCCGAGCTGCGACGACTCGTTCGCATTCTGCGCGAGTCCGCCCAACAAACAGCGGCCATGTCGGCGGAGATCACGGCGGGCACGGAGCAGATGTCGACCGCGTCGGGCGAGATGGCGCGCACATCGAGCGACCTCAGCAGTCAGGCCGCCGACATGGCGCAGTCCATCGCGCGCACGGCGGCCGATGCGGCCACCCTGTCCGCCATCGCCGACCGGTTGTCCGCCGGCGCGCACGAAGGCGTGGAGCGCAACGACACCTTGCGCGCGCTGGCCCGCGCGAATCGCGCGCGCCTCGATGCGAGCGAGGCTGCGTTAGGCACACTGGCCGGTGAGGCGACGTCCGCTGCCACCGCCGCGGCGGCGCTGGTGGACGCCTTCGAACAGATCCGTTCGTTTGTGACCCTCGTGCGGCGCATGGCGCGCCAGTCCAAACTCCTCGCGCTCAACGCCTCCATGGAAGCCGCGCGCGCCGGCGAGCAGGGCGAAGGGTTTGCCGTCGTGGCAAGCGAGATTCGCAAACTCGCCGCCAGTTCCACGGAGGCGGCCGAGCGAACCGAAGAGATGGTGATGTCGCTGCTCGGCAAGGTCGACGAATCGCGCGAGTCCAGTCGCCGCACGGCATCGACGGTGGCCGGCGTACGCCAAGCCACCGAACTGGCGCTGACGTCGTTCGCTGAGATCGAATGCGCGGTGGTCGATGCCGAAGGATGGACCCGATCCATCGAACAGGCGGCTAATCAATCGCGCGAGCTGGTGGCCGAGGCCACCATACGCCTCGAGCACGTGGCGCGCGGCACCGAGACGTTCGCCGCTGCCATGCAGCAGGTGGCCGCAGCCACTCAGCAGCAGAGCGCGGGAGCTCAGGAGATCGCCGGGGCGTCAGCCGCCCTCGCCGATGCGTCACGAAAGTTGCTCGTACAGATCTCGGCGTTCCGGCTGGATGAAATCGCCATCCCCACCACTCCTCCGGCGCGTCGGCGCACGGACGGTGTCGAACTCGCAACCGTGTTGGAGCTCGCGCCGGCCACGTCCTGAAGCTTCACGCACGAGCCGCCGCTGTCGGCGGTGCGCGCACACGCATAAGTTCTCCGCGGCACTCTCACCCGCGAGACTTCATGCGCGTCGTACCGCTCTCTGTTCTGGCCATCGCCGCCGCTGTATCCGCCGCCGCGGCGCAGACGCGCCCACACTTTCATCACCTTCCCGCCACGCCGGAAACGGTCGCGTGGGGATACTACAGTGCCGCTGCCAAGCCCGCACTCAGCGTCGCGTCGGGCGACACGGTCGAGGTCGAAACGCTCATCACGTCCAGCCCAACAGCGCTCGAGCGCGCCGGCCTTCCACCGGGAGATGTGCAGCAGTCGCTGCGCGACATCACGGCCCGCGTCACGGACCGCGGCCCGGGCGGGCACATCCTAACGGGCCCGATCTACGTCGAGGGCGCGCAACCGGGGGACGTACTGGAAATACGAATCCTCAGCATCGGATTTCCGATCGCGTACGCATACAACGGCTGCAGCGGATTTCTTCCCGACAACTGCGCGCAGACGCGACGCATGCAGATCATCCCGCTCGACACGGTACACATGATGGCGACCGTGGATTCCGCGATCCGCGTGCCGCTACGACCGTTCTTCGGGAGCATCGGAGACGCGCCGCCGCCCGATTCAGGTCGCCTGTCGAGCAATCCTCCCGGCACGCATGCCGGGAACATGGACAACCACGCGCTGGTGGCCGGTACTACGCTCTACATCCCCGTGCACGCACCAGGCGCCCTGCTCGAGATCGGCGACGGACACGCCGGACAGGGCGACGGCGAGGTCGACCAGACAGCCATAGAGACCTCGCTGACCGGACGATTTCAGGTCATCGTCCGCAAGGACCTGCACTTCACGTGGCCGCGTGCCGAAACACCCACCGATCTGATGACTATGGGGATGGATCGCGACCTCACACAAGCGACGCGCGTCGCGGTGCAGCAGATGGTCGAGCTGCTCGGCGCGCAACTCAATCTCTCGCCCGACCGCGCGTATGCGTTGGCGAGCGTCGCCGCGGATCTGCACATCGCCGAGTTGGTGGATGGCAACATGTGCGTCTACATGACGGTGCCGAAAAGCATCGCCGGCGCCGCCTTTCGGAGCACATCGGCCTCGCGGTAGAGCCGGCAACGGGGCGGGGGCGCCTCACTGCTCGCGCTCCAGTACGAGAGCGGTCGCCAAGCGACTGAGATACGGCCGCTCGGCGGCCCACCCATCGCTGAAATCACGCAGCGTGTGGATCACCGCGGTGAGCGCGCGCTCGGGATCGCAGAACGCGAGTACGCCGGCTCCGCCCAGGTGGCCGAACGTTCGCGCCGACGTGCGCGGTCCGGTAGGGTGCGGTTGCTTGCCGTTCTTGATCTCCCAACTCCAGCCGAAGTCGCAGCTCTCCCATTCATACGCGCCGTAGCGGCCGGGAATGCCATGCGTCTGGCTGGTCACGGCCGTGTCGGCCACTGCAGCGGGGAGCACGCCGCGCCCGCCTAACCGATAGACCTCGAGCAGCTCGGCGACGTCGCGCGGGGTCGCGAACATCCCAGCATCGGCGCGGCCCAGTCGCTTGAAGTACGGCGAGTTGTAAATCTCGTGGCGTGGATCGCGCGTCCGACCGCCGCCGAGTTCCACACGTGCCGTCCGCGCACCAGGCCGGGAGAGTGGACGCAGCGTGGCGGAGGCCATTCCAACGGGAGCAAACGTCTCGCGCTCGAGGAGATCGGCCACCGCTGCGCCAGCGACACGCTCTACCATCGCGCCCAATACTTGAAACCCCGGATTGCTGTACAACACCCGCGTGCCCGGCTCAAACAGCAGGGGCGCCGCAAGAGAGGATCGTACGTAGTCCGCCACCGGCGCCCACCGCGCCTCGAGTGCCGCCACTCCCGGCACATACTCGGGGAATCCAGCCGTGTGCGTGAGCAGTTGCGCCGCGGTGATCGGGCGCACGTGCTCCGGTACGTCGCCTAACGCATCGCCTGTCGTGAGCGACAACGACATCTCGCCGCGTGCGACCAGCCGCAGAACGGCGGTAGCCAAGGCCGGTTTGGTGAGCGATGCAAACGGAAGCAGCGTTAGCGCATCCAGGGGCGAGCCGTCGGCGCCATTGCCCCAGCAACGTTCGGCCACCACCGCACCATCATGGAGGACGATTGCCGCCGCGCGCGCGATCGTGCCATCCGCGATCCACTCGTCGATCAGATCCAGCGCGACGGTCAGATCACCCGTCCATTCAGCACGTCATCCGTGGTGACGAGGTGCACTCCTTCCGCCTTCCATCGTTCCACGAGCGGCGCCGCTTCCTCGGGGTGGATGGCCTTCGTCGCGTCGAGCACGAGGTGGATTTCCGGAACGCCGTGTTCGAGAAAACCTTCGATGGCGTACTTGTCGCACACGTCCAACGCGACGCCGTACACCACGATCTCGGTCGGATCCCACGCATCGAGGAGTGTTTCCGTGTTCGCGTTGGTGAACACATCGAACCAGTGCTTGCGGAGCAGCACGTCGCCGTCGTGGCTGTACAGCGTGCGTGCCAGTGTTTCGTGCGAGAGTGCCTCGGGTTCGATGACGAGCGGCGCGACGAGGGTGGTCTCCGCGATCTTCGCTGCGCCCGGTGTGCCGTGCATGCAGTGCTCGGGGAACGTCTCGCGAAAATCCGGCGTGGCCGACAACTCGCGATCGCCGGCCCGGTGATCGTCCGCCGAAGCCACGATGCGGATCTGGCGGCCGCGTGCGTAATCCGTGAGGCGCTTGAGCGCGGGCTTGATCTGCTCGGCGTCCGTCACGTAGAGCTTGCCGGTGTGGTCCATGAAGTCGTGCTGCGTATCCACGTCCCAGAAAATGACCGGTTGTTTCATTGGTGCTCCGTTAGGCGACAGCGGCTCACGGCGTCACCGTTCCGGTGAGCCAACCCTGCCGCACCCGCAGTTGGTCGGCGGTGACAGTCGGATCTTCGACCACCTCGTACTGCGAATGCTCCGGGTCGCCGCGCGTTACTAGGTGTAGGCCGGCCTGCGCGAGCGCGTCGGCGAATGGCGGATCATCCACGCCGCCCACGTAGCGATCGAACCATGGGTACAGATCGGCGCCAGCCGCCTCGCCCACCGCGCGCACGACATCCTCCTCGGTGTACCCTCTCCCTTGAAGATAGTAGCTCGCGTTCGGCGCATCCCAACTCAGTCGCTTCAAGGCGCGCAGCGCGTCGTCGAGCGACCGCGCATTGTGGGTCCTTGCCCGAATGTCCAGATCGAGCAGCAACGCCAACCCCTCGCCCTTCACGTAGTACGTGAAGAAACTCCCCGGGCGGTCCACTTTCATGGGCGTCGCCGCTCCGTCCCAGAACGGCGCGAGAAACGATGCCATGCGCGCCGATACCACCTTGCGGCCCGGCGTCTCCAGATTCGCCTGAATCACGCGGCCCAACACGTGGTAATACGCATCCTTGCTCACGACCCCCGCGCGCAGCAAGCCGATTTCCCCATAGTACTGCGTCCACCCCTCGGCCACCCACAGACTCGGCTGGTATTGTTCCGTGGTGTAGTCGAACGGGCCGAGCGCCATGGGACGAATGCGCTTCACGTTCCAGACGTGAAAGTACTCGTGGGCCACGTCGCCTAACGTAGCCATGAAGGACGCCGAGTCGGTCCACGGCGCTGGCGTCTGGACCTGCGTGGAGTACAGGTGCTCCATGCCATCCGACCCCGGATAGCCCACGTTCACCATGAACGTGTACATCTGGAGGGGCGGCGGACCGATCACGCGATTCTCATATTGGACGATCCGTTCGACATCGTGCACGAAGCCGTCGTGAAACCCGTGCTGGTCTCCGTTGTGGTGCAGCATCACGCGATACAGCCGCCCATCCACGCTGAAGCTGTCCACGTCGAAGTGTTTGGCGACTTCGGTCGGCGTGTCGATCAGCTCGTCGTAATTGGGGAAATGAAACGCGCGCTGGTCCGGCGCAGTGCTGGCGCCATTGATGATGTGCCAACCGTTAGGCGGCGTGACGGCGAGCGTGACCGGATCGGGCTTGTGGCCAACGACGTACAGGAAGACCGACGCACCGTTCCAGTTCGCGTGCGCCGTGTCCACCACGCTGAACGTCCCCGACAGGTTGTCCGCGAACACGCTGTATCGAAATACGACGTGGTGCGCGCCGGACGGATACACGCGCCACAGCGAACCGTTCTCCCGGTCGAACCGCAACGCGCGGCCGTCGCCCTCCTGCGCCGATTCGTTCCGCACGTTGCGCGCGAAGTCCATGCGCGCGTACCGGCCCGGCGACCACACCGGCATCTGCAGCCGCAGCGTGTCGCCGAGTGCGCCGCTCACGTCGATCTGGACCTGGTACAGGTGATCGATCGTGTCGGGCATCGCGATGGCATAGGCGATCGTGAACGGCGGGCCGGCGCGTTCGGCGCCGGGCGCGGCAGGATGCGCCGTGGCGCACGCGGACGCGAGCACGGCGATCGCCGCCAGTGCAAGAAAGCTGCGAAGCAGGCGTGGATGCATCGGAATGGAGGTCAATGCGTGAGGGCGTGCGCGGGTACCGGGCCCGTGGGCCGGTCGTCTCGCTTGAACAGATAGGCACACGTTTCCAGGCGCGCGCCTGCGGCGTCGGCGATCGCGAACTGTGCGCCTTCGTACATGTTGGCCGAACCGTAGCGGCCGTCTTTCGCGATCGCGTAGTACGTGAGGTCGTACCGGGGATGCTTGCGTGTATCGAGTAACCGCGCCTCCGTCATCGCGACCGCCCGCTGCAGCGCCCGCAGGCAGGCCTCCTCCGGCGTCGCGCCTAACCGCATCTGCTCCACCACGAAGAACGCGCCGCAGATCTTGATGTTTGCCTCGCCGCGCCCCGTGCTGCCGGCAGCGCCCACATCGTTGTCGTTGTATTGCCCTGCCCCGATGATCGGGCTGTCGCCCACCCGGCCCGGCAGCTTCCACGACGTGCCGCTGGTCGTGGTCACACTCCCGATGTCGCCCGATGCGGTGACGGCATTCATGTTGCACGTGCCGTGCGTGTACGCCCCCTTCACATCATCGTCGTGATCGAGCCAATTGTCATTGGGGTTCAGATTCGCCTTCCAGCGCAGCCACATCTGCCGGCTCTCCGGCGTGAGCAGATCCTGCGGCGTGAATCCCATTTCCAGCGCGAACTGCTTCGCGCCCGCGCCGACCAGGAAGATGTGGTCCGTATAATCCATCACCGCCTTGGCCACGAGCGACGGCGTGGCAATGTCTTCGATCGCGCCCACCGCCCCCGCACGTCGTGTCGGCCCATGCATGCACGACGCGTCCAACTGCACCACGCCTTCTTCGTTAGGCAAGCCGCCCAAACCCACCGAATGATCGGTCGGGTCGAGCTCCTGAATGTTGACCCCCGCGATGGCCGCATCGAGCGGGTCCGCGCCGTGCTGCATCAGGTCGAGCGCCTTGGCCACGCCCCGCAGTCCGTTCGCCGACGCGATCACGGCCGGCCGACCCGCCTCACGCCCGGCGCGCGACACGCGCCAGAAAGGTGAGGCCGTCACGGGCGCCACACCCGCGGGCCGCCCAAGCGCGAAGCTGGCAGCGGCAGTGGCGCCGGCGCCGAAGAAGTCACGACGTGTAATGGACACGAGAGTCCTCCAGCGGCAAAGGACGATAACTTATTGCCACACTCAGTTGCCCCGCCTCCGCACGATCGCCGCCGCTACCACACTCCCGTACCGCTGAATGCCCAACAGCACACCCAGCGCTACGAGTACGAACGTGGTGTACATGCGCCAGATGAGCAGAATGGACCGATGGTGCACGCCGAGATCCCCTACCGCACCGCCGAGAAAGCCGAGCTCCACGACACCCGCGCCCGACGGCGTCGGCAGCAAGAGCTGACCGTAAATAAGAAGGAACGACGCAAAACTCAGCGGCCCCATCTCCGGCGGCGTGCTGAGCGTCAGCGCGAGCACGGGCAGAATCGCCACCCGCGCGGCAAGGCTCACCAGCGTGAGCGGAATCGATGCAACCAACGGCCACGCGGGCATACGCCGCCAATACGCCATCGCGCGTCGCGTCCCCTGGCGCATCACCAGAGATGCGTGCGGGGCAATCCGCCGAGCGAGCCACCACCCCGCGACGCTCGCGGCGATGATGGCCAGCACCCACGGCCACGCGCTCACCAGCGTGTTCTCCAGATCTGGAGCCGCGCCCCGCCACCACGCCGGCGCGTAAATCAGCGCCAACCAACCCGCAGCCGCGATGATGACCGGCCACATCACGGCAGTCTCGATCAGGATGGCAACGACCCCTGCCGCCACAGATACCTTCGCCTGCGTGAGCGCCGCGAGCCGCGTCGGCTCGCCGCCAACACGCAGCGGCGTGACCGCCGACGCCGCGTCACCAACCACGTTCACCGTGAAGACCTCACCGAACGGCACGTCGAACTCCAGCCCCCGCAAGATCCATTGGAGCCGCCACGTGCGCGTCACGAGGTCGATCGCGACGAGCGCGATGCATACGAGATTGGCTTGAAGAAACGACATGCGCCCGGAGAATACGCCCAGCACAGCCGTTGCCGCCAGTGATGCCGTCGCTATACCTTCCCCGCACGATGAGCACCTCGGCCGGCGGCACGGACCTGCGGCGATTCGCCTTCTTCACCGGCTTCTCCGAGGAGGAGCTCGACGCGCTGGCGGCGGCGATGAGCGTGGCGACATTCGATGCCGACCGTTTCGTCTTCCGCGAAGGAGACACCCGCCGCCTGTTCGCGTTCGTCGACACGGGCAGCGTGGCGATCGAGAAGGGCGGCGATGGCCGCCCCGTGCGCCTGGCCACGTTGGGCGCCGGCGAAGCACTTGGCGAAGGCGTGCTACTCGAGGAAGACGCGCCGCACGGCACCAGCGCGCGCACCCTCGAGCGCAGCAGCCTCGTCTTCTGGAACGCGCTCGACCTGCGCGGCATGCTGCAGGAACGGCCGGCCCTCTACGCCCGCCTCATCGCGCGAGCCGCGCGCTCCATCTCGCAGCGCCTGCGTTCGGCCGACGCCACCCTCGCGGGACACGGCCGTGTGTTGGGCTTTGCCGATGGCCGCCGCCGCACGGAGCACGACCTGCTCGGCGAACGCCAGGTTCCTAACGACGCGCTCTACGGCATTCAGACCCTGCGCGCGTTGGAGAACTTCCCGATCACCGGCGTTCCGCTGCGCGAGTTCCCGATGCTCATCGCGGCCCTCGCCGCAGTCAAGGAAGCCGCCGCGTTCGCCAACGCCGATCTGGGACTGCTCCCCCCGCCACTGCGCGACGCGATCGTGACCGCGGCGCGCGAGATCCGCGCCGGGCGTCATCACGAACATTTTCTCGTCGACATGATCCAGGGCGGCGCCGGCACGTCCACGAACATGAATGCGAACGAAGTTATCGCCAACCGCGCGCTCGAGCTCCTCGGCCGCACCCGCGGTGAATACGAGATCGTCCATCCCAACTCGCACGTCAACCTCTCGCAGTCCACCAACGACGTCTATCCCACCGCGGTCAAGCTCGCCCTGCACGCGGGCATCGACCAGCTGCGCGAGGCCATGCACGATCTGGCCGGGGCATTTCTCGACAAGGGCGCCGAATTCGCGAGCCTGCTCAAGATGGGCCGCACGCAGCTGCAAGACGCCGTGCCGATGACGCTGGGGCAGGAGTTCACGGCGTTCGGCCACACCATACTCGAGGACATCGACCGGCTAGCGGAAACGCAGGGACTCCTGCGTGAGATCAACATGGGCGCCACGGCCATCGGAACCGGCATCACCGCCCCCGACGGCTACGCCGAACGCGTGCGCGCGCATCTGGTCGAAGTCGCCGGATTGCCGCTCGTTACGGCGCCGGATCTCGTGGAGGCCACCGCCGACACCGGCGTCTTCGTGCAGCTGTCCGGCGTCCTCAAGCGGTGCGCGGTCAAGCTCTCCAAGATATGCAACGATCTCCGCCTGCTCAGTTCCGGCCCGCGCGCTGGGTTAGGCGAGATCAACTTACCGCCCATGCAGCCCGGCTCATCGATCATGCCCGGCAAGGTGAACCCGGTGATTCCCGAGGTCGTCAACCAGGTCTGCTTTGACGTCATCGGGGGCGATGTGACGGTGACCGTGGCCGCCGAGGCGGGGCAACTGCAGCTCAACGTGTTCGAGCCCGTGATCGCGTTTCGATTGCTGGGGGGCCTATCGCAGATGCGCAATGCCTGCGTCGTGCTGCGCGAACGGTGCATCACGGGGATCACGCCTAACGCAACGCGGCTGCGCTGGTTCGTGGACCAATCGATCGGCGTCGTCACCGCGCTGGTGCCCGCGATTGGCTACGAGGCCGCCACACAGGTGGCCCGCATGGCACTCGAAAGCGGACGCAGTGTGGCCGACCTGGTCGTGGAAGCCAATCTGCTCACCCGCGCCCAGCTGGCGGAGATTCTCGATCCGGCCCGCATGGCCCGCGCCCGCGAGACGGCGCCGTGAGTGGCGCGCCGCCGCCGTCGCGCCACCGCCTCGACCCGTCGGTCTTTCATCTGCCGGTCGAGCGCATGCGCGAAGGATATTACTCCGACAAATACTTCGTGCGCGCCCGGGAAATTCTCAAGGCCGATCGGCACTCGCCGCGCGTGACCATGCAGGTGTTCGGTAAGGCGCACGCCTACCTGGGCGGAATGGACGAAGCCATTGCCATCCTCAAGCTCTGCGCCGACGATTGGAGCCAGCTCGACGTGCGCGCGCTCTACGACGGCGACGAGATCGAGCCCTGGGAAACGGTGATGACCATCGACGGACCGTACGATGGATTCGCCCACCTCGAGACGCTGTATCTTGGCGTCCTCGCGCGGCGCACTCGCGTCGGCACCAATACTCGCCGCGTCGTCGATGCCGCACGCCCCAAAACGGTGATGTTCTTTCCCGCGCGCCACGATCACTGGGTCGTGCAGACCGGCGACGGCTACGCCGCCCACATCGCCGGCGCCATCGGCGTCTCCACCGACGCACAAGCGAGCTGGTGGGGCACGAGCGGCATCGGCACGGTGCCCCACGCCTTGATCGCGGCATACGACGGCGACACCGTGCTGGCCACCGAAAAGTTTGCCGAGTTCATGCAGCCCGACGTGCAGATCATCACGCTCGTGGACTATGAGAACGATTGCGTGCGCACCAGCCTCGAGGTTGCGCGCGCGCTCGGCAACCGCCTGTGGGGCGTGCGCATCGACACGTCGGAAAATATGGTAGACCAATCGATTATTCCGCGCATGGGCAACTTCAAGCCCACCGGCGTGAATCCCCAGCTGGTGCATAACGTGCGGAACGCCCTCGATCGCGAAGGCTTCGAGGACGTGAAGATCGTCGTCTCGGGAGGATTTACCGTCGAGAAGATCCGTGCGTTCAAGGAGGCCGGTGTGCCCGTGGACTCCTACGGCGTCGGCTCATCGCTCTTCGCCGGACGGTTCGACTTCACGGCCGACATCGTGCGCGTCGATGACCGTCCGCAGGCGAAGGCCGGGCGCACGTACCGGCCCACGCTCCGACTCGAGCCTGTGCCCTGAGGTCACCGCTGCGCACGTCGTCGTGTAGGGCATTTGCTGATATTCCCTGCCCGCGGCGCGCAGCCTGCGTGCACCACCGCGCTCGCCTTGATTTCACCCGCGAGAGCGAATACCTTCCGCGCCAAACGCCCAGGTCTCGGCGCGCTCCTACCACGCGCCTGTCCATCGAACGTCTATAAGGATACGGGATGACTGGTTTGCACCGCGCGCGCCGCTTCATCTCCGCCGCGCTGACTCCGGTGTTCGTCCTCGGCCTCGCCGCCTGCACCGGACTGCCCAACACGATCTTCGGCGCGCACTCCGAGGTCGGACACGCCGAAGATCGGCTGACGTACTTGCTGCTCATCTTGGGCGGCATCGTGTTCGTGCTCATCGAAGGAGCGCTCATCTACGCCGTCGTGCGGTTTCGCGCGCGCCCCAACGCCTCGACGCCCAGCCAAACGCACGGCAACACCAAGCTCGAAGTCACCTGGACACTCATTCCGGCCGTCATCCTCGCGATCATCGCCGTCCCGAGCATCCGCACCATCTTCGAGACGGAAGCAACGGCCGCAACCGGCGCCCTCCAGGTGGAAGTGATCGGTCATCAGTGGTGGTGGGAGTTCCGCTACCCGCAATACAAGATCGTCACCGCCAACGAGCTGTACCTCCCCGTTGGGCGTACGGCGAATTTCTCGCTCCGCACGGACGACGTGATCCATTCCTTCTGGATCCCGCAACTCGCCGGCAAGCGCGACGTCGTGCACAAAGATCGTCCGAACTGGTTGTGGTTTACACCGGACTCCATCGGCGTGTGGAACGGCTTCTGCGCCGAGTACTGCGGCACGTCGCATTCCAACATGCGCTTCCGCGTGTTCACCGTGAGCCCCGACCAGTTCAAGGCGTGGGTCGCGCACCAGCAAACCGGTCCGGCATTCGCTGTTGCCGCTCCGGCGCCCGCCCCCGCCGACACCGGCAAGAAGACCGGCGCGACGCCGCCCGCGCCGGTCGCCGCGGTCGCGCTCACCAGCGCTGACACAAACACGGCAACCGTTCCGCACGCTGACTTGCCGAAGTGGACCGTGCCCGAAACGCCGCTGCCAGCCGGCCTGTCGTTCGACCAAAACGCGATCGCCAAGGCCGATCCCGCACGCGGCGCGCAGATCTTCAAAACCGCGGCGTGCATCGGGTGTCACACCATCCAGGGCGTGTCGATGGGCATCATCGGCCCCAACCTCACGCATGTGGGCAGCCGCACCACCATCGGCGCCGCGCTCTACCCGAACGACATGAAGCACCTGACAATGTGGATCAAGGACGCGCGCTTGATGAAGCCGGGGAGCATCATGCCGCCAATGGCCAAGGGCCTTCCCGAATCCATGGGAATGTTCGACGACCAGCAGATCGCCGATCTGGCCGCGTACCTCTCGTCCCTGAAGTAACGGAGATCTGGAATGGCAACGACCGTCGCGGCGCCATCGCTCGCCGGACCAAAGCACAAATATGAGGGCGGACTGTGGAGCTGGTTGTCCACTACCGACCACAAAAAGATTGGCCAGCTCTATCTCTATACAGCCATCTCCTGGTTCGTGATCGGCGGGATCGAGGCAGCGATCATGCGAACCCAGTTGTACGGTCCTAACGGAAGGCTGGTCTCCGCGGACACGTACAATCAGCTGTTCACGATGCACGGCACGACCATGATCTTCATGGCCATCATGCCGTTGTCGGCGGCGTTCTTCAACCTGCTCATCCCGCTCCAGATCGGCGCCCGCGACGTCGCCTTCCCGCGGCTCAACGCCTTCAGCTACTGGCTCTTCCTCGCCGGCAGCCTGTTCATGAACGTGTCATGGTTCTGGCACGCGGCGCCAGACAGCGGGTGGTTCGCCTATGCCCCGCTCAACACGCCGCAGTTCAACCCCGGAATCAACATGGATTTCTGGGTGATTGGACTGCAGATCCTCGGCCTGTCGTCGCTCGCCGCCGGGTTCAATTTCATCACCACGATCATCAACATGCGCGCCCCGGGCATGCACTTCATGCGCATGCCGGTGTTCACCTGGTCCGCGTTCGTCACACAGTTCCTGATCGTACTCGCGTTCCCGATCATCACCGTCGCGGTCACCTTCCTCCTCTTCGACCGCTTCTTCCACACCACGTTCTACGAGCTCAGCGCCGGCGCCGACCCGCTCCTCTGGCAACACCTCTTCTGGCTGTTCGGGCACCCCGAGGTCTACATCCTCATCCTGCCCGCGTTCGGACTGGTGTCCGAGGTGCTGCCCACATTCTCCCGAAAGCCGCTCTTCGGCTACCCGGTGATGGTCTACTCGCTGATCCTCATCGCCACCCTCGGCTTCGGCGTATGGGCGCACCATATGTTCGCCGTGGGCATGGGACCCGTCGCCGACTCGATCTTCAGCGTCACCACGATGCTCATCGCCATTCCGACCGGCGTGAAGATCTTCAACTGGCTCGGCACCATGTGGGGCGGGAACATCAGCTTCCGCACGGCAACACTCTTTGCCGTCGGCCTCGTGTGCTTGTTCACCATCGGCGGCATTTCCGGCGTCATGCACTCGTCGCCACCGTCCGATCTCATGCAAACCGACAGCTACTTCATTGTCGCCCACTTCCACTACGTGATGTTCGGCGGCTCCATGATGGGCCTGTTCGCCGGTGTGTACTACTACTTTCCAAAAATCACCGGCCGCATGTTGAACGAAACGCTCGGCAAGTGGCACTTCTGGCTGACGTTCATCGGCATGAACCTGACGTTCTTCCCGATGCACTTCGCCGGACTCAATGGCATGCCGCGCCGCATCTGGTCGTATGACGCGAACCAGGGCTGGGACCTCGATAACCACATCTCCACGATCGGCGCGTACATCATCGTCATCGCGACCGCGATCTTCCTCTACAATTTCATTCGGAGTCGCGGCCACGGCGCCATCGGCGGCAACAATCCGTGGGATGCGCCCACCATCGAGTGGTCGATGCCCTCGCCGCCGCCGGCGTACAACTTCGCCAAGATTCCGAACGTCACGTCGCGGTATCCGATGTGGCCGGCTACTGGACCGTCACCCCTCTCGCCGCCGGTGCCGACCGCGGGAACCGATCAGCCGCTTCCCACGCACCCCACGGCCGACCAGCTCGGCATTCCGATGCCGACTGCTACGATCAAGCCGCTCATCGCGACCATCGGCCTAACGCTGGCATTTGTTGGACTCATCTGGCACCGCCAGATCCCGATCGTTCTGTTAGGCGCGGCGATCTTCATCGCGTCGCTGTATGCGTGGGTACTCACGCCCCTCGAGCCCGAACACACCGAACATTGATGCGCCACGGCCGCACTCACACGCGCACCATGCGCACCTGACCGCTTCCGTTCCGGAGACACACCTTGGCCACCGCCGCAGTCGCCGAACATCACGCCGACCACCACTACACCAGTACCGGTCTTCCCCACACGAAGATCGCGATCTGGGCGTTCATCGGCTCCGAGTGCTTCTTCTTCGCGTCCCTCATCTCGACGTACCTCATCTACAAGGGACGCTCGGTCGTCGGACCATTCCCCCACACGGCATGGACCGACCCGAGCACGGGACAGCACTTCAAAGCGATCCTCAATATTCCCGTGACCTCGGCGTCCACGTTCGTCCTCCTCATGTCGTCGCTGGCCATGGTGCTCGCCCACTCGGCCGTGGAACGCAGCGACCACAAATGGTCAAGGATCTGGCTCGCCACCACCGCGCTGCTGGGTACCACGTTCCTCGGATTTCAGGCCTACGAGTTCACCTCGTTCGTCCACGAGGGACTGAAGATCACGACCAACCTGTTCGGATCCACGTTCTTCATCACTACCGGGTTCCATGGCGCGCACGTCACCGTCGGAGTCCTGTGGCTGTGCACCATGCTGTTCATCGACATGAAGCGCGGTCTCACACCGCGCGATGCGATCAACGTCGACGTGATGGCCCTGTACTGGCACTTCGTCGACGTCGTGTGGGTCGCGATCTTCACCCTCCTCTATCTGATCCAGTAGCGAGGCCCCGATGACCGCTGATCACTCACACTCGCCCGCTCCCACCGATGCCCACGCACCGGGCGCCGCACCGCATCCGGAAGTCCACTTCCCCAACTGGCACACCTACAAGTGGGTGGCGCTGATCCTCGCGGTGCTCACCGTCGCCGAGGTGTGGATCTACTACACGCCCATGAAGCAGACCCGCTTGTTTGCTCCCGCGCTGCTTACGTTGTCGGCGATCAAGTTCTCGATCGTCGTCATGTTCTATATGCACCTGAAGTACGATGCCAAGATCTTCCGCGGCCTCTTCCTCGGCCCGCTGGCCATCGCCATCATCGTGCTCATCTCGCTCCTCTTCCTGTTCGGACACCTGTCGCTGCACGCGACGTGATGCCCCGGTAGGACTCGCCGTGATGGTCGGGCTCGCGCTGCTCCACACCACGACAGGATTTTCCTGGTCGTCGTTCAGCGTGCACCCGAGTACCGTCATCGGCATCGCGGCGCTGGGCGCGCTCTACGCGTGGCGCGCGAAAAAAGGCGAGGTCGACCCGGTTCCCGCCGACCCGCGACTCGGCACGCCCGCCCGTTCGCCTAACGCGGCGCGACGCCCCACGGCCGGACAGACCGTGGCGTTCATCGCCGGCCTCGCCGCAATGTTCTTCACGCTCAACGGTCCACTGCACGACCTGAGCGACAGCTACCTCTTCAGCGCTCATATGGTGCAGCACCTCGTGCTCACCTTGATCATCACGCCGCTGCTCATCGCGGGCACGCCAGGCTGGATGCTCCGCCCCGCCCTCCGCAGCCGCACCGTTGCCACGATCGCGAAACGCATCACCAACGCCCCCGCCGCGTTCGCCATCTTCAACGTCACGATCGTCGCCTGGCAGCTGCCGCCGCTCTACAACTTCGCCCTCGCGTTCCACCCGGCGCACATCGTCATGCACCTGTGCTTCCTCGTCGCCTCCACCATTATGTGGTGGCCCGTGATGAGCACCATGCCCGAGCTGCCGCGCCTCTCCTACCCCAAGCAGATGCTGTATCTGCTTTTCATGACGCTGCCAATGACCGCCGTAGCGATGCTCATCACGTACTCCGGCACCGTCCTCTTCCCCCTCTATGCCAGCGCCCCCCGCGTCTGGGCCCTGTCACCGCTCGAAGATCAACGCCTCGGCGGCCTCATCATGTGGATCCCGGGTGGCTTCGTCTTTATCGGCGTCATCTCGGTAGCATTCTTCCGGTGGGTAGCAGAATTCGAGCGCCAGGAGAAGGCTGTGGCTGCTGGTCGCTAGCTAGTGCTCGGTGGTTGGTGGTTGGTGGTTGGTGGTTGGTGACCCACTCCCTAATTCCGCCGTTAGTAGTTCACCACCTACCAACCCTCGACAAACTCTCTCCGAATTCGCAAATATCACCCATGTCACGACACGCCATCACCAGCCGGGCGGCCGTTGCGACAACACTGGCCGCCGCCATCGCGATCATCGCCGCTTGCGGCGGCAAAGGCGGTGGTCAGCAATCTGCCGCCAACTGCCCAGCCATCGACGGCCCTGAGTTCGCCACAGCCATCGACAGCTACCTCGATGGGCTCGACCCAGTCCCCCTGCGATTCCTCTATTACACGACGGGCGACTCGGCTCTCCCCGAAGGCGCACGCACCGAGCTCGAGGCCAAAGGACCCACCTACCTGTTTCCGGCCGATCCGGCACTCCAGGCCAAACAGCTCGCCGCTCTGAAAGCAAAGGGCGCCTTTACTACCCTTCTCGTCTTGTATCTCGGCACCCAGCCGAAGGGCGCGCGCACCACGCTCCGATTCGCCGGGCGCTACACGGATTCGGCTGGCATCGATAATGCGACGCCGGTAAAATCCGTTACCTTCGAATGCCGCGATCGCAGCTGGCAACAGGCGACCGCGGCTACGACGCCGAGCGCGTGATCGCAACGCTCCAGCCTGGCGATCCCGGAATCACCGCCACCGCCACGACAGCGCCAATCGCTATCGTTCCGGCACGCGAACGCTTGCTGTCGCTCGACGTGTTCCGCGGATTGACCATCGCCGGCATGCTGCTCGTCAATAATCCCGGCACCTGGAGCGCCATCTACCCGCCACTGGAGCACGCCGAATGGAACGGGTGGACTCCAACGGATCTCATCTTCCCGTTCTTTCTCTTCATCGTCGGCATCACCACTTATTTGTCGCTCACCGCGCGAAGACGGCGCGGCGCCGGCGATCGCGACATCGTCACGCAGATCGTGAAGCGCGGCTCCCTCATCGTCATCGTTGGCTTGCTCCTCACCGGATTGCCGTATCACGAGTTCGTACTGCGCCTGCCATTCGGCGCGCAATTCGATTCCGTCACCCCGCACCTTGGGCTCTCGCACTGGCGTATCACCGGCGTCCTGCAGCGCATCGGCGTCGCCTACCTGTGCGGCGCGCTGCTCACGCTGCGCACATCGGTAAAGCAGCAGGTCGCCATCGTCGCCGTGCTGCTCTTCGGCTACTGGTTCGCGATGACGTTGATCCCCGTACCGGGTCAGGGCGAAATCGGTGCGCTGCTCCTCAACACCAAAGACGCCACACTCGGCGCGTGGGTCGATCGTACCATGTTCGGTACGAACCACCTATGGGTCGGATCGCGGACCTGGGATCCCGAGGGCCTACTCTCCACGCTGCCGGCAATCGGGACGTGCATCCTCGGCGTGCTGGCCGGACGCTGGATCGGCAGCGATCGCCCGCTGTTGGAGCGCATCGTCACGCTCTTCGGCGCGGGAGCAATTGCAATGATGGGAGGGCTCATGTGGAACTGGGCCTTTCCGATCAACAAGAATCTCTGGACCAGTTCCTACGTGATGTTCACCGCCGGCATGGCTGCGGTCACCCTTGCCACGTGCATGTGGTTGATCGATGTCGAGCACGTGAAGTGGTGGACATTCCCGTTCGTCGTCTTCGGACTCAACCCCCTCGCCGCATACGTTGGCGAAGGTTTGTTCTCGCGGCTCATCTATACGCTCGTTCGCGTGCCGTCCGGTGGAAAGATGATCCCGATCGAGACCTCGGTATTCGAGCACGGGTTCGCTCCGTGGCTCCCGCCGCGCGATGCGTCGCTGGCATTTGCCGTCACGTACGTCTTGCTCTTCCTATGGTTGATGTGGGAGTTGTATCGCCGTCGCATCGTGATCAAGTTGTAGGTGTCGCGACGCCTGTGCTGTGGACGCGCGCCGCAGCCCGTTCGCGCGTGACGAAGGGCACACTCCGCTCGTACACGGGGTAGCTCTAACCGCGCCGCGCAGTTCCGCAATTTCCCGTAGAGAGGCCGTACCATAGCCTTGTCTGCCGGCCGCCAAAGACATACGGCGCCGTTCTTACGCTGTTACAAGCCATAACATGGATTTCCTGACGAGCTCTTCCATACAACGACGTTTGCTGTTCGCTGCGGTTGCGACCGTTGTCGCGTTCCCAGTTGCCGCCACAGGCGCGCTCGAGGCTCAGGGCGAACCCGACGCGGTGCTCACCTCGGCGCCAGAATTGGGGGACGTCGCACGCCCGGCAAAAAAACCTGGCCGTGTGCGTCATCACCGCGCGGGATCGACCGGTGCTTCGCTTCACTACCGCTCGCCAGTTGGCGCCGCCGCACTTGAGTCGGACCTCGGCAGCATGCTCGCCGCGCGCGTGCGGCGCGGTCGCTGGGGCGTGCTCGTGCTCTCGCTCACGCGCGGGGACACCCTGTATTCGTACCGGCCCGACACCGCGTTACAGCCCGCATCCAACTTCAAGCTGTTCACCACCGCGCTCGCGCTCCAGGAATACGGCGCAGACCATCAATTCAGCACCGACGTGTTGCGCAGCGGAACCGTGACAAGCGATGGGACGCTGCAGGGCGACCTCATCCTTCGTGGTGACGGCGATCCCGGGATCTCGCGCCGCTATTACGATCACGGTGCTGCCGGCGCGATGGACCAGCTTGCGGAAATGGTCCTGAATGCCGGCATCAAACGCGTGTCCGGTAGTCTCGTTGCCGACGCCAGCGCGTTCGATCCGCAACGCATACCCGAAGGGTGGAAGGTTCGGTATCTGCAGTCCGGCTACGCCGCGCGCGTGTCCGCGCTGTCGTGCAACGAAAATCTCGTAACCGTGGTCGTGGCACCTGGCAAAGCAAATCAGGCAGCCCGGGTCTCGCTCGATCCCGCGACGGACCTCCCGCTTTCGGTGCAGGTGCGCACTGTGGCGGGAAGGGGCGCGCGGATCATCGCGCGCTCCTCGAGCACCGGCGGTATGGAGGTGCGGGGCACGATCGGCACGCGCGCCGGCGTTCGCAGCTATCAAGTGGTGGTGGAAGACCCGACCGCATTCACCACCGGCGCATTCCGGCGTGCGCTCGAGATGCGCGGTGTGCTGGTGCGGGGTTCAACGCGCTACGCCCCCACGCCCGCGGGCGCTGTGAAGGTTGCCGGTCTCGCATCGCAGCCGCTTTCGCACCTCATCGCGGCAATGAACCGCGAAAGCATCAACCATTACGCCGAGTTGTTGTTTCGCGACGCCGGTCGCAAGGCTGCGTCGGACGGCGTCGGTTCGGTGGAAACAGCGAGCACACTCTTGGAGCACTTCCTTACCACGCAGGTTGGCGCCGCGCCCGGAGCCGTGGTGACCGCGGACGGGAGCGGCCTCTCGGTGCTCGACCGCGTGACGCCGCGCTCCGTCGTCGAGCTCCTCGCCTATGCCAACCGCGCCCCCTGGAGCGACGCGTTCCATGCCTCGCTCCCCGTCGCCGGCGAATCGGAGCTCCTCAAGCAGCGCATGCGCTACACCCCCGCGCAAGGCAACCTGCACGCGAAGACCGGCACGACCAACGACGTCATTTCGTTAGGCGGATACGTCACCGCGCGCGATGGCGAGCTGCTCGCCTTCGCCTTCATTTACAACGGCACGGACCGCTGGAACGCCAAGTCGACGATCGACGCCATGGGCGCGACGTTGGCGGGATTTGCGAGATAGGGTAGCGTCCGCCGAAATGCGGCCGCTTCCCCTTCCCTTATCCCTGCCCTCCCATTTCTCGAATAGCAACTCCCCTCCGCCCCAGCTCCCCCACGTACTCCACGCCCGGTATGCACTCGTCAGGCGTATGGACTCCCGCCGGCTTCACCTTGCCGGCCGCCTGCATCTGGCCCGTGATCGAGAGCGAATAGCCCGTCGTCCGCTCCATCGCACTGATGCCCCGGGCTTCGTCGTAGTAGTCGAGCAGCTCCCAGCCTAACTTCTTGGATTTTCCGTCCTTCGAACCTTCGACGATCACGCGCAGCGCCACGAGATCGCGTCCGGTCGGCTTCGTTAGGCGTGGGCCCACAGTCGAGACGAACAGGTCGCGCGGCACGACCTTCAGTCCTTTCACGTCCACCGGCGTCAAATCCAGCAGGCCGATGTCGCGAATGGCCTCCATGATGTGCGCGTGGCCCGGGTAGCGAAGCGTCTTGTACTCCATCGTCGGAATCTTTCCCTCGTATCGGAACGCCATCGTCGAGAGACCGCCCGCCGTGTGGAACGCCTCGAGCCGGCCCACCGGCTGCGGGAACCCCACGTCCTCCAATTCCGACAACGCCTTCACGCGCGTGCGCTTGCCGTCGCGCAGCACCCATGACAACGTGGTGTAGTAGTCCAGCACCCCCTCCAACGAATACACAATCTGATAATTGAGCGGCGGCTCCGGGTGTTGAGGCAGCCCGCCCACGTAGATCTTCACCGAGCGCACCTTGTCCAGCTGTTCGATGCCCAGTTGGGCCAAAATGTTGACCATGCCCGGCGCGATTCCGCAATCGGGCACCACGGTGATGCCTTTCTCCCGCGCCTTCGCGCCAAGTTCTTTCTGCTGGAAGACAATCTCCGTGTTGCCGCCCAGATCGCAGAAGTGGGTTCCCGCCTCGACCGCCAGGCGCGCGAGCTCGAGGTTGAAGTAGTACGGGATCGCGCTCATCACCGCATCGGCGTCCCTCATCACCGCCAGCGTTGCGACGTGGTCGCGGACATCGAGGTGCGTCGGGACGAGCCGCTTCCCGGAATAGGGCGCAAGGAATTCCGGAAGGTGCGAGATGTTCACGTCCGCCAGGCGGACCTCGGTCACCTCGGGATTCTGAAGCAGGTCAAACGCACAGGCCGAACCTTGCAGGCCGGCCCCAAGTACGAGCATCCGCATGGAACAAACTCTCCTTGAGGAGCGGGCAGTCGAGGTAAACTTCCAAAGCTAATAATTTTGTGGGTCCGACGTCACCCCGGCCCCATCGCGTGATGCCGCCACGCCAAACGATATTTCGAGATCACGAGCCGCAAGGAGCGCCCTATGTGCCGAAACATCAAAACCCTCG
The DNA here is from genome assembly GCA_025450035.1 of Gemmatimonadaceae bacterium. Taxonomy (GTDB): domain Bacteria; phylum Gemmatimonadota; class Gemmatimonadetes; order Gemmatimonadales; family Gemmatimonadaceae; genus JADGGM01. Next base: position 27,429 of record JANWIF010000065.1, read on the forward strand.
CGAACTTCGACCCGCCGGCCACCGACGACGAGATTCGCGCGTCGGCCCTGCAGTTCGTCCGCAAGCTGAGCGGCACGGCGCGCCCTTCGCGCGCAAACGAGGCCGCGTTCAACCAGGCCGTCGATGACGTCACCGCGGTTGCGCGCCGACTCGTCCACTCCATCGAGACGCACGCACCCCCGCGAAATCGCGAGCAAGAAGCCCGCAAAGCGCACGAGCGCGCGCGCCGGCGGTTCGCGTAGCGTCGCTGCGCACGCCGGCACGTAAAATCGCACCAAAGCGCAGCGATTGGATGACCGCAATCCTTGGACAATCCGCAATAGTTGCGGATGTCGACTTGCGCTCACCCTCCAGCGCCGAGCAACTTATGTTCATGCCAGCCCTCCAACACCCATTCTGGACGACGGAGGAAGTGGACCGCCTCGTCGAGCAGCGCGAGGGCTACACCCCGCGCTACGAGCTCGTCGATGGCGAGCTGCTTGTGACGCCCGCACCGAACGGCCGGCACCAGCGGATCATTCTGGAACTTGCCTTCCTCCTGCAGCCATACCTCCTACGGGAACAGCTCGGCGAAGTTCGATTGGGCCCCGGCCAGATCAATCTCGTTTCGGCCACGCGCTTCGAGCCTGACCTTTTCGTCGTGCCCGCCGAGCAGGGTCGTCGTCCAAGAGCCAACGATCCGGTCCCGCAGCCCTTGCTGATTTGTGAAGTGTTGTCGTCTGGTTCGGCGCGCCACGATCGCATCACCAAACGTCGAGCCTTTCAGAAGCACCGCGTTCCCGAATACTGGGTGGTCGATGGCGAGGCCGCGGCGTTCGAGGTCTGGCATCCTGGAGATGAGCGCGCGGCTTTGGTCGACGATCGCATCGTGTGGCGCCCCGACGGCTCCAGGGCGGCGTTCGAGCTCGACGTCCGCGACTTCTTCGCCGGCGTGGCCGATCACGCCCCTCTGGGCTGAGGGCCGGCTCACGGTTCGCACAGCCGTTGGGTGCCGCCCATCCGCGGATGCCTAACCACCAGCCACCAGCCACCTACCAGATCTCAGGAACCACCGCCCGCGGCCGCACCATCGGATCGCCCGCCTTGCATCCGAACGCCTTGGCAAATGCTTCCATGTCCGAGAGCGGACCGTCCACGCGCCAATGATCGGGCGAATGCGGGTCCACGGTCACGCGCGTGCGCAGCATTTCCGGCCGGTCGTGCCCGCGAAAACTCTGCGCGAATGAGATGAAGTACCGCTGCTCCGGCGTGAACCCGTCGATCAGGCCCGGACGTCCGTCGCGCTGCAACGCCCGCTCCAACGCATCGTACCCCGTGAGCGCACCGCCATAGTCGGCGATGTTCTCGCCTAACGTCAGGTGCCCGTTCACGTGAAACGTGTCCACCTGGATGTAGCCATCGTATTGCTTGGCATCGAGCTCGGCCTGCACGTTGAACGCCTTCGAGTCCGCTGGGGTCCACCAGTCGCGCAGATTGCCCTCGACGTCGAAGTGGCGTCCTTCGTCGTCGAAGCCGTGCGTCTGTTCGTGCCCCGCCCAACTGCCGCCGAGTGAGCCGTAGTTTGCGCCGTCATCGGCTTTGGGGTCGAAGGTCTGCGGCACCAGTGCGCCGGCCGGGAACACCATCTCGTTCTTGCTCGGATCGTAGTACGCGTTGACTGTCGGCACCGTCATGTCCCACTCGGTCTTGTCCACTGGCTGTCCGGGGCGATTGACGGTGCGCTTCCATTCGAATTGTTGGGCGTTGCGCACGTTGAGCACGAATGGGCCGTCTGCCACGACCAGCTTGGAATAGTCGCGCCACCTGTCCGGGTACCCGATCTTCTGGCCTATCTTCGCCAGCTTGTCGAGCGCGTGCGCGCGCGTGGAGTCCGACATCCACGTGAGGTGCAGCAGCCGCTCGCGAAACGCGGCGCGGATGTCCTCGATCACCGCCGTCGCTTTCGCCTTCGCCTCCGGGGGGAACGTCTTGGCCACGTACGCCTGGCCGAGCGCTTCCCCCATTTCATTGTCCGTCACGCGAAGGCACCGCTTCCAGCGCGGCAACAGTTGCTTGGCGCCGCTGAACCGCGATGTGAACGCGAAGTTCTCATCGACGAACGCGGAGCTCAGCCACGGCGCCGCGCTCGAGATGGCATGATACCGTAGGTAGGCCCGCCAATCCCCGAGCGGACGGTTGGCGACCATTGCGCTGACTTCCTTGTAGAACGCCGGCTCCCCCACGTTCACCCGCGTCACGGCCGACTCGAGGCCAACGTCGTGCAGATACGCGGCCCAATCAACGTTAGGCGCAATGGTATGGAGCCCCGCGAACGCCATCTGATGGTCGGATGCTTTGGGGTCGCGCCGCGCGACGCGCGAGAGCTGGGCGCGCGCCAGCCCGGTCTCCAACGACAACACGCGCCCCGCGTCGGCCTTCGCCGCCGCGCTATCCTCGCCCGAGAGCACGAACATCCTCGCGATATGGGCGACGTAGGCGGCACGCAGAGAATCGGCGGACGCGGCGGTATTCAGATAATAGTCGCGATCCGGTAGACCCAGCCCCCCACGGTCGAAGTCGGCGATGTATTGCGTGGCGTCATGCGCGTTCACCGACGCGCCGTACCGGAACAGCACGTTCACGCCCTCCATCTGCAGGCGCGCCACTTCGGGCATCAGCGCCCCTCGCGCCGTGACCGAATCGATGCCCGCCAGCGTCGGCAGCACGGGGCTCAACCCCGCCGACTCGGCCGCCGTCGAATCCATGCAGCTACCGTAGAACGTGCCTAACTTGTGCTGTGTGCTGCTATCGGGCAGCGATGCCCGTTGGGCCATCGCGTCGTCCAGCACCGAGCGCACCACCAGCTCGTTGCGATCGGCCATGTCCTTGAATACGCCCGACGATGAGTAGGCAGCGGGGATCGTGTCGGTCTTGAGCCACGTCCCGTTGGCGTAGAAGAAAAAGTCCGTGCACGCCCTGACCGTCGTATCCATGTACGCCACGTCCACCACCTTCAGTGGCGCGAGCGCGGGCGGCGTCGCGGCCGATTTCGTCGGCGTGGCGGGTGTCGCCGGTTTACACGATACGACGAACGCCGCGATGACGAGTATGCCGAACGCAGAAGCGAGCTGGGACGTAGAATACACGCTGGTGACTCCTTGGAGATGCGCTTTGTCGTTCACAAACCTACCAACGGACTCCCACCATCACCGCTTCGCCGTCGCCACTTCCTGCGCCGGCAGGTCCTTGCTCATCCGCTCCACGACGTCGCGCGGCTCGGTGGCCGGGGGATTGTCCAGGTACTTCCCGAAGAACACCAGATACCGCTGCCACCGGTCCTGGATGTGCCGCGGCTCCACGAACCCGTGGTTCTCCCGCGGATACGTCACGAACTCTACCGGCACGTGCCGCTCGTACAACGCCCGATAGAATTCCTGGGCCTGCGGAATCGGCACCCGCGTATCCGCCTGCCCGTGCAGAATCATCGTCGGCGTCTTCACGTTCTTCACGTACTTCATCGGCGAATGATCCCAGTACTCCTGGAAATTGTCCCACGGCGCCTTCATACCGAAGAACATCCGCAGGTACCGGTGGATGTCCGTCTGCGAATACATCGAGTACAGATCCGGCAGCCCGGCACCCGGCGAGATGGCCTTGAACCGGTCCGTTTGCGTATCGATCCAGAACGTCATGAACCCGCCGTACGACCAGCCGAACGCGCCTAACCGGGCAGGGTCCGCCCAACCGCGGCTGATAACCGCATCCACGCCGCTCATGTCGTCCTTGTAGTCGCCGCCGCCCCAATCGTTCTGGTTGGCCGCCGCGAACGTCTCGCCGCGGCCCGTGGAGCCCCGGAAATTCGGCTCCAGCATCACGTAGCCGTTCGACGCCATGATCTGTGCTTCCGGATTGAACGACAGCAGCGACGCCCCCGTTGGACCGCCGTGCGGATTGAGCAAGAACGGATAGCGGTGCGACGCGATGAAGTCCACCGGCTTGGTCACGATACCATCGATCTCCATTCCATCCTTGCTGCTCTTCCACTGCACCACCTCGGCGCCGCCGAGTGCGTAGTCCGCGAGCCACGCATTCTGATTCGTGATCGCGTCGAGCGACTGGAACGTCAGGTCGGAGCGGAACACGTCGGCGGGGTGTGCGGGATCGGACCGCGTGCCGATGGCCACACTGCCGTCGCGACTGATGTCGGCCAGGGCGATCACGCCAGGCATGGTCGAGAGTTGGCGCACCGTGCCATCGGCCACGTTGGCGGCAAATACTTCATTCGACTCGCGCACGTTCGTCGCGAAATAGATCGACTTGCCATCCGGCGACCAACGCGGCTCGCCAGCGTCCAACGCGAACGCGCCGGTCAGCGTGCGCGGCTCCCCACCCGCGGCGCTCACCACGAACAGGTTGGTCTGGTGGGGCTCGCCGCCGTGGCTGCTCAGGTACGCGATCCACTTGCCGTCGGGCGACC
>JANWIF010000066.1 GCA_025450035.1 Gemmatimonadaceae bacterium
CGCGATCCAGCCAGAGAGCATAGAAGTCCTTCCCAATGTCGTAGTGCGAACGCACCGCCGCGCGATCGCGCTGGCGGGAGTGACGCAGCCCAGCGTGCAGCCCAGGTTGCCGGTCGCGCAAGCGGACGGAGATGTGATCGTTGGGCAGCGCGAGCAGCAAGCGCGTGGCGTGGGCCAGCGTGCGCGGAGAGGCGAGTCGGCCACGCAACGCGTCAAGCACGGCGGCCGCGGACTCAAGATTCCCTTCGATGTCCAGGTCGCCGCGCACATACGCTTCGCTCAGGTGAAGTTCGGACGACCGAAGGAAGGCTCGTCGGAGCGCGGCCGCGGAGTGGAACACCAGCGTGCAGGCGGCGGCCCCGGGTACGCCGATGGACGAGCGCTCATCGGTGCCATCCCAGTAGCGCACGGCGAAGCCGCGCGACCGCGGTGGACCGAAGAGTGCGCACACCGCGGCACGAGCCTTCTCCACGACGCGGTCGCGCGGAGCCAAGTCGCGCCCCGCGACCCGCGCATCCATTTCGATTGCGGCGCGACGGCCGTCGACCTTCGCATCTGCGCTCATTCGAATACCCTCCCCGTGCGAATGATCCCTCTCATCGAGTGGAACGTGGACCAGCGCCGGTCCATTGAGTAATGTTTCGCTGGTGTTCCGCGCTCTGTTCCGTTAGGTTACGCCCCCCGCGGCCCCCCCACGCGACTGCCTATATCTTCGCTCGTCGCCGTTTGCGCCGCTTCAACCCAGCGCTCAGGCCAATGCGTTCTCGACTGCCGTTTCTGCTCCTCGTCGCACTCCTTGGCGCCATGCCCGCTGCGGGCGAAGCGCAGTCGCTGCGCGGCTCAGAGCGCAGCGTGCATTTCGCGTACGCGTACGCGCGGCACCACGATCTCCAGCTCTATCGCAGCGCGCACGAGATACGGCGGGCGGTGCAGGAAGGCGAGCTCGCCCGATTGGGCGGAAGCCCGCACTATACGCTGCACCGAGTGAGCTATCCATACGCGACACCCACGACGCGCACGTTTGTCGAGCGGCTATCGTCACAATATTACATTGCATGCGGCGAGCCACTTACGATCACGAGTGCCGTCCGCCCTACGCGGCGGCAGCCCTTGAACAGTTCGCCCCTATCCGTGCATCCCGCCGGCATTGCCATAGACCTGCACCGTCCGAGCGGCGCCTGCCTGCGATGGCTGCGTCACACGCTACTCGCGTTGGAATCCGAAGGCGTAATCGATGCGACGGAAGAGCGTCATCCGGCACACTTTCACGTGATCGTGTTCGGCGCTCCCTACCGGCAATACCTCGCGTCGCGCTGAGGGCGACGGGTCACGCGGTGCCCGCTACATTGTCGCGGATGTAATTTGCAGGGGCACGGGGTCCTCCACCGGGGCGCACTATGACCGCAGACTCTTCCGCGATTTCGATCGCGCCGAACGCGACGCAGCGCGAGCACATCGTCCAGCGGCTATGTACGCACTTCGCGAGCAACCATCTCACGATGGAAGAACTCGAGGAACGCATCGACCGCGCGTACAAGGCTCCCTCGCTCGCCGAGTTGGAGACGCTCGTGACGGGCTTGCCGGTGATGGCCGACGACGCCCCGTTGCCATCGTCATCGGCAACGCCGATCGCGCACACGGATGTGTCGGTAGTGGACGTGCCTGCGCGTGACGTGCTCATCGGCATCATGAGTGGGCATATGCGGCGCGGGCGTTGGCTCGTCCCTCGTCACCTGAAGGTGTTTACGGTGATGGGCGGAGTCGAGCTCGACTTGCGTGAGGCGGTGCTGGCGCCCGGCGTGTCGGAGATCGAGATTACCGCGCTCATGGCCGGTGTCACGGTGATCATTCCGCCCGATGTGCGCGTCGAGTGCGTGGGATCGGCGTTCATGGGCGCGTTCGAGGTCCATCAGTCGAGGGACACGGTGGTGACCGCGACCGGTGACCGTGTGGTACGCCTCTCCGGGTTCGCGGTGATGGGCGGTGTGGACGGCAAGATTCGCGCGCTGAAAAACGCGGTCAAGCGCTGACCGGTCCTCGGCTGCGGGGCTATGCGCCGGCCGCGAGATCGGGACGCAACACAGTGGCATCGCGCAGATAGACATGACGTGGCCGCGGGACGTCGGGCTCCATCTCGGCGTGGATGAGGACGCGGACGCAACGCGGCAATCCGCCCGGCACGTCGATCTCGGACATGCACATCAGCGGCACTCCAGCCCAACCCAGAGCGCGGGCGGCCGCAGCCGGATATTCGCTGGTGAGGTCACGCGTCGTCGTGAAGATGGCACTCACCACGTCGTCGGCGCAGACTCCATTGCGTTGCATCACCTCCTGGAGCAGCTCGCGCGTGGCGTCCAGAATGGCATCGGCCGCATCGCGGGCCACCGTCGTTGCGCCGCGGAGGGCGCGCAGACTTCGCGGCCGGCGGGCCATGGGCGCGAGGGGTGGCGCGTGCGCCGGCGCGGCATCGAGCGGCCTGTCGGGTTCTGCCGGCATCGCGGGACCGTGAGGCGGGAACGTGCCTAACTCGCGGACCGACGTTGAAACAGCCGCCAGGTCGCGCAGCAGCGCGTCGAGCCCCGCGCGGTCGAGCGTGTGATAAACCTCCAGAAAAAAACGATACGTCCACGGCTCGCCACTGGCGTGCGACTCGAGCTTGCTGAGATTGATCCCGGCAGCGGCGAACGGGGCGAGCAGACGGTGCAGCGCGCCGGGAACGTTAGGCGTAGTGACGATGAGCGCGGTCTTGGCGGGCGCGCTGGCGTCCATGGCACCGCGCTCACGAGCCAGCACGAGAAAACGCGTTTGATTGTCGGGGCGATCTTCGATGTCGACGGCCAGGACGGTGAGTCCAAACCGCTCGGCCGCGGTGCGGCCGGCGATCGCCGAGCGGGTAGAATCGATCTGTCCGGCAACTTCCTGCGCCGCTCCCGCGGTGTCGTACGCCGCCCGGGACACGAGGTGCGGGTGCCGCTCGAGAAAACGTCCGCATTGGGCGAGTGCCACCGGGTGACTCTCGACCGTGCGCACCGTGTCCAGCGTCGCGCCGCGTGGTGCGAGCAGGCAGTGGTGAATGGGAAGGATCGTCTCGCCGACCACGTGTAATTTGCGCGACGCGGCGAGCGCATCGTAGGTCGCGATGACGCTTCCGGCCAGCGAGTTCTCGATCGGCAGCAGGCCGTACTCGACCCGCGCGCTCTCCACGAGGCGAACGACGTCGGCGCAGCTGTGCGCCGGGACAGGTTCCACGATCGCGCCATCGAGCGCGGCGTCCATCCAGAGACGGCGGATGGCCTCTTCGCTGTAGGCGCCGAGCTCGCCCTGAAATGCGACGCGCAGTGTCATGCCGGGCATGCGACCCCCGCGATCAGTGTGCGTCGCCACTCAGCGGCGTTCGGCATGAGGCGCCGTCCGACGGCCGTGGCTACGGCATCGGCTCGCCGCACGAGATCCGCGAAGGCGACCGGCGTGAGCGACTGGTCGCCGTCCGATTTCGCGTCGCGCGGACACGGGTGAACTTCGACGAGCAGTCCATCGGCTCCTGCGGCAATGGCGGCGAGCGCGAGCGGCGTCACGAGGGCCGCGCGCCCGCTGGCGTGGCTGGGGTCGACGATCACGGGAAGGTGTGTTTCGCTCTTGAGCACGGGGATGGCCGAGATGTCCAAGGTGTTGCGCGTGCCAGTCTCGAAGGTGCGGATGCCGCGTTCGCACAAGATCACAGTCGGGTTCCCGGCAGCGAGCACGTACTCGGCAGCGAGTAGCAGCTCCCGGATCGTGGCCGACAGTCCACGTTTGAGCAGCACCGGTGTCGTGACGCGCCCCACTTCATCGAGCAGCGGATAGTTCTGCATGTTGCGGGCGCCGATCTGCAGCACATCGGCCACGCCGTGCATGCGATCGACGTGCCGGGGATCCATGATCTCGGTCACGATCGGCAGATCCGTGGCCGCGCGCGCCTCGACGAGCATGGCCAGCGCATCCTCGCCTAACCCCCGGAAATCATACGGGGAGGTGCGCGGCTTGTACGCGCCGCCGCGCAGCATGCACGCGCCAGCGCGGCGCACGGCACGCGCCGTGTCCAACAGCATGTCCCGGCCCTCGACCGCGCACGGGCCGGCGATGAGCACGATGTCGGTGCCGCCCACGGCCACGCAATCGCGCACGGAGATGACCGTGGGCGCGCACGGGCGCGGCGTCGAACTGCCGACGGATGAATCCGGATGTCGGTACAACAGCCTGTGTCCCATTGAAGTTGTCGTTGGGCAAAAAACGAGCGGCCCCCGAGGTGTCGGGGGCCGCCGGTCTCTCGCGTTCGTTCGCCGGCTATTGGGCCGGGCACACGCACGTTCGACCATGGCCCCCGTGGGGATAGCCATAGTAGCCGACCGTCGCAAACCAATAGTACGTGTGGAGCATCGCGTGTCGCCGTTGGGGTGTCGCTGTTCGCTGCCTCGACTGACGAGGCCCCTTCCAATCATTCGGAAGGGGCCTCGCGGTCGTCAAACGGTCGTGCGCCGATCGAGGTTATCCCTTCCGCTGCCCACGGTAAAACACTCCCGCGTACGACGCAGGAAAGTGAAGCGTACGAAAGGAGTGCGACGAGCGGATCATGATCGTGGCGGCCTGTGGTTCGTTTGACGACGTACATATGCTTCGGAATGCGGGCGCTGTCAAGCGGCGGCAATCGATTGCCTGCGCGGCACGCAACATTCGATCAGATTCGAGAGGTCGACCGATCGCGGCACGCGATCATCACTCGAGACCGGAAGAGGCAGCGAGATGAATATTGGCATTATCGGAGCGGGGCACGTGGGGGGAACACTCGGCCGGCGGTGGTCGGCAGGAAATCACACCGTGACGTTCGGGATTCGCGGCGAGCCCGACGAACAACTGCGCCAGTACATGGACACATCGGGCGGCGCGGCGCGCGCCACAACACCCATCGAGGCAGCACGCGGCGCAGAAGTCGTGGTGCTCGCCACGCCGTGGAAGGAGACGCACGACGCCGTCCAGCAACTCGGCGACCTCAGCGGCAAGATCGTGATCGATTGCACCAATCCTTTCAAGCCCGGACTGACGGGGCTCGATGTCCCAGCGGACAGTTCAGGGGCCGCGCAGGTCGCATCGTGGGCGCCGGGCTCGCGAGTGGTGAAAGCGTTCAATACGACCGGTTTCAACATCATGGCGAATCCGAAATTCGCGGATGGAGCGGCGGCAATGTTTTACTGTGGCGACGACGTGCCGGCCAAGCGCGTTGTGGATGCGCTCGCCACCGAGCTCGGCTTCGCTCCGGTTGACGCCGGTCCGCTGACCGTCGCGCGCCAGCTCGAGTCGCTGGGACTGCTGTGGGTCGGCCTGGCCATTGGGAGCGACTTGGGCCGCGAGATCGCGTTCCGGCTGCTGCGCCGGCCGCCGGTCCAGTGACGGTTGACATACGCCCCGGGGGTATGCATACTCATCAAGGTACCCCTCAGGGGTATGTGATCTTTCTTCCGGAGCGACCTATGGAGCAAGTGAGCATCGCCATCGACGGCATGACGTGTGGACACTGTATGGAGGCGGTGCGCCGCGCGCTCACGGCGTTGCCGGGTGTGCAGGTGAAGAGCGTGGGCATCGGTTCGGCGACGGTGGCATACGATGATAGCGCGGTGACGCTGGAGCAGATCCGCGACGCGGTGCGCGACGAGGGCTACCGTCCGCACGACGGCGAGCAGGCGCCGCCGCGCGCGAGTGCCGGGCGGTGAACGTGCTTTCGACACTCGTGATCGTTGGCGGCGTGGCCGCCATCACCTGGGTGAACTGGTATTTCTTTTTCACCCGGGCGCCGGCCAAGCCGAATACGCACTGAGATGCCAACCACGATTCCGTCCGCGCCCGACAGCGTGACCATTCCCATTTCCGGCATGACGTGCGTCGCCTGCTCGAGCCGTATCCAGCGCACACTCGAGCGGCAGGCGGGCGTGGAGCGCGCGGTGGTGAATCTCATGTTAGGCAACGCCACCGTGATCTACGACCCGAGGGCCACGAGCGCGGTGCATCTCGTCGATGCCATTCGGTCGACCGGGTACGGCGCCGAGCTGGCGCCCGGTGCGCACTCCGCGATCGTCGAACAGGACGCGCTGGATCGCGCGCAGGCGCACGAGTATCACCGGCTGCGTCGCGGGGCGGCGTTCAGCGCCGTGGCCGCGGTCGGCGCGATGATCCTCTCGATGCCGCTCAGCGCGATGGACGCCGCCGGCTTGCCGGCCACGGCGGTCGATCCATTCATGCAGTGGACGATGACCCGCCTCACGCCAAGGTTGTCCGCAGCCGCGCCGTGGCTCTACGTGCTTCCCCGCAGCGTGCTGGTCACGCTGCTGTTCGCACTCACGGTCGTGGTGCTCGGCTGGACGGGGCGCCATTTCTACACGCGAGCATGGATGGCGTTTCGCCATCACGCGGCCGACATGAACACGCTCATCGCGCTTGGCACGGGAGCGGCGTTCGCGTATTCGGTCGTCGCGACGGTGGCGCCCGCTTTCTTTACGGACCACGGCGTATCGCCCGACGTGTACTACGAAGCGGTGATCTTCATCATCGCCCTCATCCTGATCGGCAATACGCTCGAGGCCCGGGCCAAGCGCCGGACCTCCGCGGCGCTGCGCGCGCTGGCTGGACTGCAGCCGCCGAGCGCGCGCGTGATGCGTGGCGACGCGGAAGTCGATGTTCCGGTGGAGGATGTGCAGTTAGGCGACATCATTGCCGTGCGTCCGGGAGAACGGCTGCCGGTGGACGGCGAGATCGTGGACGGCGCCAGCGCGGTAGACGAGTCGATGCTCACGGGCGAATCGTTGCCGGTGGAGAAGCATCCAGGCGATCGCGTGATCGGTGCGACGATCAACCGCACCGGGGCGTTCCGCTACCGCGCGACCGCGGTGGGCGCGCAGACCGTGCTCGCGCGCATCGTCCGTATGGTGCGTGATGCACAGGGATCGCGTGCGCCGATTCAGGGGTTGGCGGACCGAATCAGCGCCGTGTTCGTCCCCGTGGTGCTGCAGCTCGCGATCGTCACCTTCGTCGTCTGGTTCGTCAGCGCGCAGGCTACGGGCAGCGCGGCGGCCACGGCGTTCGTGCGCGCCTTCGCGGCGTCGGTGGCCGTGCTGGTCATCGCGTGTCCGTGCGCGATGGGGCTGGCGGTGCCGACGGCGGTGATGGTGGCGAGCGGGCGCGCCGCCCGCGAGGGGATTCTCGTCAAGGGTGGTGAAGCGCTGCAACGCGCCGGAGAAATCACGACGGTCGTGCTCGACAAGACGGGCACGATCACCGAGGGGAAGCCGTCGGTGACCGGCGTGGTGCTGGTCCCCAATTCCACCTCTACGGAGCGCGAGGTGCTCGGTCTGGCGGCCTCGGTGGAGCAATCGAGCGAGCATCCGCTGGCGGAGTCTGTCGTTAGGCACGCGCGGGATCGGTCGATTGCCATCGCGCGGGCGCAGTCGTTTCGGGCAACGCCCGGACTTGGCGCCGACGGCACGGTGCACGGGACGCGGGTCGTGGTGGGAAGCGCCGCACTCATGCGCGCACGAGGCGTGGATGTCGCGCCGCTCGAGTCACACGCCCGGGACCTCGCCGATGGGGGGCGCAGCGTGATGTACGTGGCACTCGATGAACGGCTGGCCGCGTTGATCGCCGTGGCCGATCCGATCAAGCGTGACGCGCACGTCGCGGTGCCGCTGTTGCGCCGGATGGGACTCGAGGTCGTGATGCTCACAGGCGACACGGAACGCACGGCGAATGCCGTGGCGCGTGAATTGGGAATCGAGCGCGTCATCGCGGGCGTGCTCCCCGACGGAAAGATGGCGGAGATCGCGCGCCTGCAGCAGGCCGGTGCCGTGGTTGCCATGGTGGGCGATGGCGTGAACGATGCGCCCGCGCTGGCCCGCGCGGATGTGGGCATGGCGCTTGGCACCGGCACCGACATCGCCGCTGAAGCGGCTGACGTCACGCTGATGCGCGGCGACTTGCATGGCGTGGTCACCGCGATCGCGCTGTCGCGCCGCACCATGACAACCATGCGGCAGAACCTCGGTTGGGCATTCATCTACAACGTCATCGGGATCCCGATTGCCGCCGGCGTGCTCTATCCGGCATTCGGCATCCTGCTGAGCCCGGTGCTCGCCAGCGCCGCGATGGCATTCAGCTCGGTGAGCGTGGTGACCAATAGCGTGCGGCTAGGCCGCGTCCGGTTAGGCTGACAATCACACGACGCGATCGAGTTCGCCTCACGGAGAATCCATGACCAAGATCGCCCGCCGGAACACCAAAGCCGCGGCCCGCGGCACGCCGCACGCCGCACGCGTGGGACCAGTCGCCGATGCCGGCTGTGCCTGTCCCGTCCCGGGCGAGCCCGGAGGCGCCGCCCGCGTGGCAGTGGCCGTCGACGCCGACATCAAAGCACGCAATCTCACACGGCTGCGGCGCATCGAGGGGCAGGTGCGCGGACTCCAACGCATGATCGAACAAGACCGGTACTGCGCCGACGTCATGACTCAGATCTCGTCGGTACAGGAAGCGCTGCGATCGGTGGGCAGGGAGCTGATGCGCAATCATCTCAAGCACTGCGCCACGGCCGCCATACGGGCGGGCGATGGCGAAGCGAATGCGATGTACGACGAGCTGATCGATCTCATGTACTCGCGCAGCCGTTGAACGGACTCAACCCACCGAATGCCGATCCCGCCCCATCGCGTCGCGGTGGCCCGATTCTGGCACACCTGCGCCCGCTATAGCAGCGCTGGATCTAGCCGGGGAGCCGGAGGTCGAGGATCAGAAGATCAGAGGATCAGTGAGCAACGTGGGCCAGTTCAAGCACGGCGATCGCGACAAACCGATTGTCGCGCCCGAGGAGGTACTTGAGACACCGGATCTCTTTCGTTTACTCGTAGAGTCGGTGCAGGACTATGCCATCTTCGTGCTCGATCCTGATGGGATAATCCAGAGCTGGAACGCCGGCGCAGAGCGGCTCACGGGATACACCCACGAAGAGATTATCGGACGTCATTGTTCGATTTTTTATGGTCCCGAGGACGTGGCGGCCGGCAAACCCGAACATTCTCTCGACGAAGCTGCGCGCGTTGGGCGGTACGAAGAAGAAGGGTGGCGGCTGCGCGAAGACGGCACGCACTTCTGGGCCAATGTAGTGGTCACCGCGTTACACAACCCCAACGACGTGCTGATTGGCTACGCGAAGGTGACGCGTGATCTCACCGAGCGCCATCTTGCGGAGCAACGCGCCATCGCGGATACCCGCCGGTTCGCAAAGGAGGAGGCGGCACGCGCGATTGCCGTGGCCCAGGCAAACGAGTTCAGCACACTGCTCGACCAGGTCCGGTCGCAGACAATGGAGCTCGAGCGGCGTCGAGCCGAAGCCGCCGCCGCGAATCAGTCGAAGAGCGACTTCCTGGCCGCGATGTCGCACGAACTGCGTACGCCGTTGAATGCCATTGGCGGCTACGCCGAGTTGCTCGCCATGGGGCTCCGCGGCCCGCTCACGTCCGAACAGCGGTCGGACATCGACCGCATTCGCAGCAGCCAGCAGCGGTTGCTGGGCATCATCAACGACCTGCTCAACTTCACGCGCGTCGAAGCGGGGCAGGTCGCGTACGACCTGGTCAACGTGGTGATCGCCGACGTGCTGGAATCGGTGAGCGGGATGCTGGCACCGCAGCTTCTCGAGCGGCACCTCGTATACGACGAGAGTGTCTGTCCGCGCGCCGTCGTCGCGCGCGCGGATCGCGCGAAGATGGAGCAGATCCTTCTCAATCTGCTGTCCAACGCGTTGAAGTACACGAAGCCCGGGGGCCACATCGCGTGGCGCTGCTCGGCGACAGCCGACCGCGTGCGCATCACGCTGAGGGACACTGGACCTGGTATTCCGTCGGATCGATTGGACGACATCTTCGAGCCGTTCGTGCAAGTCGGGCGAAACTTCACGCACACCAGCGAGGGCGCCGGCCTGGGGCTGGCCATCAGCCGTGATCTCGCGCGGGCGATGGGCGGCGAACTCACCGTGGAGAGCACCTTGGGCGTAGGGTCGGCGTTCTCGCTCGACCTGCCCCGGGTTCCGTAGGGCCACACGCTGCGCCCGCGCGCCAGTCTGTCCGCGCGGACGAAACACCGCTGCGTCTTTCATCGTACCGATCCACATGGAAGGTCGCACACCCACCCGGTCGTCGCCGGTGCTCGCGGCGGTCGGCGCCGGACACGCGCGGCTGGTGCACGACCGCCGCGTGCGCACGATCGCCGCAACGCTCACCCGCGTCATGCTGCTGCGGGACGCGTTGCGCGGCGACACAACGCGCGCGCAGGTGTTTCTCGATGTCGGTTGTGGCGACGGGCGCGTTGCCGCTCTCGTGGCCGCGCATACTGGCCGAGCAGTCATGGGCGTGGATCCTCTGCCTCGCGAAAATGCGGTCATTTCCGTCGCGGCGTTCGACGGCGAACACCTCCCGTTCCCCGACGACTCCGTGGCATACGTCACGCTGTCCGACGTGCTTCATCACGCCGACGATCCTGTAGCGCTGCTGCGCGAGGGACTTCGTGTGAGCCGGCACGGAGTAATTCTCAAGGACCACCTGGTTCGACATCGTGGCGACGGGCTTGTTTTGCGGGCCATGGACTGGGCGGGGAACGCGCCGCATGGCGTTCGGCTGGTGTATCGCTACTGGACCGAGCGGGAGTGGTGGGAGATGGCCGAGGGATCCGGGGCGCGCGTGACGCACTGGGAGCGCCTGCGCGATCTGTACGCAGCACCCATCGACTGGGTGTGTGGGCGGCATCTACACGTTGTGCTCGTCATGGAGCGCGCGCTGGTACCAGTGCCTAACGAAGCAGGCGATCAGTCATCGATTGCGGTCCGCTGACGGCCGCGCTTGACGTCATGGGTGTGCCGCCACCTTTCGTCCGCTGTCCACACTCGACAGATCGGGCATGAAGACTTCGAGGCTCATGTTCGGCTGGTTTTTCGAGTATCCGGCGACGAGTTGCTCGTTGTACCGATCGATCGAAAAATCGAACGAGGTTGCCGGACGGAGGTCGATGATCTGCATGTCCGCCCGTACCATGAAGAGCTTGCCGAAACGCAGCGTCCCATTGTGGAAGTACATGTAGTTGGGGGCCGCCGTATCTGGAGGCGTGAGGTCCGCCACTCGTTTGCGACTCGCCGTCCGGCCACCGTCTGCGGAACCGAAGGTCTGCACCAACCGTCCTGACTCCACGCGCACGGCGGTGACGCGCCCAGCAATGGCCGGGGGCGGCAGCACTTGCTCCGGATCCAGCAGCAGGTCGTTCTTCTCCACGCGGATTCCCTTGGCTCCTCGAAGATCGAGTAGCGAGCTGAGCGTAATACCGAGGGCGTGCATGAGGCCTCCCCCGTTCAGGGAGCCGATGCGAACGGACGTCGGATGCAGGCGAATCTCGCCGTTAGGCATGATGCCGACCGTGGCAGTGATCTGGAACGGGATGTCGATCACCTTGTGGAGCACGCCACGCTGGATGAGTTGATCTCCGGTGGTGCCGAAGCTCAGTCGTCTGAGAGGGGCCCCATGGTAGGCGAATACGTGCTCATTCATCAGGTGGTCGAGGCTCGTTGTGTCGAGGGCGACCAGCGCGGTGTCGATGTGAATGACGAACGACTGCTTATCGTCGAACAGCACGGGTCCGCCCTTTGTCTTGCTCACCATCTGTCCGCGCAGGAAAGCGATCTCCAATACGACGCCAGGGGCGACGTGGAAGTTCACGTTGCGAAAGCGCGTTTGGGTGACGGAATCGGTGGATGCAGCCTCGATCGCCCTTTGCACCGCCGCGGGCGGCGCGACCACCGGCGGCTTCATGGCCGTCGAATCCGGGACAGGGGCAGGCACGGCGCGCGTGATGGCGCTGGCGCCGCAACCGATCGCGGCCGAGACGAGGGAGAACCGCGCGAGAGTGACCGCCCGCGTACTCCGATTTGCTGTTGTGGCGACCATGTTCCTCCGGCGACGAGCTCGCAGCGACGACTACTTACCGGGTCTCTATCGCACGGAGCGTGCGCCGGCCGCAATCACCCCACGAACGTGGTTCTTGGGGGGTGAACGGCCTCGCGCACGTGGTGAGGGCCGACTGGAGCTCCCCGATTCACTCGCTGCGCATGGCCTCCACGGGATCGATGGCCGCCGCGCGCCGTGCGGGGAGCCAACTGGCCACGAGCGCGACGCACAAGAGGAGCGCGGTGACCGCGCCCAGGGTGAGCGGATCGGTCGGGCTCACCTGGAACAGCGCGCCGGCCATCCCGCGCGTGGCTGCGACGGCTACGGCTAACCCCATCGCCGCGCCTACGACGGCGTGGGTCATGCCCCGCCGGACGATGAGGCCGATCACCATGCCGTGGGGCGCGCCGAGCGCGACACGCACGCCGATTTCTCGGCGCCGCGCACTCACCGTATAGGAGAGCAGGCCGAAGATCCCGATCGCGGCGAGGAGCAGGGCCGCCACAGCCAAGGCGAGGATCAACGTCGTGATGTGGCGCGGCTGGGCGACCGCAGCATGCAGCTGGTCTTCCATGGGCGCCGCGTCGTCCAGCGCCACGTCCGGCTCGACGGCTCGCAGCGCCGCGCGCACGCGCGCCAGCAGCGCGGACGGCGGGCCGTTGGTGTGCACGAAGAGATCGACCACGGTGGGCCACCCCTGGGTCATCGGATCGTACGCCGCATCGGCGGTTCCGCCTAACCCAGCGTACTTCACGTCCCCCACCACGCCGACCACCGTGGTTGGCGGACACGACGTGCAGCCGCCGGAAATGAGGGTTCGCCCCACCGCCGTGCCGTCGGGAAAATAGTGCCGCGCCCATGAACGGCTCACCAGCACGACCGGTGGCGCGCCCGCCGTGTCCTGCGGGCCGAACAGGCGGCCGTCCAGCAGCGGAACGCCCAGCGCGAGAAAATAGTCCGTCGAGACCACCGGCCACGGCACGACGGGTTGCGCGGCACCGGGCGCAACTGGATGATCGATGAGATTGAAATTGTTCTCATCCACCGACGGATCGTCCGGCGGCATGGCGCTGCCTAACCCAGCGCCGGCCACCCCGGGAATTCGACGCACCTCGGCGAGCGCGCGCGTCCAGTAGGTCGCGAGGGCCGTATCGCTACGGTAGCGCGCGGTCGGCAGCGCAACGCTCACCGTCAGCACGTGCGACGGGTCGAACCCCGGGTCGACACGCTGCAGCCGCAGGAAGCTGTTGAGCAGCAGACCCGCGGCCGCGAGCAGGGGCAATGCGAGCGCGAATTCGGCGACCACGAACGCCGCGCGCAGCGCGGTCGCGCGGCGCGTGCCACCCACGGTGCGTTCACCCTCCTGCAGCGTGGCGACACGCCCGCGCAGCAGATGGAGCACCGGGTACGCGCCGACGACCACACCGGCGAGCAGCGCCACCGCCAACGCGAACGCCACCGCCCGCGCGTCAAGGCGCGCTTCCTCGAGCCTCGGCACGTGCGGGCCGATCGCCACCAGCACGTGCAACCCCAGTGCGCCGACCGCGATGCCGGCCAATCCCCCAGCGAGCGCAAGGGCCACGCTCTCGGTGACGAGCAGGCGCGCGATCCGGCCGCGGGTGGCGCCGAGCGTGGCCCGCAAGCTGACCTCCCTCCATCGGCCCGCGGCCCGCACGAGCATGAGACTTGCCACGTTGGCCACGGCGATGAGCAACACGAGTCCGACCGCGGCGGCGAGCACGCCTAACGTGCGCGGCGCGTCGCCCAGCATGACGCGGCGCAACGGGTAGGGCGTGAGACGCAATTCGCTGTCCTGAAGGCTCGACCGCCAGATCGGGAAGATGCGTGCGCTGATCGCCGCGAGGTCGCGCGCCGCGCTCGCGGGCGTTGCGTCATCGGTCAGGCGCGCGATGATCCGCAAGTTGAACGGCCCGCGCCGCGATGGCGGTGCCAGTTGAAGAGCCGGCCACACGCCGGCGGAGAGGCCGGTGAGGCCCGCCACGCCCCGGGGCATGACGCCCACGACCGTGTAAGCCGCGCCACCGACGTGAATCGTACGGCCGAGCGCCGTCGTATCACCACCAAGATTCTGCGTGGCGAACGCGTGAGTGACCACGGCGATCGCCGGCGCACCCCACCGGTTGTCGGTTGCCTCGACGTTCCGGCCAAGTGCCACGCTCACGCCTAACGCGCGAAAGAAGCCGGCCGTGGCGTATCCCACCGCCGTGCGCCGGGGCTCTCCCCCGACGCTGACCGCCGCGATGCTCGGCCGCGCCGCGCCCACCGCGAAAAAGCTACGCTGCTGCGATTCGATCGCGAGAAAGTCCACCGCCGACGTGCCGAACAGATTGGTCGGGGAATTCTGCTCGTAGATCCGGACCAGGCGGTCGTCGCGCGGATAGGGCAGGCGGGAGACGAGCACCGCGTCCACGGCCGTGAACACCGCCGTCCCCGACCCGATGCCTAACGCAAGGACGAGCATGGCAGACAGGGAGAAGACAGGTGTGCGCCGGAGGGCGCGCAATGCGTAGCGGAGGTCGCCCGACAACTCATCCATCCACCGCACGCCGCGGGCGTCGCGATGCGCTTCCTTGTATCGCTCGACGCCGCCGAAGGCGATGAGCGCCTGCCGCCGCGCTTCGTCGGGCGTCAGGCGGCGCGTGCGCGCAAGGTCCTCCGCCTCGAGCTCCAGATGCAAGCGCACTTCATCGTCCAGGTCGCGGTTAACCGTGTCACGGCGCAGCAGCGCCCGCGTTCGGCGCGCGATGCGCTTCATGAATGCCGGCATGATTCGCGTTTCCGCTCAGGTGGCGCCGAGGATGTGTTCCACGGCCGCCGAGAACAGCCGCCATTGCGAGCGCTCGGCGGCGAACTGTCGCTTCCCGTGGGCGGTGAGCGTATAGAATTTTGCGCGGCGTCCTTCCGGACTGGTGCCCCACTCCGCGCGAATCCACCCTTTGTCCTCCAGGCGGTAGAGCGCGGGATACAGGCTTCCCTGCCCGACTTCGAGCACGTCATCGGACAGCTGCCGCAATCGTTTGGAGATGCCCCACCCGTGTAGCGGGGCGAGGACGAGGGTCTTGAGGATGAGCAGATCGAGTGTGCCCTGCAGCAGATCGGCGCGGTCGGCCATGATCGGAGTCGGTGGCGAGTGACACCTTGTCATTCGACAACAGGATAGAGCAAGTGTTGTCGGATGTCAAGGTATATGGCGGTTGGTGGTTGGTGGTTGGCAACTGCTCACTACGGCGGTAGGGCGCAGTTACCAACTGCCAACCACCAACTACCAAGCCGCCATCTACTACGTAAGCACCTTCGCGCATTCACGCATCCAATCAACGACCAGGTTTGATCGTGAATCCTTTCGATGGGAGGCAGCATGCTTCGCCCGGCACTCGTTTCCGCAATCGCCGCCGCGCTCACACTGGCGGGCACGCCCGGTGCTCCGGCCGTCACCAATGCGTCCGCCATCATCAAGTGGCCGCCGTGGCTGTCCATCGAATCGCCCGTGAATCCGTTCGACCGCGCCAACCATGGAGCGGTGTTGCTCGTGCACGCCATGATGCATGACGCGGTGCCAACCGTGGGCGATCTCACCGCAACGGCCGAGGGAATTGTGAGCGGGCAGCGGCGCACGGTTTCGCTGCGACTCGACACGACGTCACAGGCCGGCGTGTTCGCGCTGCGGCGACAGTGGCCAACGGAAGGCGATTGGCTGCTGCGCATCACGCTCGCGCGTTCTACGACTGCCCTCGTCACACTTGATGGGTCGGGGGATGTCGCGTCGGTGCGTGTGCCAACGCGCGTCTCGTCGGATGTAGCACTGCCTCGACCGGTGGCAGCCCGCGAAATCGACTCGGTGTTGGCTGTGCTCGCGTCGCAGCGGCGGTAAGCGATTTGCTTTCGACATCCGTCCAATGGCATGATGGGACACCTCGCAGCCGGCGCTCGGACGTGACCCCCCCCCCCCCAGTCCGCGGCGCCGCGGCTGCTCAGCCGGAGGGAGGACACCGGCATGACCTCCGGGGCGAACGCACCGCGCTCGACCGCAGCGGCGGACGGCGCGTCGATGATGGGTGACGCGGTGCGTCTCGCTCAGGCGGGAGATCTGCGCGCCTTCGAGTCGGTGTACCGCGCACACGTGACGGCGGTGTACGCGCTGTGCCGGCGCATGGTGGGTGACGACTCGGAGGCCCGCGATCTGGTGCAGGACATCTTCGTTCGGGCGTGGGAAAAGTTCGCCTCGTTCCGCGGCGAGAGTTCGTTGGCCACCTGGCTTCACCGGTTAGGCGTGAACGTGATCCTCGAGCACCTCCGCACATCGCGTCGGGATGCGCTCCGTTTTGCCGATGACCCGGTGGACGATGTCCCGGCACACGGCGCTTCGGCGGCCGAGCGCATCGACGCGCGCCTCGATCTGGATGCCGCAATTGCGAGGCTGCCCTCCGGCGCGCGCATCGTTCTCGTGTTGCACGACCTTCACGGCTACTCGCACGATGAGATCGCCCGATTGACGGGCATCGCGCCGGGCACATCGCGGGCGCAGCTCTGGCGTGCCCGGCGCCACCTCATGAGGATGCTGGACAGATGACGCACATCACGGAAGACGAGCGGCAGGGGCTCGCGGATGGCACACTGGACGCCGACGGGACGGCCGCGGCGGTTGCCCACCTCGCCCAGTGCGACGCGTGCGCCGCCGACGTCACGCAGCTCCGGACGCTCATGCACCAACTCCATGATTCCCCTCCTCCCTCTTCGCCTAACGACTCGGCGATCGAAGAGCTGTGGACAACCATCCGCGCGCGTATCGAAGCCCGCAAGGTCGTCGAGCTCTCCGCGGCTCCACCGACACACGTCGCCGCGGTCACTCGGTCAGGCCATTGGCACGTCTGGCGGGTGGCGGCGGCGGTTGTGGCGGTGGCTGCAGCCGGGGTGGTGGCGATCGTGCAGTTCCATTCGCGCCCCGTCACCACGGCAGCCGGTTCGCCGGCGTCGGCGTCGCCGGCGGCAAGCGCGCAACCTGCTCTTCTCCAGGCGTCGGACTCCAGTCGCGCGTACCAACAGCAGGTGCAACAGTTGCTCGATGAGATCGAGATGCAGCGCGCGATGCTCGGCCCCACCACCACCGCCGTCGCCGACAGCGACCTCTCCGCCATCGATCAGGCGATTGCCGAGCTGCGGGCGGCGCTTCTACGCGACCCGAACAACGCCGCGCTCCGACAACTCCTCGCGACATCGTACCAACAGAAGCTCGACCTTCTCAAGCGGCTGAACAATGCCTCCTAGCCCGACAACGCGCGCCGCCTCGCGGTGCGGCGCGGGCCTGGCCTTGCCGATGCTCGCTGCCGCGACCGCGCTACTCGCGTTGGGCACGGGGGCGCGGGCGCAGCAGCCGCTCATTCGCGCTCGCGTGCTCGCCGCCAACGCGCCGGTCAAGATCTTCTTCCCCACCGGCTCGATCCGCGTGGACGCGTGGGACCGCGACTCGATCGAGGTGCGGGGACGAGTCGCCCGAGGCGAGCATTTCTATCTGGCTGGCGATGCACACGGCATCAAACTCGGTATCCTGGACCACCCCGATGGCATCTTAGTTAGGCCGAGTGACATCGTGCTGCGCGTCCCTCGGGCCAGCCAGATCTCGGTGAAAAGCGTGAGCGCGACGATCACGGCGACCGGCGTGTCGGGCTGGTTCTACTCGGTGTCCGGCGCCATCCACCTCAGCGGCCGTGCGCGCACCGTCGAAGTCGAATCGCTGGCCGGCGACGTCGACCTCGGCGTCATCGCATCATGGGTGCGCGCGCGGACCGGCGATGGACGGCTCGTGGTGCGCGGCGCGCCCGAAGACCTGGACGCCGCGACAGTGCGCGGGCCGTTGGACGTCGAGAGCGCCGGCGTGGTGCGCGGCCGCTTCGCGTCAGTGCAGGGCGACATCCGATTCGCGGGCGCTCCTGCCGCAAACGGCGTGTTCGAATTCTCGAATCACAGCGGCGCTGTGAATCTCGTACTACCACGAACGGTGTCGGCGACGTTGGACCTGTCGAGCATCACGGGCTCGATCGAGAACAACTTCACGCAGCTGCGGCCAGTGGCCAGCGCACCGGCCGGCGGCGCCACGCTCCACCTGCAACTCGGCGCCGGCGGCCCTCACGTCACGGTCCGGACGTTCAGAGGCTTGATCCGGGTCGGTAGTCGGTAGTCGGTAGTCGGTAGTTGGTAGTTGGCAGCTGCGACGACGACCGTAGTTCGTAGTGGCAACCACCAACCACCAAACCACCAACCACCAACTACCGCCTTCTGACCAACGCCCGAATCGCGACGAATCCCGCGTGCAACCGGTTGAGCGCGGGGTCGATGTGCGACGCCACGTCCGGGTGTACGGCGCCGTACGCGCGCAGTTTGGGCGAATAGCTATCCTCGATGCGGACGATCTGGGCTGTGACGAACGCTTGAATCGAATGGGCACGCGACACCCGCCGCGTTTCGAGGCCGAGTTGCTCCGACACCGCATCCACATCGATCCGGAGTTGGGCGAGAATCGGCCGCACGCGCTCGGCAAATCCAGGCGGCAGATCATCGTCGAACCTCGTGAGGTGATTGCGGGGTATCGGATCGTCGGCATCTGCCGCGGCGAGCACGTCGATCTCCGCCAGGCACTCTTCCATGAGCGACAGGAGCACCGCGAAGTGGTTGCGCTGGGGGCCGTTCAGGATGACGGAGTCGGCGGTCATCTGCGGATCAGAATACGTTTATCGGCATGCGCCCGCCTGGTTGGACCACTCGAGCTGCACGGTGTATGACCCGAGCTTCTTGGTCTGCCACGCGCAGATGTCGCCCACCTCGCCGTTGGCATCGTCGTACCATCCGGTGCCCGGCACCGGATCGGTGATCGCCTCACACAGTTCGTGCGAGCTCGTCGACGTGAGCGCATCGATGAGGCCAATGTCGCCGGCGCATCCACTGCAACCCGGATAGGGCATCACCGCGTAAAAAATCGTCCGGTTGGTCGCATCGTGGTAGCCGCACAACTGCGCGCAGGATGCCTCGCGCTGGATCGTCACCGTCACTCCGGGCGGGAGATAGATGAAGTACAGCGTGTTAGGCGTGGGTGCGGGAACGGCGCCGCCAGCCGAAATCGACGCGTGCAGAAATTGCTGGACGGCGGCGTCGTCCAACCGCGCCGGCGGGGACTCCGACCCTATGATCGTCGATCCGATGAACCTGCCATGTCCGATCGGATAGTTAGGCACAGCGTACTCCGCGAGCTGGTCGATCAACGTGCTCGTGAGGATGGTCTTGAAGAACGCGTCGAGCGTCTGGATCGTCGCGCCGAGCGACACCTGCTGCCACGACGACCCCCAGAAGATCGTGAACACCTCGACGGCGCTCAAGAGGGCGCCACCGCGATAGGTCAGCGCGGGGAGGAGCGCGCGCTGAGGGGGGGGGCCGGCGACCGGGTGTGGGACCCGCAGCGGCACGATGCGGATCGCCCGTGTGCCAGCAGCAGACCGGCCGGCAGCACCAATGGATGGCGTGGTCATGCGTTACCTCCGGCGATTCAGGGACAGGGCAGACCGGCGATGTCGACCTCCACGTGCTAACGCTGCAAAACGGACGTCATGCCCCGCACATTCAATCCGAGTACTCGAACCCCTGTGCCTTGTCACGCACCATGACGCTCGATGTCGACTCGGCGGTTTGCATCTCCATCGTGCTGCCGCCATCGAGATCGATGATGAGTTGAGTGCCCTGCTGACGTACCGCCCGTACTCGTCCCACCGGAGCGCCGGACGGCGGCGAGCCGTCCGTGTGCACCGTCATCACCGAGCCATCGGCGAAGTGCACCGCGACCAACGACCCCTGCACATCGACCGCCGCCACGATGCGTCCCGCGATCACGGACGTCAATTTCTGGTTCCGGGCCATTGGATGTTCCCTCTTCCGCGACGCCGACTGTCGACTTCGCTCCTTGTCGTGCGCATCATCTCGCATGCGTCCTCCGTTTGGCATGCACCAGCGGGAGCGATCGATGAAAATACATCTTGTAGGCCGCGATCCAGTTGACGGCAATGTCGTGCTGCGCCGCCTTGAGATCCAGCGACCCGTTGCACACGCGGCGGTGTAGCTCGTTTTCCAACGCGTCCTTCACGCGCGCGTTCCATGGCGATGTGCGGTACGACTGTGGCCACAGGTTCCGTTTGGAGTTCGACCCGCCGATCTCGAGGCTGATGAGATGGTCGACCTCGAACTCCCCCGGATCATGATGCGCAATACGATACTCAGCGTACACCCCTCGCTTCACCTGCGCCGGCACATGGCGAACTTTCTTCGCGTAGCCGGGCGCGCAGACATCGGACGCCGTCACGTCGAGCGCGGCCCCCGGGGTGAGGATCGAGTCGGGAAGGATGGGTGCCACCGAATCAATCGGCAATGTGAGGCGAGCCGAGTTCGTCGGCGCGATCGCCCGACCGGGCGATGGCACACGCGCCGGCGGCGAGGACGGGACAACGACTTCCGGATCAGAGCGCTGGAGGTACGCCACCGCGGCGATCGCCCCGGCGACGAGCAACACCACGAGTCGGGCGGCGAGACGAACGGAAGTTCGCATGAAGAGCAAAGTACGAGGGAGCAGGTACGAAGGAACAGTCGACAGAGGAGTCCGCTCCTAGTGTCCACGATCTCGTCTTACCTGCTCCCTCACACCTGCCGCTGTTCCCTCAAGTATCCGTCCGCCCTACCAGATCTGCGCCTTCAGACTGTCCGGCCGGACCATCGCGTCGCCCTCCTTGCATCCCCACGCCTTCTTGAACTCGGGCATGTTGGACAGGGGGCCGTCCACGCGCCACTTGGCCGGGGCATGCGGGTTGGTGTTGACCAGCGTGCGCTCCATCTCCGGGCGTGTTTCGTCGCGCCACACCTGCGCCCACCCCAAAAAGAAGCGCTGCTCGGGCGTGAATCCATCGATCGGGGCCGGTCGTCCGTTGTCGGCGAGCGACTTTTCCATCGCGAGGTACGCGATCTTGAGTCCGCCCAGATCGGCGATGTTCTCGCCTAACGTGAGCTTGCCGTTCACGTGGGTGGACGAATCCACCACCGTGTAGCCGTTGAACTGTTCGACGACGAGCTGCGCCTGGGCGTCGTACTTCTTCGCATCCTCGGCGGTCCACCAGTCGCGCAGGTTGCCCTGGCCGTCGAATTGACGTCCTTCGTCGTCGAAGCCGTGCGTCATCTCGTGGCCGATCACGGCGCCCATGGCCCCATAGTTCACCGCGTCATCGGCGTTCGGGTCGAAGAACGGCGGCTGCAGGATGCCGGCGGGGAACACGATCTCGTTCATCGACGGATTGTAGTACGCGTTCACCGTCGGCGGCGTCATTCCCCATTCGGTGCGGTCCACCGGCTTGCCCATGCGCGACCAGTTGTCCGCGCGGCGCCACTCCGCCGCGTGACGCAAGTTCGCCAGATATTGCCCGGGCTCGACCTTGAGGGCGGTGTAGTCCTTCCACTTGTCCGGATAGCCGATCTTGCGGGTGAACGCGTCGAGCTTGGCGATCGCGCGCTGCTTGGTGCTATCGCTCATCCAGGTCAGCTGCGCGATGTCCGCGCGCAGCGTGGCGCGGAGGTTGTCCACCATCGTGAGCGCGCGCGCCTTGGCCGCCGGCGTAAACGTCAGCTTCACGTACTCCTGCCCGATGGCTTCGCCTAACACACCATTCGCGACGGCGGCGCAGCGTTTCCAGCGCGGTAACTGCTCCTTCACACCGCTGAGCTGCTGGCTCCACTTGAAGTTCTCGTCGGCGAATCTGGACGGCAACGCACTCGCCGCGCTGCTGAGTATGTGCCACCGCAGGTATGCCTTCCACGTGTCCACCGGTTCCTTCACGAGGAGCGTGTCCAGCGCCGAGAAGAACTCCGGCTGCGCGACGTTGATGTCCGAGACCGTGGGGGCGCCGGCGTCGCGCAGGTATTTCGCCACGTCGAAGTCCGGCGTCAATTTCTGGAGATCGGCCAGCGGCATCTTGTGATACGTGGCGTTCGGATCGCGCATCGCCACGCGGGACATGGACGCCTGCGCCATCTTCGTCTCGAGCCCCATGATCTTCTGTGCATCCGCTGCCGCATCGGCCGCGCTCTCGCCGGAGAGCGTGAGCATTGCGGCGACGTGCGCGACATACGCCTCGCGCAGCCCGGCGCTCTTGGGATCCTGGCGGAAATAGTATTCCCGCTCGGGCAAGCCTAACCCACCCTGGCCGGCGTTGGCGATGACCTCGTTCGAGTTCTTCCGATCCGGTCCGGCGCCGAAGCGGAACGGCGCGACGCC
This sequence comes from Gemmatimonadaceae bacterium, assembly GCA_025450035.1. GTDB lineage: Bacteria > Gemmatimonadota > Gemmatimonadetes > Gemmatimonadales > Gemmatimonadaceae > JADGGM01. Next base: position 22,321 of record JANWIF010000066.1, read on the forward strand.
GGACGTCGCGTCGACGTGGCCCAGGCTGCTCAGAAGTGACCTGGTGCTGTTGATGGATGCCACCACCTCCAGGTCCGACTTGATCGGCGCGACTCCGAGCGCTTCGATACGCGTCGTATCCATGCAACTCTCGTACAGCGTTCCGACCTTCCAATCGTTCGTGCCCGGCCGCGCGCGCTTGGCCTGTACGTTGGACACCGCGTCATCGAGAATCTTGTGCACCACCGCCTCGTTGCGATCCGACAACTCGTTGAACGTCCCCCACGACGAATACGCCGCCGGGATCGGCGTGCGCTTCAACCAGCCGCCGTTGGCGAAGGTGAAGAAGTCCGTGCAGGCGGCGCACGTGGTATCCATGTTGGCGCGATCAAGGATCGGCGCCGACGACCCGTTCGCTGTCTGTTGGGCGGACACACGAGGCGCGAAAACCGCACCCGCGCACACAACGGCGAGGACAGTGGACAAGCGGACGAAGCGTATTATCATTGATGAGCTCGGTGCAAGGTGGGAGAACACGTCCCTCGAAGATGAACCCTGAACCGGCGGGCGCAATATTGTCGGGGTGGTGTGCCGCGGATTGTCGAAACTCTGACACGCCGGATGCCGGCCGCCGGCGCCTCCGCCCGGTTGCATTTAGGCGAACGCCCTGATATCCTCCGCCTCACTATGCAAACTTCGCGCGCCAAGTATTCCTACGCCTATCGCTACGCCCCGGCAACCACTGGACGCAGATGGAGGCGGGTGCGGGTGTAGCACAGCGCGAACG
>JANWIF010000067.1 GCA_025450035.1 Gemmatimonadaceae bacterium
CCTCGGTGCGTGCTCGTCCAAGGATGCGCCCGCCCCCCCCCCTTCCCCCCCCCCCCACCCCACCCCTTCTTCCGCCGCCGCGTCAAGTACGACGCCATCAGGGCTCGTGCTGCCGCCCTCGCAACGCGAGCGAATCTCCATCATCAGCGTGACCCCCACGCGATATCACCCGCTCGTATACGCCACCGGCACCGTCGCCTTCGATGGCGACCAGTCGACGCAGGTGCTCGCGCCCATCTCCGGACCCGTCACCCGCATCCTGGTCCAGCCAGGCGCCGTCGTGACGCGCGGCCAGCCCCTCGCCTACGTCTCGTCGCCCGACTTCGCCGCCGCTGTCGCGACCTACCGCAAGGCCGCCGCTAACGCGCGCAACTTGCAGCGCATCGCCGATCTCGACGTGCAGCTCTTCAAGAACGACGCCATCGCACGCCGCGACGTGGAGCAGTCGCAGACCGACGCCGTGTCCGGAACCGCCGACCGTGATGCCGCACTCGAACAACTGCGCGCCATTGGTGTCGACGACAGCACGATCGCGGCGCTGCGGGACAACCGCCCCGTCGAGAACGTGCAGGGCGCGATCCGCGCCCCGATCGGCGGCACCGTGGTCGAACGGCTCGTGACCCCGGGCCAGCTCATCCAGGCCGGCACCACGCCGTGCTTCTCCGTCGCCGACCTGTCGCGGATGTGGGTCATGACGAACGTGTTCGAGTCCGACCTGCTCGACGTCCGGTTAGGCGATCAGGCCGACGTCGTGACCAACGCGTCCAACACCGTGTTCCAAGGCGTCGTCGACAACATCGCCGCCGAGGTGGATTCTACCACCAAAGCCACCGCCGCGCGCGTCGTCGTCAACAACCCCACCCTGCTCCTCAAGCGGGACATGTACGTCCGTGTGACCGTACACTCCCGGCACGAGCATACGGGCCTGCTCGTCCCCATTGCCGCCGTGCTGCGCGACGATGACAACAATCCGTTCGTGTACGTCGAGAATCCAAACGGCGCGTTCGAGCGCCACTCGGTCACCCTCGGCGAGAGACTCGCGACGCAATATCAGATCGCCAACGGTCTCCAGCCGGGCGACAAGGTGGTGTCGGAAGGCGGGCTGTTCCTCCAGTTCGCGGAGAGCCAATGACCCCGCCCGAGACCAACGCTCCCGCCGACGCGCCGATGACTGAACGGCGCTCGGTGGTCAATCGCCTGGTTGCGGCGTCGCTCTCGCAACGGTTCCTCGTCGGCCTCCTGACACTCATCCTGGCCGGCGCGGGTGTCTGGTCGCTGCACCGGCTACCGGTGGATGCATACCCCGATCTCTCGCCGACCCAGGTGGAGATCATCACGCAGTGGCCCGGCCACGCCTCGGAAGAAGTCGAGCGCCTGATCACGGTGCCGATCGAAGTCGAGATGAACGGCCTGCCTAACCTGCGCATCGTCCGATCCATCTCGCTCTACGGCTTGTCCGATGTGCGCCTCACGTTCCAGGACAACACCGACGACTACTTCGCGCGCGAGCAGGCGTTCGAGCGGTTCAGCGACCTCAGCCTCCCCGACGGCGTCTCGCCCAGTCTCGCGCCGCTCTCGTCACCATCGGGCCTGGTCTATCGCTACGTGCTCGAGAGCAACGACCGCTCGGCGATGGAACTCAAGAATATCAACGATTGGGTGATTACAAAAGCGTACAAGTCCGTGTCGGGTGTCGCCGACGATTCACCACTCGGCGGCGAGACCATGCAGTACCAGGTGTTGCTCGACCCGACGCGAGTTGCCGGCGCCGGACTCACCGTACCGGACGTGCAGCAGGCGCTCGCAAATAACAACGGCAACTCGGGCGGTGGATTCTATTCCGAAGGCGGTCAGTTCTACTACGTTCGCGGTCTCGCCCGGGTGCACACGCTCCAGGACATCGAGAACATCGTGGTCGCCGTACACAATGGTACGCCGATCCTGGTCAAGGATCTCGGCGACGTGGTCATTGGAAACGCGCCGCGCTTGGGCCAGTTCGGTTTCAATAACGTGAATGACGCCGTCGAAGGCGTCATCCTCATGCGCCGCGGCGAGCAGACGCAGAACGTGCTCAAGGGAGTCGAGGCCAAGACCGCCGAGCTCAACGACTCGATATTGCCCAAGGACGTCCGCATCAACGCGTTCTATGATCGCAGCGACCTCGTGAATCTCACGACGCACACTGTGGTAGCGAACCTGGTGCGCGGCATCGTGCTGGTCGTGGTGGTCCTCATCTTCTTCCTGTACGACATTCGCTCCGGGCTGATCGTCGCCGCCGCGATTCCGCTGTCGCTGCTGTTCGCGTTTATCTGTCTCGACATCAGGCACACTCCAGCAAACCTGTTGTCCATTGGCGCCATCGACTTCGGCATCCTGGTGGACTGTGCCGTCGTCATGGTGGAAAATATCCATCGACAGCTCGCCGTACGACACGGGACATCGTTTGATCCGCTACGCGTCATCATCGCGGCGGCCGCCGAGGTGGATCGGCCCATCTTTTATGCGGTGGCCGTGATCGTCGTCGGCTTCCTGCCAATCTACGTCCTGGCCGGTCCGGCCGGCCGCCTGTTCCGTCCGATGGCCGACACCACGATCTTCGCGCTCGTTGGATCGTTGCTCGTCACGCTCACGCTCCTCCCGGTTCTCTGTTTCGTGTTTCTGCGGCGCGGCGTACGGGAGCGGCGCAATCCGGTCTTTGAGTGGGTGAAGCGCGTGTACGAGCGATCGCTCACAGCGTGTCTCGCAAAACCGTGGCTCACGATCGGCGCGTCCACGGCAATATTCGTCGCCTCGCTGCTCCTGCTCTCCGTGATTGGCGCCGAGTTCATGCCACACCTCGACGAGGGCGCGCTGTGGGTGCGGGCCACAATGCCCTACACGATCTCGTTCGACGAGTCGGCGGCCATCGTCCCCAAGATCCGCGCGATCTTGCGTTCGTTCCCCGAGGTGACGGTCGTCGGCTCGGAGCACGGGCGTCCCGATGATGGCACCGACCCGACCGGATTCTTCAACGCCGAATTCTACGTTGGACTCAAGCCTTACGGTGATTGGTCTGGCGCCTATCACTCCAAGCAGGCGCTCACCGACGCGATTGCCGCGAAACTCGCGTCGTTTCCCGGCATCTCGTTCAACTTCACGCAGCCAGCCGAAGATGCGGTGGACGAGGCCGAAACTGGACTCAAGAGCGCGTTGGATGTAAAAGTATTTGGTCCTGACCTCGCGGTTCTCGAGCGCAAGGGGAAGGAGATCAAACAGACCCTCGATCACGTGCGCGGGATCAGCGACTTGACCCTCGTGCAGGAGCTCGGGCAACCCTCGCTCACCATCGCCGTGGACCGTGCCAAGATCGCGCGCTACGGAATCAATGCGGGCGATGTGAATGCACTCATCGAAGCCGCCGTGGGCGGCGGCGTCGCGACACAGGTTGCGCAAGGCGAGCGGCTCTACGATCTGGTGGTGCGCCTGGAACCCCAGTATCGTCAGAACCCCCAGCAGATCGGCGGCATCCTGGTCGCGACGCCCAACGGCGAGCAGATTCCACTCAAAGACCTCGCCACGATCCAGGTGTCGAACGGCGCATCGTTCATCTACCGCCAGGACAATAGCCGCTTTATCGGCATCCAGTATTCCATCGTTGGGCGCGATCTGGCTACCGCGGTGCAGGATGCCCAACAGAGAGTGCGCGCCTCCGTGAAGCTCCCCCCGGGCTATCACGTCGTCTGGGGCGGCGAATACCAGGAATACACCGCGTCGCGAGCGCAACTCCGCGCGATTCTGCCGATCACGCTGTTCGTGATTTTCCTGTTGTTGTTCGTGCTCTACGACAACGTGAAGTTCCCGCTGATCACCGTGCTCGGCGTGGTCATGTCGGCGCCCGTCGGCGGACTGGTGGCACTGTTCCTCACCGGCACACCATTGTCCGTATCATCGGGCATCGGGTTTCTTGCATTGTTCGGCGTGTCGGTCCAGACCGCGGTCGTCTACATTTCGTATGCCAACGAGCTGCGTGCAACCGGCGTGAGCATTCTCGAAGCGACGCACGTCGCGGCACTGCTCCGCTTGCGCCCCATCATGATGACGGCCATCGTCGCCGCACTCGGGCTGCTTCCCGCCGCCGTATCGCACGGTGTCGGATCCGATTCTCAGCGCCCGTTCGCGTTAGTCATCGTGGGCGGATTGTTCTCGCAGCTCCTCATCGGCGTGTTCCTGATCCCGGCATTCTATGCTGTCGTCGCGCGTGAGGGAGACCGACTCCAGGTGTGAGCACGTTGTCGCACGGAATTGACGCGTTGTGCGACGGCGCATATGCTACAAGTTTCCCCTTGAATATGAGCCACATTCGAGGGGTTGGCAGAAGCGGATCACATCGGCCTTCGGATACGAGACGAAACGATAATGGCCACACAAACTACGCCCCATGCCGCGGCACCAGCGCGCCAGGGCAATACCGGACTCGAGGCGCTCGGCCTCGCCCCGACGGGAAAGATTCACTGGAATCTCATCGCGCCCGAGCTGGTCGAAGCAGCGGTGCGGCGCGGCGAAGGCCTGCTTGCCGACATGGGCCCGTTTGTCGGCATCACCACGCCGCATACCGGCCGCTCCCCCAAGGACAAGTTCCTCGTCAAGGAGCCGAGCACCGAACGCGATGTCTGGTGGGGCGACGTCAACCGCCCCTTCGCGCCCGAGCACTATCGGCAGTTGCTGGCGGACGTCCGGACGTACCTCAATGCCCAACCCGAAATATTCGTCCAGGATCTCTGGACGGGCGCCGACCCCAAGCACCGGCTGTCCGTGCGCTACGTTTCGCCGAACGCGTGGCACATGCTGTTCGTCCGGAACATGTTCCTCCGCCCGGAGCTGAGCGACCTGGCGTCGTTCGTGCCCAACTTCAGCGTCTTGCACACTCCCGAGTTCCAGGCCGACCCGGCGCGGCACGGCACGCGCAGCGGTACGTTCATCGTACTCGATTTCGCGTCGCGCCAGATTCTCATCGGCGGCACGCGCTACGCCGGAGAACTCAAGAAAGCGATGTTCACGGTCATGAACTATTTCATGCCCAAATCCGGCGTGCTCTCCATGCACTGCTCCGCCAACGTCGGCGAGCAGGGTGACACCGCGCTCTTCTTCGGCCTCTCCGGCACCGGCAAGACCACGCTCTCCGCCGATCCCGATCGCCACCTCATCGGCGATGACGAACACGGATGGAGCGATGAGGGCGTGTTCAACTTCGAAGGCGGATGCTACGCCAAGGCGATCAATCTCTCGGAGGACAGCGAGCCCGACATCTATCGCACGACCCAGATGTTCGGCACGGTTCTCGAGAACGTGGTGCTCGACCCCAACTCGCGGCGCGTCGACTTCTCCGACCGGTCGCTAACCGAGAATACCCGCGCGTCATATCCGCTCCACTACATACGGAATCACGTCCCCGGCGCCCGCGGCGGCCACCCGAAGAACATCGTCCTGCTCACGGCCGACGCGTTCGGCGTGCTGCCCCCCATCGCGCGGCTCACGCGCGAGCAGGCGCTGTACTACTTCCTGTCGGGCTATACGGCCAAGGTGGCCGGCACCGAACGCGGCGTCACCGAACCCCAAGCCACCTTCAGTGCCTGCTTCGGCGCCGTGTTCCTCGTCTGGCCCCCCACCAAGTATGCCGAGATGCTGGGCGCGCTCCTCGGCCGGCACCACTCCCGCGTGTGGCTCGTGAACACCGGTTGGACCGGCGGCGCCTACGGCACCGGGGCGCGGATGAAGCTTGGATACACGCGGGCCATGGTGCGCGCCGCCCTCGCCGGCCAGTTGGACACCGTTCCCGCCGTCACTGACCCGATCTTCGGTCTCGCCGTTCCACAACGCGTGCACGGCGTGCCGAACGAGGTCATGAACCCGCGCGCCACCTGGAGCGATCCCTCGGCCTACGATGCGCAGGCGAAGAAGTTGGCGGCGATGTTCGCCAAGAACTTCGAACAGTTCGCCGGCGCGGTCGGTGACGACGTGCGCACGGCCGGCCCGAAAACCTGAATCGCCCGGCGGGAACGCGGAGCCCCGTGACGTCGATTCGAGATCCGCTCTGGAACAACATCCGCCTCGACGACGTCGCGCGGCGCCTCATCGACACCGCGGTGTTCCAACGGCTGCGCTACGTGCGGCAGTTGGGACTCGCCTACCTCGTCTATCCGGGCGCCACCCACACCCGCTTCGAGCACGCGCTCGGCGCGTACCATCTCGCACGCCTCACCATCACCCTCCTCGACGAGCGCGGCGCGTTAGACCACGTCCCCGCCGAGGACCGCGCTATTGTGACCGCCGCCGCGCTCCTGCACGACGTCGGACACCATCCGTTCTCGCACGCTCTCGAGGAGATCGGCGCCCAACATCACGAGGAAGCCGCCCGGCCACTCATCACCCAAGGCCCCGTCGCCGCCGAACTGCGCGCGTCGCTCGCCGCCGACGCCCCCGACAAAGTCTACGCCCTCATTCGCGGACAGAGTGACAGCCCGCTGCAAGGACTCATCTCCGGCTCCCTCGATCTGGACAAGATCGAGTACCTCAAGCGCGATGCGTTCATGTGCGGCGTGCCCTACGGCGAAATCGATGTCGACCGCCTCGTCAATTCGCTCACCATCGTGGATGATCGCGGGAGCCGACTCGCGGTAGGCGTACTGGAGAAAGGGCTGTCAGCGCTCGAATCGCTGCTCTTCGCCAAGTACCAGATGTACCGCAACGTGTACTGGCATCACGCCGTGCGCAGCGCGACCGCCATGTACAAACGCCTCGTCGACGATGCCATTCGCACCGGCGCGTTAGGCGAACACGAATTGTCCGCGCTCACCGACGAAGGGTTGCTGCACCGGTTGGACGCCTGCGGCGATCCATCGTTGCTCGCGGCGTTGCGCCAACGGCGCCTCTACAAGCGCGCCTTCGAGTGCCCCGCCGGCGATCTCCCCGAAGGAACCGGTGACTGGATCGCCACCGACCTCGCGCGCGTGCGGACCACGGAGAACGCCCTGGCCGCGCACCTTGGCCTAACCAGCGGCGAATTGCTCCTCGACTTTCCGGAGAAACCGCAGATGCTCGGCCTCGACCTGCCCGTCGTGTGCCGCGACGGCCGCGTGCGCCGCCTCACACGCGAAGGCTTCCCCGGATCCATCAACCTGCCCATGCTGTCCGACGAACTATACAAATCCGCGCGCGTCCTGCGCGTGTTCGTCGCGCGCCCCGTCGCGTTAGCCAACAGCGACATCGCGACGATACTCGCCTGACCTCGACGCAACCCGATTGGCCTTCCTCCCCACTCCCTACTCCCCCCTCGGACCTCGGACCTCGTGCCTGTTCCCTGTTCCTCCGCCTAACTCCCGCTACGCCGGCCGTCTCGCCTCCGCCAGCTTCCGCGCGATCCCTCGATAAAATGCCGCGTCGTCGCGCCGCTCCTGCTGCTCCAGCGACAACGCCGCCAGCTCCAACGCGTACAGCAGGTTGCCCAGATATAGCTCGGCCACCGAGCCCACCGTCTCCTCCGACACGTTAGCCTCCCCCTCCCCCCCCTCCCCCTGCGCCCCCTCCCCCGCGCCCCCTGCCCCCCGACTGCCCATCGCCCGACGATGCGCCTACCGACGGCTCGCCCACCGACACCACCCGCACGACGATCGCCGTGATGTTGTCCAAACCGCCCCGCCCGTTCGCCTCCGCAATCAACGCGTCCACCACCCGCTGCGCCGATGCCCGCGCCTGCAATAGCTGCTGCAATCGGCGATCGTCCACCATCCCCGTCAGCCCATCGCTCGCCACCAGGAACGTATCCCCTCGCTGTATCTCGCCCGCGTACACATCCGGCTGCACATCGGTGTTCGCTCCAACGCATCGCGTGATCACGTTGCTGTACGGATGATACCGCGCCTGCTCCGGCGTGAGCACCCCGGCATCCACCTGCTCCTGCACGTACGAGTGATCCTTGGTCAGTTGGCGCAACGCGCCGTCGCGTAGCATGTAGATGCGCGAATCCCCCACGTGTCCTATGAGATAGCGCCCGCCGCGAATCAACAGCACGCACACCGTGGTCCCCATCCCCTGCTTGTCCACCTCGGTCAGCGTCCGCTGGTAGATCGCCTGATTGGCCCGCTGCAACGATTGCTCGACGCGCTGTCGCGCCGCCTCGTCCGGCAACGCGTGGGAATCGCGTAGCTCGTCGGAAAGAATGTGCACGGCCATTTCGCTCGCCACCTCGCCGGCCGCATGCCCGCCCATCCCGTCGGCGACCACGAAGAGCCCATGCGAAAGATCCGAGAAGTAGCTGTCCTCGTTGCCCGCCCGGATCATCCCGGTGTGGGTGCCCTGACCGACCTCGAGCTCCACAAGTGCCCCGTCAGAAAAGAAGAAGAACTACGGCGATCGCGGCCACCACCAACACCACTACCCAGAACAACAATGACGCTCCCCTCCCGCGTTCACTCCCCCCTCCCCCTCCCCCTCCCCCTCCCCTTGCCGTAAGCGGAGCCGGCGACGCGGACCGTCCGCCCGTTCCCGCAGCGCTCGACGCGCCCGTATCCGCCACACCGGGCCCAGCGAAACGCGCACGCTGCTCCGGTGTCAATGCCGCAATCGCACGTGTGTGACCCGCCCCAGCCCCAGCACTCTCCGGAATTTCCACCGCATCGGATTCCGTCATCACCAGTCCCCCAGCATCAACTCCCGTTGGTCGAAAAATGAACTTGATGCCGCCTACACGAAGGTCCGGTGCACCCTCGATCCTCGCCTCTCCTACAATTCTCCGCCCGCCGATGTACGTCCCATTCGTCGACCCCATGTCCACCACCACCCAACCCCCCCCCCCTTCCCGGAGCTGCACCTTTGCGTGCAAATCGGAAACGCTGTCGTCGGGCAGTACCACGTCGTTGTATGCGCCGCGCCCAATGTGCGTGAGCGGCGAGCGCAACTCGAACGTTTGCCCCTGCATGAGGCCTGTGCTCTTCACTTGCAGCGTGGCCAGCACCGGTCGTACCGGCGCCGTCCCGTCCGCGTAAAATCGGAAGTCCTCAGCGCCAAGCGTGATCACGTCGCCTCGCACCAGCCCAATCGATGATGTCACCGGCAACCCGTTCACCAACAGTCCGTTTGTGCTGGTATCCGTGACTGTGTAGCCCCCCCCCTCCGCCCTGCAGCTAATGAACGCGTGCTTGCGTGAGACTTCGCCCGTCGGCACCACCACGTCACACGTCGGGTCCCGCCCAAGCACCAGCCCGTCAGAAGAAACGAAGTACTCCCGACCATCCATCAGCGATACGCGCCTGCCCGCGCCCGCCCCCCCGCCCGCGCGCGCCCCCCCGCCCCCCTCCCCCGGCCCCGTGCGCACTACGGCCGACCGCGCCGCCCGCGCTCGGCGATCGGCGGCCTGCGACTGGAGCGGACGCGCCTCCGCTACTGACAGGACA
>JANWIF010000068.1 GCA_025450035.1 Gemmatimonadaceae bacterium
CCCCCCCGCCGCCCCCCCCCCCCGGCTCTCCATATCTGTTGGCGAAAGATAAAAGATAGTAGATGGCAGGCGAGCAGGTTTGGCGGTCCCTACCCCGCCGGGGTGGGGGGCGCGCTATATTTCTCCACGCTGGGAGTGGACCTGCGTCAGTGCAGGGCCAAGGCGTTTCCCAACCGGCCCCCCAGCGGAGTCTAACTCGTCACCAATGGGAGACCCGCATGATGCCCTCCGCCGAGACGCTACGCTCGATCCTTTCGGGAACGTAGCACGGGCGGGACGTGGAGTCCCGCGCGACGCGTCATGTTTTCACCGTCTTCGGATATCCAGACACTTCGGTGCCGCTACCTCGTCATCGGCAGCGGTGTCGCCGGCCTGCACACGGCGTGGCGCGCGTCGCAGTCGGGCGACGTGGTGCTACTCACCAAGCGTTCGCTCTTCGACAGCGCGACGGCATACGCGCAGGGCGGCATCGCGGCGGCGATCGGCGCCGGCGACTCTCCTGAATTACACCGTCGCGATACTCTTGCGGCTGGAGCGGCGATGTGCGACCGCGCAGCCGTGGATGTGCTGGTGACTGAAGGGCCGTCGCGGGTGCGGGACCTGCGCGCGGCAGGAGTGGATTTCGACCTCGAACTCGGCGGCGCTTTTGCGTTAGGCCGTGAAGCCGCGCACTCCGAGCGCCGCATCGTGCATGCCCACGGCGATCAAACCGGCGCGGAGATCGTGCGCGCGCTGGTCGAGCGCGTTCGCGCAAGCGGGCGCGTGCGCGTACTGGAGCTCACACGGGCGCTCGAGCTCATCACCGATACCGACGCGTGCTGCGGTGCGCGCGCTAGCTGCGCCGGCGCAGCACTGGAGATCCACGCCGACGCCACGGTGCTGGCCACTGGAGGATGCGGACAGGTCTATCGGTACACGACCAATCCGGCGGTCGCCACCGGTGACGGCATCGCGCTCGCCTACCGCGCGGGAGCGGAGCTCGAGGACATGGAGTTCGTCCAGTTCCACCCGACCGCACTCGATACGCCGGAGACGCCGCTCGCACTGATTTCCGAAGCCGTGCGCGGCGAGGGCGCGATCCTCATCAACGCAGCGGGCGAGCGCTTCATGGCGGGCCGGCATCCGGAAGCGGAGCTGGCCCCCCGCGATGTCGTGGCGCGCGAAGTCTTCCGCGAGCAACAGCGCGGCGCCGTGTACCTCGACGCGACGGGGCTCGGCGATGCCTTCGCCCAACGTTTTCCAGGGATCTTCGCGCTGTGCACGGCGCGCGGCATCGATCCACGGTCGCAGCCGATCCCGGTGACACCCGCCGCGCATTACGCGATGGGCGGCATCGTGACCGATCTTGCCGGTCGTTCCACTGTGGAACGGCTGTACGCGTGCGGCGAGGTGGCTCGGACGGGCGTGCATGGCGCCAACCGGCTGGCCTCCAACTCGCTGTTGGAAGGATTGGTGTTCGCCGAGCGCGTGGCGCGTGACCTGGAGGGCGTGGCGCCGCTCGCGCGGCTGCCCGCGCAGCGGGCGTGGACCGTGCCCGTGCTTGGCGACCGCGGCGCCGCACAGGTCGCGGCGAACCTGGTGCGCGACACCATGTGGCGCCATGCCGGCATCGTCCGCTCGGCCGACGGCCTGCTCACGTGCCTAACCGACCTCGATGACATCGCCGGCCGCCTGCCCGAGGGCGCCACCGAAGAGGCAAACCTGATCGACACCGCGCGGCTCATCGCGCGCGGCGCACTGCTGCGCGAGGAATCCCGCGGCGGCCATTACCGCACCGACTTTCCGCAGGCGCTGAGCAGCTGGGAACATCGCCACGTACGCTGGCGCGGCGCTGGTGCGCCCGTGACCTCGTGATCCGGAGGACGTATGCCGTCCAGTAGCGATATCGGCACCGTACAGCAGACCATCCGGGCGCTGGCCCGAGAACGCAACGCCGTCATCCTCGCCCATAACTACGAGCGACCGGAAGTCCAGGACGTCGCCGACGTCGTCGGAGACTCCCTCGGTCTGTCCCGCGAGGCGGCGCGAACGGAGGCCGAGGTGATCGTCTTCTGCGGCGTCCATTTCATGGCCGAGACTGCGGCCATCCTCTCGCCTAACAAGGTGGTGCTGCTGCCGGACCTCGCCGCGGGGTGCTCGCTGGCCGCGACGATCGACGCGGCCCAACTGAGGGCGTGGAAGGCGGAGCATCCGGGAGCGGTGGTGGTGAGTTACGTGAACACCAGCGCGGAAGTGAAAGCGGAGAGCGACTACTGTTGCACGTCGGGAAATGCCGTGGAGGTCGTCCAATCGGTGCCGCTCGACCGCGAGATTCTTTTTCTGCCGGATATGTTTCTGGGTGCGCACGTACGGCGCGTGACCGGTCGAGCGAACATGCACGTGTGGATGGGCGAGTGTCACGTGCATGCCGGCATCACGCCGGCGCGCGTGGCCGAGCAGCGTGCCGCGCATCCCGACGCGGAATTTCTCGTGCACCCGGAGTGCGGCTGCTCGACCAGCCTCATCGAGGCGATGTCGGCCGGCGACATCGATCCAGCGGGTGTGCAGATCCTTTCCACGGAGGGAATGATCAGGCGTCCATCGCAATCGGACGCCGGGATGTTCATTGTGGCGACGGAAGTCGGGATCCTTCATCGGTTGCGCCGTGCCTACCCTGAGCGAGAGTTCCTGGCCGCCGATGAGCGCGCGTCGTGCCAGTACATGAAGATGACGACGCTCCCCAAGGTCGCACGCGCGCTCGAACGACTCGAGCATCGCATCACGGTGCCGCCGGACATCGCCGAGCGCGCGCGCGGCGCGATCGCCCGGATGGTATCCATCGGCGGCCCGGCGCCGGCCGCGTCGTTGCCCGCCGCGATGGTCGGCGAATGAGCGCGGGTGCTCCTCCGTTCCCGCTCGACGCGCGCGCGACGACGGCTCTCGTGCGCGCCGCGCTCGAGGAGGATCAGGCGTTCAACGATGTGACGACGCTGTCCACTGTTCCGGTCGAGGCGTGTGCGCGCGGCGCCATGGTGTCGCGGGTGGAGGGCGTCGTTGCCGGCCTTCCACTCGCGCTCGCCGCGTTTCAGGCGCTGAGCAGCGCGACCGTTGCCCAGGTGGTTGTGCCTGACGGGACGACGGTGCCTGCCGGCGGGGTGGTGGCCAAGCTGGAGGGGCCGGCGCGTGCGCTGTTATCCGCGGAGCGCGTGGCGCTGAACTTTGTGCAGCGGTTATCCGGGATCGCGACGCTCACTGCGCGGTACGTGCAGGCCGTGCATGGCACGCGGGCGCGCATCTACGACACGCGCAAGACCACGCCGTTGCTGCGTGCGCTCGAAAAGTACGCCGTCCGATGCGGGGGCGGCGTGAGCCATCGCGCCGATCTCGCCGAGGCGGTGTTGATCAAGGACAACCATCTTGCCGCGTTAGGCGGCGACATCGCGCTCGCCGTGCGCCGCGCGCGCGCCGCGGGCCGGCCGGGCATCTGCGTCGAGGTGGAATGCGACGACCTGGCGCAGGCGGAAGCCGCGCTGGCGGCCAGCGCGGATGTGATCCTTCTCGACAACATGTCGCTCGAGCAGATGCGCGCTTGCGTCGCGCGCGTTGCCGGCCGCGTGCCGCTCGAGGCATCCGGCGGCGTCACGCTCGACCGGGTGCGCGCGATCGCCGCGACGGGCGTGGACCGGATTTCGGTTGGCGCGTTGACGCACTCGGGTGCGTCGATCGATGTCGGATTGGATTTTTGGTGGTAGTGGTTGGGCGTGGACCGTGTGACGGACGCGCGCTCCCAGCTTCCAATCCGCCACCTACTGTCGGCGAAACACTGACCCGTACCGCACCGGCCAATCGCGTCGGTGGTGATCGAGCGGTTCTTTGCTCCAATACGAGAACGGCCACCTCAACCGTGCTTTCCAGTCGGCCTCGTACACGTCTTCGAGGCACTCGAGCACTGGTTGCAATCTCAGTCGCGTCACCACGCGCGTCTTCACATCGAGGTCGACGCCGTAGGTGAACAGGTAGCCGCCAGGCGCAACCAGGCCGCCGATGTTCATCATGCACGCCTCGGCCTCGGGGATGGTACAAGTGGCACAACATGTTGTTTACAAAGACGAAATCGCACGGGCCGACGCGATCTCGGAGTTCCGGCGATCGGGCATCGAGACAGATCCACCGGGCGTGGTACACGAACGACGGACGGACCACGAGGTCGCCGCCGTCGGCAACGAACAACCCCGCGTGAATGAGGCCATCGATCTCGCGCGCGGTGAGCCGCTCGAACTCGCGGTTGGCGCGCGGATAGCGGCCGGCCCGCGCGCAGGTCAGTGCGTTAGGCGAAATATCCACGCCGGTTGCGACGATCGGCGCGTCGGGGCGCACCTGATCGATCTGCCAAGAGCCAACACGGCATGCTCAACCGTACACTGTAGGCGGGCTGGTGCGTGCGAGTGGCAGCCGCTACCGCGTCGCGAACTTTCCCACGCGACCGACCGCCAGCGTCACCGTCACGTTCACCGCCATCGCGACCAAGCCGACGTTGAGGTCGGTGATCGCTGGCGGCCACGACGGGAAGAGCGAGCTCATCGTGGCGCCAGTCAGCGTGAGGGCCATCACGGTGAGTTCGCCAGCCACGATCCCGGCCAGCGCGCCGTGGCGTGTGACTAACGGAGCGCGCGTGAGGCTCAGGATCAATGCCGGAAAGAGCTGGGTGACCACGTTGTAGCCCATGAGGAGCAGCACGACCAATGTTTCACCGCCGCGAAAGGTGAGCAGCACGCATACCAGCGCCAGCACAGGCACGAGGGCCTTGGCGATCCACGCGACGCGCGCGTCCGACGTGCCCGGGACGAGTTTCGCGTACACGTTATTCGACAGGATGGTGCACGCCGACATGAGCAGCATCGAGCCCGGCACGAGCGCCGTGAGCAATCCCGCGGCGCCCACCGCGCCTAACACCCAGGGGCCGAAGGCGCGCTCGGTGGCGCGGAGCAACGAGAGATCGACA
This sequence comes from Gemmatimonadaceae bacterium, assembly GCA_025450035.1. GTDB lineage: Bacteria > Gemmatimonadota > Gemmatimonadetes > Gemmatimonadales > Gemmatimonadaceae > JADGGM01. The sequence continues at coordinate 4,982 of JANWIF010000068.1, forward strand.
GCGGCCCCGCTCAGGCCGGGCACCTCGAGCAGCGCGGCGAAGCCGGTGAAGAACACGAACAGCAGCACTAGTTGATAGAGGGGCATCAGCACGGCGTTGCGCCGGAACACGCGCTCGTTGCGCGCGGTGTAGCACGAGCCGAACGTATGCGGCCACATGTAGAAGCCGAGTGCGGTGAGCACGACGGTCGAGATAAACCAGGCGGAACTCATGCCGCGGGCGGGAAGCGTGAGCAGCCCGGGATGCGCGGCATCGAGGCGCGAGAACATCGCCTGAAACCCGCCGTGCAGGTGCACGGGGAGATACGTGCCGAGAAACACCGCGATGATGAGAATCAACGCGTCCTTCAACATCGCCGTCCAGGCCGAGCCGCGCACGCCGGAGGCGACCACGTAGATCACCAGCACCACGCTCCCCATCCACACCGCCGCGGCCGCCGGGATCGCGCCGTTCGATGCCTCGGAGACGATGATGCCCAGGCCCTTGAGCTGGAGCACGAGGTACGGCACTATGGCCCCGACGCTCACCACCGACACCACTATGCCTAACGCTTGGCTCTCATACTTGCACTCGAAGAAGTCGGCCTGCGACACGAGCGCGTGCGCGTTGGCATACCGCCACACGGCGGGAAGCAGGAAATACGACATGCCGTAGGCCAGTGTGCCGTAGCACAGGATGTAGAACGCCGGCGCGCCCTTCCCGTACGCCCACCCGCTGCCGCCCAGGAACGTGAACGTGGTGTAGATCTCGCCCGCCATGAGCACGAACACGAACGCCGTGCCGAAGCCGCGCCCCCCCACGCTCCATTGCTCGAGTGTCATCGCCCGCCCGCGGCGCGCACACAGGCCTAACGTAAGAGCGACGATGAACGACGCCCCGATGAGCAGGAGCGCCGGGCTCACGGCGTGGGGGAACCGGCGGCGTGCTCACGCGCCTGGTCGAGCGCGTAGATGAGCCCCATGATCGCCGAGGTCAGTACCACCCACGCGGCGATCCAGAAGAGCAGGAACGGGAGGCCGAGCACGTAAGGCGTCACGCGATTGGCAAACGGAATGCCACCCAGCATGCCGATCGCGGGCAGCACCGCCAGCCAGCGGTACCACCTCATGCCGCGTGCGTCCTCCCTCCATCGAGATACGCGAGCGCCGCCTCGATGAAGATCGCCACGCCGGATTCGAGCGCGCGTTCATCGAGATCGAAGCGTTCGTGATGATGCGGGTGCACGATGCCGCGCGCTTCGTTGCGCGCACCGATGAAGAAGAAACACCCCGGTGCGCGCTGGAGAAACGCCGAGAAGTCCTCGCCACCCATGCTCGGGCGCGCATCCGCCAGCGCGTCTGGACCTAACGCACGGGCAACCACGCGGCGCATGAATTCCACGGCGGCCGCGTCGTTCACCACGGGGCGGTAGCCGCGATCGAAGCGCAGCGTGTACGACGCGCCATGGGCCTCGCTCACACCGCGCACGATGCGCTCGAACAGTTGGGGAATCTCCTCGCGCAACGCCGCGTCGAAGGTGCGGATGGTGCCGGCCAGCTCCACACTTCCGGGCAATACATTGTACGCGGTGCCTCCCGCGATGCGCGTGACCGATACCACCGCGCGGTCGATCGGATCGACGCCGCGCGACACGATGTGCTGAAGGTTCGTCACCACCTGGGCCGCAACGGCGATCACATCGACGGTTTCGTGCGGCGCCGCCGCGTGTCCTCCGCGCCCGTGAATGACGAGATCGAACACGTCGGGCGACGCCATCAGCCGTCCTGCGAGCACGCCGACCGTGCCGACCGGCATCGGCAGCCAGAGATGCGCGCCGATCACCATGTCCACACCGTCCATCACTCCGGCCGCGACCATCTCCTCGGCGCCACCGGGGAAAAGCTCCTCGGCGTGCTGGAACAGGAACCGCACCTCGCCGTGTAGCTGCTCGCGCAATTGGGCGAGCGTCTTGGCCGCGCCCAACAGCATCGCCGTGTGTCCATCGTGTCCGCAGGCGTGCATCACGCCAGGCGTGCGCGAGGCGTAGTCCACCTCGTTCCGCTCGAGTATGGGCAGCGCGTCCATGTCCGCGCGCACCGCCAGCACCGGTCCCGGATGCACGCCGTGCAGTCGCGCGACCACGCTGGTCTTGGTTGGGCGTTCCAGCTCGAGTCCGCCGAACGACGCCAGCGTGTCGTACACGAATTGCGCGGTACGCTCTTCGTGGAACGAGAGCTCGGGGTGCATGTGCAGATGCCTGCGCCAACCGATCACGGTGTCGCGCAGCGCGGCCGCGCGTTGGACGGGCGAGAGCTGAGTGGTACGGGCGGAGAGACTGGCGCTCATGGCGACTCCTCGATTCGTCGTGTACGCTGTTGCGCGAATGTGGGCGCGGCGCTTGGCGACCGCCAGCCCCGCCGTTCGCGTCGTTATGCCGCGGCCTGCATCGTTGCGGCGGCCGGGCGCGTCCAGAACACCGCTCCCAACGTCGCGGCGAAGAGCTGTGCCGCCACGACCAGCGCGACGCACCCAGCCCAGCCACCGTGGTGCCACAGCAGGCCGGGGAGGACGCCGCCCAGACTCCCACCAACATAGTACACCGTCACGTACGCGCCCGACGCCAGGGCACGCAGTGGCGGGGGTGAGGCGACGCGCAGATGGCTCGTGGCCGTGGCCTGGCAGGTGAACACCGCCGAGGAGGCGATGGCGAGGCCGATGATGACCAGCGGCAGCGAGTGGCTCAGGGTGATGAGCGCCCCACCGATGCCGGCAGCGATCGCCCACAGCAAGACGGTGCGCGGCCCAACGCGATCGATCAGCAGTCCTCCGACCGGCGTCACCACCGCGCCGACCAACTACACCAGAAACACCCCGCTGACGGCAGCGATGCCTAACGAAAAAGGCGGCGCGCTGAGGTAGAATGTGACGTAGGTGAACAGGGCGACCAGCGTGAACAACTGGCAGAAGCCCACGAAATAGGTCGCCAGGAGCCGCCGATCCCGCAACACGCCCAGCCGTTCGCGCGCCGGGAGCAGGCCGCCGCGCCGCGGCGTATGGTATCGCGAGGATGGGAGCCAGCGCCACACGACCGCCGCGCCGGCGAGATTGATGAGTCCCAACACGACGAACGCCTCGCGCCATCCCGCGTGCGCGGCAATCAGCCCGGTGATCACTCGCCCACTCAGCCCGCCTAACACCGTGCCGGTGACGAACGCCGCCATCACCGCGCCGACGCGGCCGGGGCCGGCCTCCTCGGTGATGTACGCGAGCGCGATCACGTAGACACCGGGCGTCGCGGCGCCCTGCAGGAATCGCCAGATGGTAAGCGCGCCCAACCCTTGCGACGTAGCGGCGAGCAGCGTAGGAATGGCGAGCACGACGATGGCCAGCACGATGATGCTCTTGCGCCGCACGCGGTCGCCGTGCGCACCGACGAACGGCGCCACCAGCGCGACCGCGATCGTCGATGCACTGACGGTGAGTCCCGCCTGCGCCTTGCTGGCGTGAAACAGCGTTTCAAACAACGGCAGCAAGGGCTGCGTCGCGTACAGGTCGAGAAACGTGCAGAACCCGGCGAACGAGATGGCGAGCGTGCTCTTCGAGGCCATGTTGGTCGTTGGCGGTTGGTCGTTGGTGGTTGGTGAACAACTAACTACGGGCGTGGTCGCAGTACCAGTTAGCAACCACCACCCACCAACCACCAACCACCATTCATCTCAAGTGCCGCAAGAACCGTTCGGGGTCGCCCAGGAAATCCCGCGTCAATGCCACGTGCTCCAAGTCTTGGTACGCCACACTCGTGACGGGGGTGGTGTCGAAGCTGTATATCCGGGCGGACGGGAAGGCGAGCACGATCGGCGAGTGGGTGGTGACGATGAATTGCGCGCGTTGACTCACCATGTCGAGCATCATCGTGAGCAGGGCGAGCTGGCTCGTTGGTGAGAGCGCCGCTTCGGGCTCATCGAGCAGGTAGAGTCCCGCGGGCACGAAGCGCGCCTGGAACACTTTGAGGAAGCTCTGGCCGTGCGAATTCGCATCCAGGTCGGTGCCGTAGCGCTGCTCCATGTCCGCGAGTGACGCGCGCAGCGGGCCGGCGGCGAGGCCCTTGGCATACGCCGAGCGGCCGGCGTATTCCACTTCAATCTCCTCGAGGTGCTGGATCAGCTCCGCGCGGTCGCGGGCCAGTCGTTTGGTATATCCAAAGAAATCCTCAGCGCGTAGGAAGAAGCCGCGTGTCGTGTGTTGCGCCCATGAGAGCCGAAGCGCACGCGCGAGCCGGCGCTGTGCGGCGAGTGTCGCATCGCGCGCCACGTCCTCGCTGCCGATCGAAGCTAACCCGGCCGCCGCGGCAATGCCCTCGAGGAGCGTCGACTTCCCCGAGCCGTTCTCGCCGACGAAGAACGTGACCGGGGCCGAGAGATCGAGCACCGGCAGCGTGCGGATCGCCGGCACGGTGAATGGAAAGCTCTCCGGTACCGGCAGTCGGTTAGGCGGCGGCGGGCGGCGGGTGAGGGTGAGGAGGTGGGGCATGATGGTTGGTTATTGGTTGTCGGTGGTTGGCGGTTTGGGGTTGGTGAAACGCTCACTACGGACGTAGTTGCGGTGACAATCACCAACCACCAATCACCAACCACCAACCACCAACCACCACCTTAGCGCCTCGTCACCGCCTCTGTGGCTTCGGCAATGCGGCCAAGTAGGAGGGCACGCTTTCGTGACCATGCCGCTTGGGCAGCACGAAGATGGGATCATCGGGCTCGCGCGCGTTGCCGGAATCCACGAACAGGTCGCCGCCGTGCGCCTCCACCTCGCGCTCGAACCGTTCGGCGGCCTCCACGAGCTCGGCGACATCTTCGTCGGACTCGGCGCCGGTGATGTGCACACCGCGTGCCTGCAACTGGCCGATCAATTCCGTCCGCACTCGCTGGCGCTCCTCGCGACGGTGCGGGTCGAGCCTCTCCTCCAGCTCCTCGTAGCGATCCGGTTCCGGTCTCTCGCTCATCGTGCCTCCCTGTGGCGGTGTGCCGTTGTTAGGCAACCCTCATCGCGGCAGCGCGCGCGGCGCGGCGTTGGCCGCCGCGCGCAGCGCGTCGCGGAGTCCTTCGAGGTCCCACGCCGCATGATGGCGGACTCCATTCACGAAGAACGCCGGCGTACCGCGCACGGCGCTCGCTCGGCCGCTATCTATATCGCGCCGCACGCGCGCCTCAACGGCCGAGTCGGCTATGTCGAGCGCGTATTGCGCCAGGTCCAACCCGATCGTCCGCGCATGCGCGCGTAGCGCATCGGCGTACAAGCGGTCCTGCTGCTCGAACAGCCGCGCGTGCATGTCCCAGAATTTCCCCTGACGCGCTGCTGCTTCGGCTGCCAGCGCCGCGTCGTGCGCGTGCGGATGCTCCCAGCCTAACGGGAAATGTCGGAACACGAAGCGCAGCGTGCCCGCCATCGCCTCGCGGATCTCGGACAGTGCCGGGTAGGCGCGGCCGCAGTGCAGGCACTCGAAATCCGCGTACTCCACCAGGGTGAGCGGCGCGTCCGGCGGTCCCGCGATGTGGTCGTCCACCTGAATCCCCTCGGACAGTATCTCCGTCAGCTCACCGCTCATATTCCTCCGGCGTCAGCTCCAGCTCATCAACGTAGCACCATCCCCAATCCTCACCGGGCTCGAAGCTCTTCATGATCGCGTGATGAGAACTGTGAAAGTGCTTCGTGGCGTGCTTGTTCGGCGATTGGTCGCAACACCCAACGTGCCCGCACTCGAGACAGAGCCGGAGATGCACCCACCACCCGTTGCTGGCCAAGCACTCTTCACATCCCTCGGGTGTCCGCGGCTCGACCGTCCGAATCTGCCCCAGGTGGGTACAGTGCGCCGTCATGGTCCGATTCCTCCAGGTGAGGTCACGGGACGCTGCTCATACGAAACTAACCTCGCCACAGCAGGTTCGCTCGACCGCGATCTCGAGTCGAGCTCGCCGACCGGCCGCCGAGAACATCTCCTCGCCTAACGCCGCGATTCCCGATGTCGGCTGTTGTTTCGATGCGGCGTTGGGCTGCCGTTCGACGGCGACCGGGCGTGATCCTCGGCATCATCGGGCGTCGTTTGCCGGTGCGCCTCGACGAACCACAACCACTTGTCGATGCCGCGCGACACTTCGGTGAGGATGTCGGCAGAGTCCGCATCATCCAGATCGTCCATCTCCGTGATGCCGATCCGAGCGGTTCGGCCGAACGCGGCCAGCGCCGACGACAGCGCGTCGACGTGGTCCATGCCATCGGACAGCAGCACCGGATAGACGTCGAGCGAGGAGCGCGACGCGACGATGCGCACTGTTCCCTCCGCGATGCCGCCCAACTGGACCACACGCTCGGCGATGAGGTCCAAATATTCCTCGACGGCCTCGTTGACTTCGTCGAACAGTTTGTGGAGCGCGATGAAGCTCTTTCCCTTCACGTTCCAGTGCGCCTGCTTGCACTGCGTTTGGAGGTCGATGCAGTCGGACAGCCGCTGGTTGAGCAAGGTGATCGCCTGCGCGCGAGTCGACTCGGGCAAGTCGTTCTTTGTGGCGTAGAGTTGAACCGCATCCGCGGTTCGCGTTGTGGTCGACATGGAACACCTCGGTGGCGGGTGAATCTCCCACAAGATCGCAAGGATCGGGCGCCGGGCGCCAGGCGTCCATCGAACCGTGCAGTTGCGGCCGCAATGGGCCGCGAGCGCGGTCAGGAACGCCGCCGGACGGACCGAAGACGGCCCATCTATGAGTAGTGAAGCGCGGTGCGGCGCTCGTCTGTTCCCGTCTTGCGCCACGTCATACGTTGTCATACACTGTCTGCCGCTTTCAGCAGCGGCGGAGTGAGTTCGCCGCTCGCATCTCGAGTGGCGGCCGACGCGGTGGCGCCGGTGCGCGGGGAGATTCGTGATGACGCAATCCCTCGGGCCGATCGGCGGCGACCGTTGTGCCGGCGACGACGACCGTGCGCTCGTCGACGCCGTTCGCGCGGGCAGCGAGGCGGCGTTCTTCACGCTCTTCCACGCGAACTACGAGATGTTATGCCGGTACGTGTACCGGTACGTGCGCTCGCGTGCCATCGCCGAGGAGCTGGTGAGCGATGTGTTTCTGCGGGTGTGGGCGCAGCGCGAGCGGTGGGAGGTACGCGGGCGCGTGCGCGCGTACCTGTATGGCGCCGCGCGCAATCTGGCCATCGATCATCTCCGTCGCGAGCGTGTGGAGCAGCGTTCGTTGGACGCGACGGTCAGGGAACATCGGGTAACTGGCGGCGAGAGGCGGCGGTGCGAGGTGGAAGAGCGGCTCGCGTCCGAGGAGCTGGCGGCAGCCATGCAGCGGGCTGTGGACGAACTTCCGCCGCGTCCTCGGCAGGTTTTTCTCTTGCGGTGGCAGCGGCATCTGACCAACGCCGAGATTGCCGCGTCGTTGGGCATCGCGGTCAAGACCGTGGAGATGCACATGACGCGGGCATTGGACGTGTTGCGTGGGGCGTTGCCGGAGGAGTTGCGCGGCGGGTGAGGTGTGAAGCGGGAGAGCCGGGGCATTCGGGCCGTTATCGATTTGGCCTGTGGGGTCCCGGCCGTTGTCGTTTGCCATACAGGGTTGAGCGCTTCGGTATTCGTCATGAGGGACATGACCGCATGTTGCGATGAGTTTCTTCTCACTGTTTTCCCTGGACTGACCGGCGATATGGATCTGGAGCTGTTGCGCCGGTGGGTGTTGGGCGAGTGTGACGCGGGCGAGCGCGAGGAGGTGGCGCGCTGGCTGGCGGAGGATCGATCGCACGAGCGGCTTGTGGAGGTTGTGCGGCGGATGTCGGCGGAGCCTGGGGCGTGGACGCAGTCGTTCGACGCTGGCGCCGCGTGGTCGCGGGTGTCGCGTGTCGTATCGTCGCCTGAGGGTGAGCGTGTCGTGCGCGTGCGCACGCCGGGACGTGTTCTCAGCATCGGGCAACGGGGGGGAGGCGCCGGATTCAGCGGATGGCGCGTGGCGGCGTGGGGTCTGGTGGCCGCGGCTGCCATTGCGTTAGGCAGTAAGATGGCGTGGGGGCCGTTATCGCGGGCGTTATCGGTGCCGCCGGCCAGCGTGCCGATGCGCGAGGTGATCGCCGCGCGGGGGCAGCGGGCGCAGGTGCGGCTGGTGGATGGCACGCGGGTGGAGCTCGCCGCCGGGAGCCGGCTCACGTATCCCGCCGCGTTCACCGACAGTGTGCGGGCCGTGTCGCTCGAGGGGGAGGCGTATTTCGAGGTGGAGCATGACGCGCGGCGGCCGTTCTTGGTGCGCACGCGGGGCGGCGTGACAGAGGATGTGGGAACGTCGTTCGTGGTGCGGCAGTACGCGAGCGATGCGCGATTGGAGGTTGTGGTAGCATCGGGAACGGTGGCCGTGCGGGCGCCTGGGCGCAACGCGACTACGGCGCGGGAGGTCGGAGCCGGTCAGTTGGTGCGGCTCGACAGCAGTGGCGGCGCCGAGGTGCGCGCCGTGGATTTGGAGCAGTACCTCGCCTGGATGCATGGGCGGTTGGTCTTTCGGGACACGCCCTTCCGGGAGGTGTTGGCGCAGCTGGCGCGCTGGTACGACGCCGACTTCGAGCTTGCGGACAGCACGCTTGCGAGCCGGCGATTCACCGGTGCGTTTCAGGGCGAGTCGCTCGATCAGATCGTGAGCGAGCTCGCGCCGCCCATGCACGTTCGATACGAGCGGCGTGGGCGAACGATCGTCTTTTCGCGAATGCCGGGCGATCGTTAGGCCGCGACGGCGGTCCGAATTCCAGACAACTCAATCACGTCATTCTAACGGGCTCAGAACCCTGGGCCGGAGGCACATCTATGTGTATCTCCGTAGTGCGGGGCATCGTGATAGGGGCCGGCTGTATCGTCCAGGCGGCAACGGTCGCTGCAGGGCAGGCTGTTGCGCCGGTCCGCATTGCCGCGGCATCGATTCGCATTTCACCGCCGCCGCGGATGCAGGGCGTGACGTCCGTGCAGCGCGGGCGCGTGACGCTGGACATGAACAATGTGCCGCTCGGCAAAGTGCTCGCCGAGATCGAGCGGCAGGGTGACGTCACGTTGCTCTACAGTACTGACGTCGTGAACGTGAACCGGCGGGTCTCGATCAGCATCCGACAGGCCACGGTATCTGATGCGCTCTCGGCCGCCTTACGCGGTACGGGAGTCATCGCGCGCGTTGACGGGCCGGGTCGTGTGACGCTCGAGGGTCGCGGCGCACCAGATACTACGCAGACGGGCACCATTCGAGGGCGCGTTGTCGATGCGAAGAGTGGTGAAGGCGTACCGCAAGCGACGATCGCGCTGCAAGGCTCGCGATACGCAACGCTGGCGAATGAAGATGGCCGCTATCTCATCGCCAAGATCGAGCCGGGCACGTACACGTTGGTGGCGCGCCGCATCGGCTACGAGCCGGCGAACGAGTCCATCGTGATAGCCGCCGGGCAGGACACTGACGTGACGATCCGCCTTCGACAGTCGGCGAACATCCTCGACAAGGTGATCGTGACGGGGACGATCGTTCCCACCGAAGTGCGGGCGGTACCGACTCCGGTGACAGTCATCAGCGCCGAGCAGATCGAGCAGCAGGACTTCAGGCGACTTGACCAAGCGGTGCGGATGTTCGTACCGAGTGCGCTGTCGTGGGACACGGGACCGAACGCAGAGCAGGACGCCATCAGCGTTCGCGGTGCAAGCTCCCTGGCATTGGGATCGCCGATAAAGGTATACGTCGACGGCATCGAGGTCGCGTCGTCGAATTTCACGATGATGGACCCGAGCAGCGTTGAACGAGTCGAAGTGATTCGTGGCCCGCAGGCAGCCACGATGTATGGCTCCGACGCGATGGGCGGGGTCATGCAGGTGTTCACCAAGAAAGGGAATGCCGCGCTCGACCGTCCGGAACTCGATCTCAAGGTGTCTCTCGGCACCATTCAGAGCCCGTACAAGAGCGGCGGGACTCTGCGCCAGGATTATTCGGCCGTCGTACGCGGCGGTACGTCATCGGCGAGCTACAGCATCGGAGGGTCATTCTCGCACACCGGAGACTGGCTTCCTTACTACTACCTGTCGACACCGAGCGCGTTCGGCGGAGTGCACATCGCGCAGGGAAAGCTGTCACTCGATCTCTCCGGCCGATACATGAACACCAAGGAACCGTCTGTCCCGAATCCGTTCTTTGTGGGTGCCGGTATCTCCAGTCCGCTGCCGCCGTACGAGGACATGGAGTACCGCCAGTCGACACTCGGCGCGCATCTCACGTTCGACGCCACATCACACTGGCGACACTCGCTGACTCTCGGCGTCGACGGCCTGTCGTGGGATGATCACAACACCAGGCCGCGGTTTACCACGCCGGCAGACAGTCTGATGTTCGTCTACGTCGGAGAGCTGCGAAAGATGTCGGCGGCCTACAACACATCGTTCACCGTGCCGATGTCGGCGTCCTTGTCGACCGTCCTCACGGCCGGCATCGACCACTACAGCTACACGGCCAATCAGTTCTACTCGTTCTCGGCGCACAACAATACGGGTCCGATCATCTCCGACCCCGACGACCCAACTCAGGGCAGCCGCACGGTTGCGTCAAACACCGGCGTGTTTGGGCAGGCCCTGGTGAGCATTCACGACGCGTTGTTTCTCACCGCTGGGCTCCGAGCCGAATACAACACCAATATGGGAAGCGACCTCGGCACGCCGATCTCACCGCGCGTGGGCGTCTCGTGGACGCGGAATGTGGGCGAAGCGACAGTGAAAGTTCGCGCATCGTATGGTCAAGCGATTCGCGCGCCGATCCCGGCGATGAAGGACTACTCCAAGCAAGCGTACGGCGAAATCCTCGCGAATCCGACGCTGGGCCCGGAGCGGCAACGCGGGTTCGACGGCGGTCTGGACGTCGCGTTTGGTGGGCGCGGCTCGTTCAGCGTGAGCTACTACGATCAGACCGCAATTGACCTGATTCAGGCTGTGTTGATTGATGGCAACGCGGTGCCGCCCATTCGGCAGTACCAGAATGTGGGGCGCGTCGCGAACCGCGGCTTGGAACTCGAAGGTGCCATGCAGTTAGGCATCGCACACCTGACCGCCCAACTGTCCAGGTCGACGAGCCGCGTGCTGGACCTCGGACCTACCTATGCCGGTGACTTGCGTCCCGGCGATCAGATCCTCGGCATTCCTCGCACGACTGCCGGAGCGACTGTCGCGCTCTCGGCGCTTGCCCACACGAGCCTATCGCTCGGCGTCGTCTACGTAGGCGCGCTGACGAACTACGACTATCGCGCGATGTACACGGGTCCGTCGAGGAATTCGTTGCGGGACTATTGGACCGCGTATCCCTCATTCGCCAAGATGAACCTCGGCGTGTCGCAGACACTGTCCAGCTCAGCGACCGCGTTCGCGGCGATCGAGAACGTGGCCAACTCCAATCCTTTCGAACAAGACAACCTCGGACCGATCCAAGGCCGGACGTCGATGATCGGCTTGCGCCTTCACTTCTGAGATGATCGACATGCCAATCATGACACAACCGTCCAATGCAGGCGGTTCGCATCGCGCGGGGCTCGGTGCGGCCTGCCTGCGCAATGTCGCGCTCCTACTATCCGCGATGATTGCGCCCCGGCTGGCGGCGCAGGCGGCGTCGACCAAGCCACTCAGCGTTGCCGATGCGATGGCCACTCGCACCATAGCGTACTTCGCGCCGATTTCCCTGTCGCCGGATGGTCAGTGGGTTGCGTACACCGTTACGAATCCGAAAAAGATCCGCACGCATACTGATGCCGCGATCCAGTTCCTGCCCACCGGCACGCCCATCCCCTCCGAAGGATCCGAGTTATGGATCACCAACACCCACACTGGCGAGTCGCGCGATCTCACGGGGCCGAGCGGCGCGAGTTGGGATGGCGTATGGTCGCCCGACGGGCGGCAGTTGGCGTTCTACTCGGATCGTGGCGGTCGAGCGCAAGTGTGGATCTGGGATCGCGAGACCGGGAAGAGTCGCCGGGTTTCGCCGCTCATCGCGCATCCGTTCTTCCCGTTCGAAGCGATGCAGTGGACGCCGGACGGGCGTCAGCTCCTCGTCAAGCTCCTACCCGAGGGCGTTCCACTCGAGACGACGCCGGATACCGTGGCGCGGGCAGCTTCCACCGCGCCTAACGACAGCGTCGTGACCGTAGTCGTGTACAGCGCCAACACGGGGAAGAACGACTCGTCGAGCGCTCCCGCGTTCGTTAGTCAGCGAATAACCGCCGATCTCGCGCTGATGTCCGTGGCCGACGGGCGGGTGCGTCGACTCGTGCGCCGCAGTCCCGTCATGCGTGCCTGGATCTCGCCGACGGGAAGAGACATTGCATTCACCATTTCCCTCAGGATGGTGACGACCCCTGAGATCACGAATCTGTACGACGTGGGAGTGGTCGATGTGGCGACCGGACGCACGCGCATTGTCGCGAAGAGCGTACTCCACTATTGGGGACCTCCGGTGAGTTGGTCGCCGGACGGGACGCGTCTTGCATTCACCACCAAGCGCCACTATTTCCAGCTGTTCGACAACCCCGGTCGACCGCTGCCGGCTGGCGATTGCTTCGTCGTGGATCTGGCAACGGACTCGGTGCGCAACGTGTCGCCGGGTACACACGCGGACTTGAGTAGTGAGTTTCACCCGCCCGTCTGGGACTCCGCCGGCACGACGCTGTACACAGTAGGCGGTGACACCCTGTGGCGGCTCGATGCACGCCGTGGTGGGCTCACCGCGGTAGCTTCGATAGCGGGCCGGAAGCTGATAGCCGTGCTCTCGCCAACTCCAGAGGCGCGACCGTGGCTTCCCGAAGATGGTGATCACGTACTTGTCCGCACACTCGATGCGACCAGTCTCCGCGCGGGTGTTGCGCGCATCGACCTCCGCACCGGTGCAGACACCCTGTTGTTCGAGGACGACGAGGCGTTGCCCGGAGAAGGTCGCGTGACGTTCGGCGTGGACGCCGCGCAAAAGGTCCTGGTGTATCAGCGCCAAGACGCGTCTCACCCTCAAGATCTGTGGGTGGCAGGTCCCGACTTTAGTGACCGCCACCGGCTCACCCACATCAATCCGCAGCTCGACGCCTATACGTTTGGCCGCAGTCAGCTGGTTCGTTGGCGCAGCGACGACGGAGACTCGCTACGCGGGGCCCTGCTGCTTCCGGCGAACTATCGTCCCGGAACGCGGTATCCGTTGATCGTATGGGTTTACGGCGGCGAGCAGTGGTCGATGTTCGCGAACAACTTCGGTGTGATTCCGATCGACCTCGACTACATGCAGCTGCTCGCCACGCGTGGATTCGCCGTGCTCGTGCCCGACGCTCCGCAGCACATTGGGACGCCCATGCTCGATCTAGCAAAGACGGTACTTCCAGGCGTGAACAAGGTGATCGATCTCGGAATCGCGGATCCGGAACGCCTTGGTATCATGGGGCAGAGCTACGGCTGCGCGTCCACTCTCATGATCATCGTGCAGACCACTCGCTTCAAGGCCGCCGTGTGCGCATCGGGGACGTCGAGCGTCATCAGCATGGCCGGGTTGCTAGGAGGTGAAGGCAGCACCTGGGCCAACATCGGTCAAGGAAAAATGGGCGGCACGGTGTGGCAGCACCGGGAGAGATACATCGAGAACTCTCCGTACTTCTACCTCGACCGGGTCACGACGCCTGTACTCATCGTCCAGGGCACGTCCGATCGAGCGTCGCCGCCATTTCAATCCGACGCCACATTCGAAGCGCTTCGACAGCTCGGGAAACGCGTAGTGTACTTACGATACGATGGCGAAGGTCACGGACCGATGCTCTACTCCGCGGCGAACCGGGCTCACTACCTCAACCGAGTGGTTCGATGGTTCGACGAATATCTTAGCGAGAAGAAGGTTTTGGCGCCCTGATTGAATCACTGGTGAATAGATCCTATGAGAAGCCTTCAGTTGAGAAGGCCTTCAGTCTGATCTCCACCGACAAGTGCCGACCGGGTTTCCGCGGTCGGCACTCATCAATCAGTTCACTCGCAGGTGCAGTGGCCCACGACCGACGTCATTCTGAGTCGCGGGCGTCACGGCGGCGTCTCGGCTATAGACCGAATCCGAGATCGCCGGGCCCGTTCTGCAGCCCCATCCCTGACGGCTCGAACGGAATCACCGTCTTCAGTCGCGTTGCCGTCACGACATCGCCGCGCTCGGATAATACCGGCGCCTCGTAGTTCCTTCTGTCCGCGTTCATCTTATCCTCCTTGGTGAGTGCGAAAACGAAAACCTTCATTCTTCGAGCGGTGCACCGTCTGGCCGACGGACAATCAGGACTTGCCTTGGTCTTCGCGCCCTACAGGCCGAATCCTACCTCGCCCGCGGAATCCCGCGGCAGAATTGTTGCCGGCTCGAACTGGCCGGTGTCCTTCGCACGCGTCGCTGCCACCGCATCTCCCTTGGCTTCCAGCGACGGCGACTCATAGGCCTTCCGAATTGAGCGCATTGGTTGCTCCTGTGGATTGGGATTGAGAGTTGACTGCCTGACTCCGGGCGGCCGAGTGCTCGACCGCCGATCCCTGATTCGTCCACCGGCCAGACCGTACTCGAAGCCAATACTCGAGCGCGAGAGCGTTCAGTACCGCCCCACGCTCGAACTGCCCATCCAACTGCGTCGCGCTGCGCAGGGCCACTCGCAGCTGCGAGATATCAATGCAGCCCATGTCCGCCAGCATGGAGCGCGTCAACAACGGTTCAAAACGCGCGCTCTCGTGCAGCAGCGACCAGGCGATACGGCCGTCAAATGCTCCCTTCCAACGTCTGGTTCGGACAATCTCCGGCAAACAGCCGCGCATGGCTTCGCGCAACACCCATTTGCGGGCGTTTGGGCGACGGCACATGTCCGGCGGAAGTCGCAGCGCAAACTCGACGAGTGGCCGATGACAAAAGGGGTAACGCATCTCGACTGCGTCGGCGACCAGTCCATGGTCGATCGCCAGCGCGATGGCGCCCGTGGAAAACGCCACCTCGTGAGCATACTGTCGGCCGCGTTGCCCGCCGTAGCTCTGGGCAACCGCCGACCGAGCGCTCAATGCCAGCCGCTCGTGGTGCCCCGCTGCAATCCACGATGGCACGCGCGCACCGCGCGCTAGCCTCGTACGCGCCGGCGCGGGAACCAACGGAAGCAGCGCATTGAGATACGCGAGCTCCCAGAACGAAACCCGGCCCAATGCCGCCCAACGCAGCATCTCGCTCACCGCGCGGCGGGATTCTCCTTTCGCAATCCAATCGGCGAAGAAGAACATGTTGCCCACCAGGTAGTGATCGGATCCGATGCCGGAGAGCAGCACGCGAGCGTTGGACTCGCGGAGGATTCTCAACGTGGCGATGTCACGCGCCGCGAGAAGGGAGCGTACGGAGGGAGTGTCGGTGGTGGACGCAGATGGGCTCGTAGCCTGCAACAGCAGATAGTCAATGAGGACTTCGTTGCGAACATCGAACGTCTTCACGACGCTGTCCGAATACACCCGCTCGTCCGAGCCCGCACCCACCGAATCCGCGTACGTGATCGTCCCCGCTATTCCCGCCGCGACCTTCCCCTCCCGCTTGAGCGTCTCCGCGATACACACGATCGAGGACGAATCGAGCCCCCCCGACAACTCCGACCACGTACGGCCGTCATCGGTTAGGCACACGCGAACCGCCTGCGTCAGCAGCCCACGGAACTCCTCGATCGCGGCCTGCTCGTCATTCACCGGCCCGCTCTCGAATTCTGTGGGACGCCAGTACGTGCGGAACTCGATGGCGCCAGCGTGTGTGAGCGCCATCGATGCCGGCGGGACCGCAGTTACGCCCGCGTACGGGGTGCGATGGGGATCGGGCACCACGCCGGCCGCAAACTCGACCAGATAGTCCTCGTCATAGCGATCGTGATCGGCCAGCGCCTCGGCTCGCGATGAAAACACCACGACATCGCCCCACCGCCTGACGTAGAGCGTTCGCACACCGAACGCATCCCGCGCGGCCAGCACCGTACCCGACTGCGTGTCGGCGATGACGAACGAGAAGTCGCCGATGAGATCGCGAATGGCCCGAGCGCCGAGACGCCGGTAGTGCCGAAGCACGAGATCGAGATCGCCAAGAGTTTCGCCTGTGCGCCGATACCGCCGCGCGAGCTCGTCGCGATTCTCCAGACGCACCAAACCAACCGCGATCAGCGATCCGCAGCTCGCCACCTCGGGCCAATCCGAACCATCGTTACGGACGCGAAGGATCGACACACCACCCGACTCACTCCACGTCGATTCCATCCCCCGTCGCACGCAGTAGCGCTCGAGCCCCACGCTCGATTGGGGGCTCACGCGCTCACCGCGAGCATGGATAAGGCAGGCGTAGAAGTTCACGGGAGCACGTCCGGTAGCGGTGCAAAGAACGCCACGTGCTCCTCTATGTCGTTCAGCGGACGGCCGAGATATTCGACCCACGCGTGCGCCCCGAACGGGTACGCCTGCACGCCGAGGCGCAATCGCACCGTGGCTCCCGCCAACCGCAGCAGCACGTAGAGTGTGAGCGACTGCTCGAGACAGAGCGCGCGCCCGGGGAACAGCGCGGCAGCCATGGCGACCGAACGCTCGATGGCTTCGACGGTGCTCGGCCCCACGCCGCGATCCGTTCGAGCACACCGCTCGACCCAGCGTACGAGCCTAACCGTGCGTCCGAACTTGAGCGCGATCAAGGATGCGCGAACGGCCACGAGGACTGCAAGGCACCGCCAAACACCGGGCACGCGTACCGGCGCGCGCGCGGGCGCATTCTCAGTCACAGCACGCTCAACGCCCATTTTCGCCCCCTGCTGCGCCGAAGGCAGCGCGCAACACCGGCGCCTCACTCCGCCCGCGACTTCGCGACCGCTCCCCCCGCCACTGCCGCTCGTACAACCGCCGATACACCCCCCGCCGCGCCATCAATGCCTCGTGCGACCCACGCTCCACGATCCGCCCACCCTCGAGCACCACGATCTGATCCGCGCTCCGAATCGTCGACAACCGATGCGCGATCACGAACGTGGTCCGACCCCGCCGCAACAGCTCGAGTCCTTCCTGCACGGCGGCCTCGCTCTCAGCATCCAGACTCGATGTCGCCTCGTCCAACACCAGGATCCGCGGCGACGCCAGCAACGCCCGCGCGATGGCCACCCGCTGCCGCTGACCGCCGGACAACCGCACGCCCCGCTCGCCAATCACGGTATCGTATCCGTTAGGCAGGCGCTCTATGAATTCATCGCACTGGGCGAGCGCGGCCACGGCCCGCACGTCGGCAGTCGTCGCGTCGCCCCGCGCATAACGGATGGCTTCGGCTATGGTGCCGTCGAACAACACGGCATCCTGCAGCACCACGCCCACGTGCGCGCGATACTCGGTTCGCTTGAGACCGGCGAGATCTCGCCCGTCGATCAACACCCGCCCGCGCGTGGGACGGTCGAAAGCGAGCAGCAGCCGGCACAACGTGCTCTTCCCGGCCCCGCTCGCCCCCACCAGCGCGACGGTCGATGCGGGCACGGCGTACAGATCGATGCCGCGCAGCACGAACCGGCCAGCCGCGTAGGCGTAGCTCACGTCCTCGAGCTCCACGGCGCCCACCACACGCGGCACGGACGCGAGCTCGCGATCCTCGTCATCCTCGGTGGGTACCACGCGCAGCTCGCGAATCCGCGCCATTCCGGCCGCGGCCTTCCCCAGCTCGCCGCTCATCGCAGCGGCCTGCACGAGCGGTGCGGCCAACAGCCCCACGAGATACGCGAACATCGCGAGATCGCCCAACGTCATCGCGCCGGCGGCAATGGCCTGCGCGCCGGCCACGAGCAGCAGCACGCCGGCGAAGCCGGTTGCCATGGTGGTGCCGGCGGTGAGCCGCGCTACCCGCCGCACGCCCGCCGCCGCGGCGTCGAACAACGCCCGCGACCGGCGCGCGAACTCGGCCGTCTCCCATCGCTCGGCGCCGCACCCCTTCACCACGCGAATGCCGGCCAGCGATTCGGCCAACCGCGCGCTCATCCCCGCGTGCCGCCGGCTCACGTCCCGGAACGCCGCCGAGAGGCCGCCATACGACCGCGCCAGTCCGATGCCTAACGCAGAAGAGGCGAGGATGATGGCCACGGTGAGCGGCCAGCTCACCCACGCCATCACGCCCAACGCCGCCGCGGCGGTCACCACGCCCCCGGCGAGCGGCACGATTCCCGACGCAATCACGATCCGTACCTGCTCGGTATCGCTCATCACCCGCGACAGCAGCGCGCCGGACCGCTCGGCGTCGAAGAACGACACCGGCAGCCGCATCACGTGCGCGTGCAGCTCCTCGCGCAGCACGGTCACGATGCGCTGGGCCCCCACACCAGTCACCTGCGCCAACCTCGACGCGGCGAGCCCCTCGATCACAATCGCCGCAACCGCGCCCGCAGCCAGCGGTACCAGCCTCGCGCGTCGATGGGCGCCGATCACATCGTCGATCACCAACTTGGCGGCCACGGGCAACGCCAGCGCGGCCACGCGGTTCGCGAGCATGAGCGCCATGCCCATGCCTAACAACCGGCGCTCCTTCCACACCGCCGCGCGCGCCTCGCGCCACGCTTCGCGCCGCGCCACCGACACCGCGATCACGGCTCGCATTGCACCAGGGACTCCGACAGCAGCCGCCGTATCAGCGCCGCGGCGTCCTCCGCGGCCCGCTCGGGTGACACGTCGTACTCGGCGCGCAGGCGCTCCACGATGCCGGCGAACGGCACGCCCTCACACACCAGACTCCAGATGCGGCTCCCCACCTCGTTGAGCGCGTAGTACCGCCCGCGCTCCACGTCCAGCAGCACGGTCTCCTCCCCCTGCGTGGCCGCCAGCACGTGGCACGGCGGCACCAACCGGGCGCTCGTTCCGGACGCAACGTTTCCGCCACCCCGCTGTTGGTCTGGCTGCTGGTGCATGGCGCCCCCCCGCGTCGTTACGGCGACAGGGTGCACCGAACACGCGACGGCGAACAGCATCCCCACGCGCCGACTGCTTACTCGGCGCGCCGCTTTGTTACTCCACGCGCCGATTGGCGTGGGAGTGCAGCAGGTAGTCGACGAACTGCTCGCGCACCGCCAGAAACCCGCCGTGGTTACGAAGCGCACTGGGCGAACACCCGCAATAGCGCGACAGCAGGTTCGCCAACGCAGCGCTCGACGCGAATCCGAGCGCGGCCGCCACCTGCTTCGGGCTTTGCTCGAGCACGTCCAGCCGCCACGCGGCGCGCAACGCGGCGCACCAGAAGATCACGCGGGACGCGGGCGGGAAACCGGCGCGCTCCAACCGGCTCTCGATGGTCCGCGATCCGACGCCCAGCAGCGACGCGGCGCGCGTCACCGCGAGTCGGGGTCCGCCGTGTTCGGCGCACAGCACCATGAACGCGCCTAACGGGCGGGGGACCGCCGGCGCGACGGCCTCGAGGATCGGCAGCGCCGCGCCCGGTTCGCTCCGCCCATCGAGCGCCGCCCGCGCCATCGCCGCCAGATCGTCCACGCCGCGCAGCACCACCTGCACGGGCGCTCCCGAACCGGCCAGCGCCAGCACGTCGCGAGCGCCAGAGTCTGTGAGCGGCGCCCACGCCAACACCGGAGGGGCCGACGCGCGCCCCGCGAGCTCGGCGAGCACGGACGCCACGCTGGCACCCACCCGGTCGCGCAGCTCGCTCACCACCACCCGCACGCCGCCGGCCGCGACCAGCGCGCGCAACGACTCGGCGCGGTCGCACACGCGCACCGTTGCCACCGCGGCCAGTACAGGCTCGATGGTCAGGCGATCGTGCCCGGTCGCGATCAGGGCGACGATCGGCGCCACACGCCCGCCGGCACTACGACGTCATACAACGAAAGACAGACACGGTGGTCCGGCCGTGCTACGTTCCCGCCCAACGCAAGCGGACTCATCGCTATCGGACGCGGGAGCGGCCCATGTATCCATCGTTCGCCCAACTCGCCACCCCACATCGCTCGCGCCGCAACGTCGCGGCGACCGGCGCCGTGCTCGTTGCGATCGCCGCCGGGTGCGGCACAGCGCACGATCCGGCCCGCGATCATACGCTGGTGATCGCCCTCGCCGCCGAGCCCACGCTGCTCCTCCCACCACTCATCGATGAAACGCCGGGTTTCGTGGTGGCCGATCAGATTCTCGAACGGCTGGCCGATCCGGATTCCACGCTCGACATCATGCACGACACCGCCTTCCACCCGCGCCTCGCCGCAGCGTGGACGTGGGCCGCGGACTCGATGGCCATCGCGTTCCGCCTTGCGCCTAACGCAAGATGGCACGACGGCCGGCGGGTGACGGCGCATGATGTCCGCTTCACGTTCGATGTGTACGCCGACACCACCATCGCATCCGCTGCCGCGCCGCTCCTCGACAACATCGATTCCGTCCAGGTCCGCGACGACTCCACAGCGGTGTTCTGGTTCCACCGTCGCGCGCGCCTGCAATTCTTCGACGCCACCTACCACATGCGCATCCTGCCGCGGCACCTGCTCGACTCGCTGCCACGCCGCGCGCTCCGCGGCAGCCCGTTCGCACGCGCGCCCACCGGAACCGGCCCCTTTCGCTTCAGCCGGTGGCGCGCCGGTCAATCCGTGGAACTGGCCGCCAACGAGCGTTATCACGGCCGCCGCGCGCAATTCGATCGCCTGGTGTTCGCCATCGCATCCGATCCCTCCGCCACGCTCGCCCGCGCCCTCGCCGGCGAAGTGGACGTCGCGCCGCACATTCGCGCTTCGGATGTCGCGCGCGTTTCGCAGTCCCGGCGACTGCGCGTGCGGTCGTGGCCATCGCTGTCCAACGGCCTCGTGATGCTCGCCCTGCACGACGCCGCGACACCTGGCGACGCGCATCCGTTGTTCGGCGATTCCCGTGTCCGGCGCGCGCTCACCCTCGCACTCGATCGCGCGCGCATCACGCGCGGCGCGTTGGGCGAAACCGCGTCTCCCGCGCGCGGCCCGCTCCCTGCCCCGCTGCTGCACGGCGCTTTCCCGCCGCTCGTGCTCCTCGCGTTCGATCCGCGGCACGCCGCGGCGCTGCTCGACAGTGCCGGATGGTACATCACCGGCCCCGAACGCATTCGCCATCGCGGGCCGCGCGAACTGCGCTTCACACTGCTCATCCCCACTGCTGCCGTCGCCGCTCGCCGCGCCGCGATTCTCGCGCAGGAACAGCTGCGCAGCGTTGGCATCGCCATGGACATCGATCTTGCCGACCCGGGCACGCTGGCCGCTCGGTTGGGCGAGCACCGCTTCGACGCGGTGCTCCTCGCCCTCGATTGGGATCCGAACCCGCTCAGCGCCCGCCAGCTGTGGGGAAGCAGCGCCGTAGCGCATGGCGCGAATTTCAGCGGCTATCAGAGCGCCGTGTTCGACTTCGCGATCGAAGCGTCCGCGCAGGCTCGCGATGCCGGCGCCACGCGCACGTTCGCCGCACAGGCGTGGGCGCAGCTCGTGGCCGACGCACCAGCGATCTGGCTCTACGACCTCCGCCAGATCGCCGCCGTCCGCGCCAGCGTCCACTCCACTCCGGGCCGCCCCGATGCGTGGTGGAGCAGCCTCGCCGATTGGTCCGCCAAGACCGATGCCGACTCGCTCCGACCGACGGGGGTGCCTTGACGAACCGGGCTCATGCGGTGTGATTGGAACAAGGGCCCGCGGATGAGCGGCGGGTGCGGCACGAACACCTGCGGCGGGAGTGCTGTCGTGCGGTCTTCCGGTTTCTCGAGCGCCCATCTGCCGTTTGTCGATGCGCTCTGCTCGCTCTCGTCCGATGTGGATCCCGATTGGACGATGATTTCCGCGGGGCTGCTGTCGCTGCGCGTGGCCGATGCGTGGGCCCAACCGGGCGAGATTACCGACGACGAACTCGCCCTTCGCATCACGGCGGTGGCGCCGGTGGTCGATGCGATTCGCGATGATGACGAGCTGCGCGATGCGTTGCGCGCCCTGGTCGCCGAACTCGGCCCGCGTCACCAACATCACGAGGTGGAGCGCGCGCTCCTCGCCTACGGACGCGCGCTCGAGCAGCGGGCCCGATGGGCGCTGGCGCTCGACGTGTACGCGTCGCTGATCGAGCAGCACGCGCTCCGCGCGTCGCCCGCGACCCCGATCCACAACGAGATCGAAGCGCTGGTACGCATCGCCGAATGTCATCGGCACCGTGCGGAGTGGACGCGCGCCGAGGAGACCTTCGCGCACGCTGCCCAACGGGCCGCACTTGCGGGCGACAGCGCGGCGGCGCTCCGCGCGCGCTGCTACGGCGCCTCGGTCACCGCCGAACGGGGCGATTGGGACGCCGCCGATGCACAGCTGACCGCCGTCGAAGCGGAAGCGGAACGCGCGAACTGCGGCGATCTGTCTGCGCTCGCGCGGCACGGACTGGCGCACGTAGCATTCCTGCGCGGGGACGTGGAACGCGCCGCGCGGCTCGCGTTCGATGCGCTGGACGACCTGCGCGATCCACGTGAACGCGACCGAGCGCTGATCGACGTCGCCGCCGCGTTCGCCGAGCTCGGCGTGCGCAGCGCCGCGCGCGACGCACAACTCATCATCTCGGCCACCACGCAGGACGCGTACGTGCGTTGGACGTCGCTGATCAACCTCATGGAAATCGCCGCCGCAGACCGCGAGCAACCGGCGTTCGAGCAGTATCGCCGCATGCTCGCCGCTCCCGCCCAACGACTGCCTCCCAGGCTCGGCGGCTATTTCCACTTCTATTCCGCAGGAGGCGCACGCGCGTTCGGCGACACTGAAACCGCGCGCGACGAGTATCGCCGCGCGCTCGGCATCGCGACGCGCGCGCGATTGGATCCGCTGGCCCACGATAGTGCTGCCGCACTGCGCGCGCTCGACGCGGCTCCTCCACTCCCACCTCCCGATGCCCCGCCGGCACGGGCACCTACGCCCGCGACGGCGAGTATCGCCGGAGCACTCGCCCGCATGCGCGAGGCGGTGTTGCCCGATGCTCCGCGCTGAGCAGGGACACGCGAGATCCTCAGCCCAGCACTCAACGCCCTCCCTGAACGACGTTCGGATGAGGACCGATGGTGATCTGCTGATCCTGCGGTGCAGGCGCAGTGGGCGAGGTGCACGCCGCGACCAGCGCGGCGGTCACGAGAACCAGAACGAGCGTGCGATGACGGCGCATGGAACCTCCCCTTGCCGGTGTGTGCGACGTCGCTCCGCCGGCCGGTCTCCAATCGCGGCGCAGAGTCGTGAAGCGACGGGCGACACGTTCGCCCGAACGCCTGTGCTCGTTCCCGCACAAACGCGACCTAACAGCGCATGGATGGGACATTGCCGCGTCGATGCATCGTGCGGAGCACGCGTACCGTGAACGTCGTCGCGTTTCTCCCCGACCCGTTACTCGGCCGGCTGCGATCCGCGTTGGGCAGCGATCACACCGTGATCGTCGTGACCGAAATTGTCGGCGATCGCGGCCTTGCCGCGCAACTCGACCGCGGCGCCGCGGACCTCGTGGTGATCGACCCGGGCGATCGTCGCCTCGAGCGCCGCACGCACACGCTCGTCGTGCTGTTCGCGCAGCACAGCATCGTTCCAGTGCTGATCTATACGACGCTCGGTCCCGCTAGCATCCCTGCCGCGGCTCAGCTGTTGCGCGAGGGCACTCGCGAGCTCTTGCTTGTCGGCCTGGAAGACCAACCGGGCGCCATGCGCGCGATGGTGGTACGCATTACCATGCACGCGCTCGCCGAGCGTTTTCTCACCGCTACCGCGCGGCAATTGGCGCAGTTGCCACCGTCCGTGGCCCGTGCGCTGCAGGCGCTCTTCGCCACGCCGCGCCGATATCGATCGGTGGAAGACATCGCTCTCGCTGCCGCGGTCACGCGTCGCCACCTCGCGCGCGTCACCCGTCGCGCCGGCTTCGCATCGTGCCGCGACCTGCTCGCCGTAGCGCGCGTGTTGTCCACCTACCGGTTGGTGCAGCACGAGCATTGCTCGCTCGGCCGCGCCGCCGCGCAACTCGCAACCGATCCGCGCGCGCTCGCGCGCCAGGTACGCGTGACTGCCAGCGTCGCGTCCCTGGCCCATCTTGCCGCGCTCGATCCCGACGAACTGCTCGGCCGATGCGTGCGCATGGTGTGTCGCCCCAGCGGCGTCGCGTCGCGTCCTTTACGGGTCCGGCGTCCACGCTCCCTACCCCTCGTCTGACATAGCGACAGCATAGTCCGTCAGCGAACATGTGTATGACGAACGATGACAACGTAGGACTGCATAGTTCCCACGCGTTCCGTATGTTCGCCCGCGACTTCCACCACCGGTCTATGGGCGAGCGCACGAGACGTATGGCGAAGACACGAAATCCCAAGAAGAAGGTCGTACAGGTGCGTGTGACTCCAGCGGAAAAGGCCCGGATCGAACGCGCGGCCCTCGCCGAGAATCGCACGGTGAGCAATTGGATCTACGGGTTGATCATGCGGGAGCTCCCCAGCCGCGATGAGCCCCAGCTCAGGGTCGCCGAACCGAAACAGCCGCGAAGCTGAGCAGCCGCACAAAAAGCAACAGCGGCCGGTACGGGCACCTCACACTGCCGTACCGGCCGCCTCGCGCTTTCGGGTGTCGGTTATGCCGCTTTCTTGCTCGCCTGCTGCCAACACACCCGATCGTCCAGTCCATCCAGATACGCCGCGAAATGTGCCGGCGGGAAGCCGGTCACACCGATCTCCAACCGGTCGCCGCGCCCAACGCGCGCCTGCTCGACGATGGCCTCCATCGCCTTGGCGAACGTTGGGCTCGTCACTGCGCCGGCGAGGCGCAGCGATTCGTCCGGACCGCTGAGCGAGAACTCGAACCGAGTCATGCGCCCTCCTGGAAGTGGAGCGAAGCCAGAACCCCGTACCGCGACCCTGTTCGCGGAGCACGCAGTTGCGACCCCCTACCCGTTGTTCGTACACCGACATCAGGGAAACGATCGGCGCACCGAAAAAGTTCCGAAGCGCCGATTCAGCGCCTCTCGCCTGCCGCTCGGCATCACTCCCCCAACGCCTCGAGAAAGTTCGCCGCCCACCGCTGCACATCGTTTTTCATGACGCATTCGCGCAGCGCGCGCATCCGGCGCGTCCGCTCCTCGGGCGCCATCACGAGCGCCTGATGCATGGCCTCCGCAGTCTGGTCCACATCGTACGGGTTCACGATGAGTGAGTCGACCAGTTCCTCCGCGGCTCCGGCGAATTCGCTCAACACGAGCACGCCATCATTGTCCGTGCGCGAGGCCACAAATTCTTTGGCTACCAGATTCATGCCGTCGCGCACTGGTGTGACGACCATCACGTCGGCCGCGCGATAGAGCGCAATGAGCACGGATCGCGACACACTGCGATGCACGTAGTGAATGGGCGCCCACGCCGGCACGGAGTAGGTACCGTTGATGCGCCCCACCAGCGATTCCACTTCCTCGCGCACGTGCTGGTATGCCCGCACTCCCTCGCGCGACGGCACGGCGATCTGCACGAAGCGCACGCGCTCGCGCCACTCGGGATGACGGCGCAGCAGCTGCTCCACGGCGATCAGGCGGCGCGGAATTCCCTTGCTATAGTCGAGCCGGTCGATCCCCAAGAGCAATGGGCCGGTATCGTTCCTGCGCAGGCGCGTGACTTCGCTCCGAACGGCCGGCGATTCCGCCCGTCGCTCGAAGTCGCGCGCATCGATGCCCATCGGGAACACGCCCGCACGCACGCGGCGGCCGCCGTATTCGAACTCGTTGGCGTGCGCGTTGATTCCCAGCAGGCGGTGCACCGCCGCCGCAAAGTGGCCCCGATGGCGCTTTGTGTGAAACCCAACGACATCCGCGCCGAGCATCCCTTCCACCAACTCTCTACGCCACGCGAGCGTGAAAAAGATCTCGGGCGTGGGGAAGGGAATATGGAGGAAAAATCCAATGCGTGCGCGCGGTATCCGCTCGCGCACCAGCGCGGGGACGCGGAGCAAGTGATAGTCGTGCACCCACACCTGATCGCCTTCGCGCCACTCGCGCGCGACCGCATCCGCGAAGCGCGCATTCACACGCTCGTAGACATCCCACCCGTTGACGCGCAGCGGCAGTTGGTCCAACCGGTCGTGGCAGACCGGCCATAGCACACTATTGGCGATGCGCTCGTAGTACACCCGGATTTCCTCTGCCGACAGCTCCACACTCACCAACCGCCGCTTCTGCAGTTGGCGTTGCAGCTCGCACCGTCCGTCTTCGCCTAACTCGACGAGCTCACCCGTCCAGCCGATCCACGTCCCGTGCGAGCGCTCGTGCGGGGTGCGCAATCCGGTTGCGAGGCCGCCCACGCTCGCGCGCACCACGGGTCGGCCATCCGAACCGGACACCGTTACCGGCAGCCGGTTCGACACGATCAACAGCCGGCCGCTCACGAGGGCGGCGGCATGGGCGCGGCATCCACGGCCGGCGTGGAGACGGGAGCCGGCGGCAGAGAGGCGATGTGCACGGTCTGCGTCGGAAATGCGAACCGCGTGCCCGCGCGCTCCACCGCGTCCATGATGCGGAGCAGGACGTCCTGGCGGATGCGTTGGAACTCGCTCCCGTTGGTGGTCTGAAACGCCGCGATCACCTGCACGTCGAGCGACGACGGGCTGAGCTGCAGGAAAAACACGCCGATCGTGTCGGGCGCGACCTTGGGTTCGGATCGCAGCACCTGCTCGGTGCCGGCGATCACGGCGCGCATCTGCGCGGCGGTGGTGTCGTACACCAATTGCAACACGCCGGTGAATCGGATCCGATCGCGCGGCGCGAACGCCTCGATCTTGGCGTCGGCGACCTTCCCGTTCGGCATCGACACGATGGTCCGCTCGGGGGTGCGGATGCGCGTGGAGCGCAGCCCGATGGCCTCCACGATGCCGTTCACGCCCTCGATGGTCACCGTGTCTCCTTCGCGGAACAACCGGTCGGCCCCGATGGATACGGCGCCGAACAGATTCTCCAACGTTTTCTGCGCCGCGAGCGCGAACGCCAATCCGCCTAACCCGAGGCCGCCGAGCAGCGCCGCAACCGGATAGCCGAGCGTCGCCAGCACGGCCACGATGCCGATCACCGCCACCGCCGCCTTGGCCGCGCGCGACATCAGCGACAGCAGGCCGCGCGACGTGGTGCTCGTCTGCGCCCACCCCTCCTCGACCGTGACCTGCCGCCACCCGTCCACCATCCGCCACAATGCCCAGAACAGCGCGATCACGAGCACCGCGTTGATGATCGTGCCGATCTTCTGGTTGGCGCGAGCATCGAGCGAGAGCCAGGGCAGCAGCCCGAGCGCCACCACCATCATCGCCCCCAGCGCGAACGGGCCGTGCAGCTCGCGCAGCAATCGCTCGCTCCACTTACTCTTCGCCCGGCGGCCCACCAGTCCAACCAGCGCCCGTGCCAGCCGGCCGATCACCGTCCCCAGCCCCCACGATACCAGAACGAGCAGCGGCATCGCCAGCCACTGCCACCACCTGATGCCTAACGGGCCGGCGTTCAACAGCCGCGACGGCAGATGCTCGAGCGTCCACCGGTCCGGCAGTTGATCGTACCACCCGGCAATCCGGTCCACCGTGCTCCGCGAGAACACCCAGCGCCCCACCCCGGCGCGCGTCACCCGCGTCAGCCGAACGGGATCGCGCCGGTTGTGCGAGCCGGGTACCGTGCCGATCTGTTGGGCACCGTCCGGCAGCCGGGCCGTGGTGTCGCCATGCGATGCACCGGACACCGCGTCGAGATCGATGTCGATGTACCGGTCGAGCACCACCGACAATTCGCGCGCAAGGTGCGCACCGCTCTCGCGTTCGGAAGCGGAGAAGTCGAGGTACTGCGCGGCATCGCTGAAGTCACCCGCATTGGTCAGTTCCAGGAACGCGGACAGGGCGGCGCGCGGCGAGTCGGGTGCGGTATTCCCCGCCCGCTTCGACGTGTCGGTGACCGCGGGCTTCTTGCCCAAAGCGAGGGGAAAGACCTGCGCCGACCCGGCACCGGATGCCAACAGTGCTAACCCGGCCGCAAACAGGCCGACCCGTATCCACGCCGGTACCCAGCGCTGCCGGCGAACGCATTGACCCATTGTGTCGACTTACCGCGGTAAGGAGGGAACCTTCGCCCATCATACGAGAGAGCTTGCGCACTTTCCAGCGGCATCGTAGGTAAGATCATCGTGCCATCATCACCTTCGCCAGAACTCCGGCCACTCCTCATCGACCGTGCCACCCGCTGGGTACCTGTTCGGGGCGATGCTGCCGCGCTCTCCGCCGCACCCGGAACGATCGTCGCCGTAGAGGCACTCGTCGTTCACCGCGAGGTGCTACGTGAGGTCGAGTTGCACCTGCGTGGGGCGCGCGCGCGCGCACTCGGCGTGTTGCGTGGCGCCATCTATCGATGCCCGCGCATGCGGCTCGACTACCTACTCGTCGAGGGAGTGCTGCGCGCCGAGCCGCTGGTTGACACCGAAGATGTTGCTGCCCGACGCTCGGCGCTGGCAGCCCTCATCGCTCGGATCGAACACGACATTGGGGAGGAACGAGAGAATGGGCGCGCCGTAGGATGGTACCGGGGGGGGGGCGGCGCGTCGGTTCTTCAGCGCATCGAGCCGGGCGATGTCGTGACGCACGCGACCCTCTTCACGCAGCCCTGGGCCGTGACGTTACTGCGCGACGGAGCCGGCGCGCGCGGGGAGGGGGGGGGAGCATTCGTGCGACTTTCTCACGAGACGCGACGGCCGTACATGACGCCGTTCTATGAGCTCCTCCCCGCCGAGCCGCGCCAGGCCGGCGAACCGCTCGGCACGGCGGTGCTCTGGACCAACTATCAGTCCGACACTCCGGTAGAACCGCTCCCGGATCTCGTTCGCAGCAGCCAGGCAGCAGTGCCATTTTCCGGTCCAACGGCTTCCGACGATCAGCGCTCCGTTAATAAAAACGCACGAACATGGCGCACCTCGAGTCGCGTCGGTCCGTTCGTGCCGGGGTCAGCTACACCCGTTGGCTCGCCAACGGTCGTAGCGCCGGCGCACACGCACGCCGGCCCGCCAACGGATCGGCCTCCCCCCCTCCCGCCTGACACCGAGGCGTCATCATTCTCTTCGCCGCCCGTGTCCGAGGCGCCGCTTCGTACCCACGAGCCAAGTGCGGTCGATCGCATCTTCGATGATCCGCCACCGCCCTATCTCGCGGCCGACACAGGCCGCACCCGACGGCCGACGCGTCGCTGGCGCGATGGTGTTTCTCCGACTAACTGGCGTACGCGCCGCAGCGCCGTGGTCGTCGGCCTCATTGTGGTCGCGCTCGCCGGAACGTGGTTTGCGGCGCGTGTCATAGGTGGAGCGTCCGGCCTGGGCCGCGATGCCGCGTTGGGCGACGCGCGCACCGGGTCAGTCGGGCCGACACCATCCGACTCTGCGCCCGCGAGCGCGAACGACAGCACCGCCATCATGGCCACCTTCGCGACGCAGCGCCTTCGCGAGTCGATGACCAACATGGACCACGAGCTGCGGCTCATCGCATCCGCGCTCGATACAACGGGGTATGGTTCCATCGCACCTGGAGCATGCGCACTAGCCGACAGCGCTCACATCCGGTCGCTCCTCGATCTCGATGCCATCACGCTCGCCGAGCACTACCTCAAGGCGCCGCTCGGGGACACCAGCAAGCAACGCGTTGCCACCCTGACTCGCCGTGCCGACGCGGCCGGCGTGAAGATCAAACGAGCCTGTCCCTAACCGCCCTCGTGCCGGTTGCCCCCCCCCCCCGCCGGCGGCCGTCAGCCCCTAGCTCAGCGTTCGAGCGAAGCCCCGCGTACTGCGGATGATCTGCATCTCGTCCGCCCTTCCGGAGCTGCCACAATGAACGGTACGCTGGATTCGGCTCCCGCCCCTCGCCGGCTTCACTCCGCACGCCGCAGCACCGATTTCACCTTCACCACCATCGTTGGCGCGTTTTGCGCCGCCGCGATCGCCTCAGCCGCGCCGGCCCAACAAGCGCGCGCCCGCGCCCAACGGTTAGCCGACAGCGTGCGCACCATGCGCCAGCCCGCGCACCCCGACCATGACACGACACGCACAGCCAACGCCGATTCGATTCGCATCTCCGAGATCGCGACCCGGCCGCCCGTCGTCACGCACCATACGATGCAGATCAAGGGTGCGCCGCTCGCCTACACGGCGACGACCGGCATGCTCCCCATCCGCAACGACACCACCGGCGTGGCCGAGGGTTACATCTTTTACGTCGCATATACAAAGGATGGTACCGACGACCCGGCGAAGCGTCCGCTCACGTTTGTATTCAATGGTGGGCCCGGGTCGGCCACGGTGTGGCTGCACATGGGCGCATTCGGTCCCAAGCGCGTGAAGCTGCTGCCCGATGGATCAGTGCTCCCACCTCCGCCGACGGTCGAAGACAACCCCAACACCCTGCTCGACCAGTCCGATCTGGTATTTCTCGATCCTGTGGGGACGGGCTTCAGCCGCCCGGCCAGACCCGCGCTCGGGCCTAACTTCTGGGGTGTGGACGAGGACCTGCGCTCGGTTGCCGAGTTCATTCGGCTCTACCTCACGCGGTACGAGCGGTGGAGCTCGCCCAAGTTTCTCGCTGGAGAAAGCTACGGTACCACGCGCGCCGCCGGTCTCGCTGGCGTGCTCGCGGACCACGGCATCGCGCTCAATGGCATCGTGCTCATTTCCACGGTGCTCAACTTCGAGACCCTGTCGGACAACAAGGGGAACGACCTCGGCTACGTGGGGTTTCTCCCCTCGTACGCAGCTATTGCGTGGTACCACAAGAAGCTGCCCCCCGATCTGCAGCAGCAGAGCGTCGAACAGGTCACCGCGCAGGCCGAGCGGTTTGCCGGCGGCGGCTACACGCTCGCGCTGATGGGCGGTCATGGCCTAACGCCCGCGCGACGGCAAGCGGTGATCGACACGTTGTCGCGGTTCACCGGGCTGTCCGCCGCTTTTATCGACCACAACGACCTCCGCATCCCGCTCTCGCGCTTCGACCAGGAGTTGATGCGCGACCAACACCTCACCGTCGGGCGCCTGGACGGCCGGTTCACCGCCTACGCCACCGATGCCGGCGCCGAGCGCGGGGCCTTCGACCCCAGCGACGCCGCCCTCGAGAATGTGTTCACACCGGTGTTGAACGATTACGTTAGGCGCGAGCTCGGCTTCCACGACGAGCAGATGTACTGGGTTCTGGGCGGCGGCATCGGCCGGTGGAAATATCCGCAGCGCCAGGGATTCCTGAACGTGACGCCCTATCTCGAGAGCGCCTTCGCCAAGAACCCGTCCATGAAGTTGTTCGTCGCCATGGGCTACTATGATACCGCCACTCCGTACTACGCTGTGGAGTACACGCTCGACCATCTGTCTATCAGCGACAACGCCCGCTCCGACATCACTACCGCGTTCTTCCCCGCCGGACACATGGTGTACATCGATACGCCATCGCTGACCACGCTGCGGAGCGATCTCGCGACGTGGATGGATGGGGCGATGTCACACACATCAGGTAAGAGGTAGCAGGCGAGAGGTAAGAAGGGGGGGGGGAAGAACATCAGTTCCTGGCTCAACGTCAAAGCTCTCCACTCCCCACTTTCCACTATCTCCTCTGACCTCTCGCCTCTTACCTCTCTCCCTTCGTCTTTCCCCCTTTCCCCATCCTCTCGCCCCGTGCGCCTCTTCGCCCTCGCTCTCCTCGCCGCGCTCGTCGCCCAACCGGGCCTAGCGCAATCGCCCGGCCTCGACTCCGCCACGCTCGCCGGATTCCGCTGGCGCTCGATCGGGCCCGCCAACATGGGTGGACGCGTTGCCGACATCGCCGGCATCCCGAGTCCATCCAAGACGTTCTTCGTGGCGGCCGCGGGTGGTGGGATCTGGAAGACCACCAATGCGGGCACCACGTTCCGTCCGGTGTTCGAGCACGAGCGCGTCGTCTCCATGGGCGCGCTCGCCATCGCGCCGTCCGACACCAACATCGTGTGGGCCGGTACCGGCGAGCAGAACACGCGCAATTCCATCTCGCCCGGCGGCGGCATTTTCAAGAGCACCGATGGCGGGATCACGTGGGCCTTGATGGGGCTGCAGAATACCCAGCAGATCGGCCGCATCGTGGTGCACCCCACCAATCCCGACATCGTGTACGTCGCCGCGCTCGGCCACGCGTGGGGGCCTAACAAAGAACGCGGGTTGTACAAGACGACCGACGGTGGACGCACGTGGCAGATCATCAAATTCATCAGCGACAAGGCCGGGTTCGTGGATGTCGCGATGGATCCCAACGATCCGAACACGTTGTACGCGTCAAGCTACGAGCGCGTGCGCGGCCCATGGTTCCTGCAGAGCGGCGGTCCCGGCAGCGCGCTGTGGAAGACCACCGACGCCGGCGTCACGTGGAAAAAGATCGAAGGCAATGGATTCCCCGCCACCACGCTCGGCCGCATCAGCATCGCCATCGCGCGGAGCAACCCCAAGATCGTGTACGCGCTCGTCGAGGCGGACTCCGTGCGCGGTGGCAAGCCGCCGTTCGCCGTGCCGGCCAGTGACACCAACGCCGGTGCGCCGAAACACAACCGCTTGCTCAGCGGATTGTATCGCTCCGAAGACGGCGGGCAATCCTGGCACTGGATGAACGATAAGGACGTGCGCCCCTTCTATTATTCACAGGTGCGCGTCGATCCACGCGACCCCGATCGTGTCTATTGGTCGTCGACCCCCGTCAACTTTTCCGACGACGGCGGCCGCACTGTGCGCAACGCGACCGTCGGCATTCACGTCGATCATCACGCAATGTGGATCGATCCTAACGATCCCGAGCATTTTATCGTCGGCGACGATGGCGGTGTGTCGCAAACGTGGGATCGCGGCGGCAACTACGTTTTCCTCAACACGTTCCCCATCGGCCAGTTCTACGAGGTGAGCTACGACATGGCCGTACCGTATCGCGTGTGCGGCGGCCTGCAGGACAACGGCAGCTGGTGCGGCCCGAGCGCCAAGAAGGGTGGCTCGATCACGAATGCCGACTGGTTTACCGTGGGCGGCGGTGATGGTTTCTACACCGCGCAGGATCCCACCGACCCGAACATCATTTACGCCGAGTCGCAGGGCGGCTCCATTGGCCGCGTCAACTACGCCACCGGCGAGCGCACGTCGCTCGATAAGCCCACGTGGCGCCCCAAGCACCTGGAGTGGGAGGACTCGATTCTCGTCGCCCGCGGCGATTCCACCCAGCCGGAAACGTCGGCGATGAAGAAGCACATTGCCGCGTTGCGCGCTCAGGAAAAGGCCGACTCGATCGCCCTCGATCTCCGTTACAACTGGGACACGCCCTACTTCATCTCGCCGCACTCGGCCGGCACGCTCTACATCGGCGGCAACCGGGTGCTCAAGTCCACCGATCGCGGCGATCACATCTATCCCCTCTCGCCCGACCTGTCGACCAGGGACTCGGTCAAGATCCGCATCAGCGTCAAGACCACCGGCGGCATCACCAACGACGCCACCGGCGCCGAGACCTACGGCACCATTACCACGCTGGCGGAGTCGTACGTGAGGCCTGGGCTGCTATACGCCGGCACCGACGACGGCAACGTATGGCTTTCGCCTAACGATGGCGGGCCGTGGGAGAATCTCACGAGCCGTTTCCCGGGTGTGCCCAAGGGCACGTACGTGGCGCGCATCGAGCCATCGCACGCCGACACGCTCACCTTCTACGTGGCGTTCGACAACCACCGGGTCAACGATTTCGCGCCGTACCTCTACGTGACCACCGACGGCGGAAAGAGCTTCCGTTCGATCGTGGGCAATCTGCCCACCGGCGGCCCCGATTTCGTGCACGTCATTCGCGAGGACCCGGAAAACCGGAACCTGTTGTTCGCCGGGACCGACGTGGGCGCCTACGTGTCGCTCGATCGCGGCGCGCACTGGCAGGCATTCATGACCGGGCTGCCCACCGTGCCGGTCAACGACCTCAAGATCCAGCCGCGCGATCACGATCTCATCGCCGCAACGCATGGGCGCAGCATCTGGATCGTGAACATCGGCCCGCTCGAGCAGATGACCGACACTGTGCTCGCGCAAGCGCAGTACTTCTTCAAGCCCGGCACCGCGTATCAGTATGGCGAGCCGCCCGGCGCCGACCTCGATCCGGGTCAACAGGTGTTCGAGGGCCGCAGCGCGCCCTACGGCGCCGAGTTGACTTACCGCCTAACGAGCGGCAAGCGCGGGGACACCGCCCACGTCGTGATCACCGGCGTCAAGGGCGATACCGTGGCCTCGTTGCGGGGATCGGGCGCCGAGGGGTTGCAACACGTGACCTGGGACATGCGCGGGAAAGCGCCGGCCGCCAAGCCGTTGTCACCCGCCGCGCTTCGCGACAGCATCTTGGCCGCGCGAAAGATCGATCACGTGTTCGATTCACTCGCTACTGCGAAGACCGCTCCACAGGCCGATCTGGATCGCATCCACAAGGCGCTCACCAGCGGCGGCGGATTGGGCGCGCTGTTCCGGCGCAACGCCGGCGGCGGCGGAGCGCCTGGTGTGTTCGTCGAGCGACCCGGCGAGAGTACGCTGCCGCGCGCTCGGGGCCGCGGGGCGCGTGCCCAACGCGACACCAGTGGCGCCGCGCGAGAGGCGCGTGCGGGTGGTCCCGGCGCCGGTGCCGCGTCCGGTGAGGCGCCGATCGATCAAGGCGTGCTGAGTGAAGTATTCCAGGCGCTCCGCTCCAGCGGCGCCATCCAGGGCGGATTCGGCCGGCGCAACCAGGCTCCGTTAGTCGCAACGGGCGACTACCTGGTGACCATCACGGTGAATGGCCAATCGATGCGGCAGGTGTTGCGGGTCGATCGAGTCAGTGGCGGGAATGGAGAGGCGGTGGATGGATCGTTCGAAGACCCGTTCGATCCGTAGCGCAATGGCATTCGGAACTCCGGAGTTTCCACGACGCCCAGTCCAGCCGACCATCTCGCGCAGCAGATTGGACCTCTTCGGAGATACGCAGTATCTTGCATGGTCCGCAACCCGCGTGATTGATGACTGCCACGGATGCATTGAAGCGACACCGGAGTGAAGTGCTTCGCCTCGCCGCCCACTACGGAGCGACGGATGTCCGCGTCTTTGGGTCCGTCGCCCGCGGCGAAGCGGATGACGCGAGCGACATCGACCTGATCGTGCGAATGGGTCCGGGACGGAGTGTGTTCGACCCGGACGCGGGGGACACTCTCCACTCTCCACTGGTCTTCTCCCCGTGAGCGGAGTCAGGGATTAGGTTGGGAGTCCTGATCCGCCGCGAGGCGGGGAGGACTTCATGAAGACGTCGCGATTTAGCGCGGAGCAGATCGTCGGCATTCTGAACGAGGCCACGAAGCGGGAGATGAAGCTGGGCGAGATCTGCCGCAAGCACGGCATCACGGAGCAGACGTACTACCGCTGGCGGCGCGCCTACGGTGGCCTCCAGGTCGATGAGGCGAAGCGGTTGCGCACGCTCGAGGATGAGAATCGGCGATTGAAGCGACTCGTTGCCGACCAAGCGCTCGACATCGCGATGCTGAAAGACGTGGCGGGACGAAAGTGGTGACGACCGAACAGCGGCGGCACGTCGTCACCCATCTCGCCGCCGCCTTCCCCGTCAGTGCCCGACGGCGATGCGCGTGATCGGCCTCTCGCGCTCGCGGTGGCACTACGCGCCCATCCGGCCGCTCCGCGATGCGCCGGTGCGCGAGCGGTTGAAGGCGCTCGCGCAGGAGCGTCCGCGCTTTGGCTACAAACGCCTGCACGTGCTGCTGCGCCGCGAAGGCGTGGTGGTGAACCGCAAGCGCGTCTATCGGCTCTATCGCGAGGAGCGCTTGCTCGTGCGTCGGCACCGCAGCCGGAAGCGGACTGCGGAGCCGCGCGGGCCCGTGGCCAAGCCGACGCAGCCGAACGAGCGCTGGGGCATGGATTTCATTCACGACAGCTGCGTTGAGGGTCGACGGTTTCGGTGCCTGACGATGGTCGACGAGTTCACGCGCGAATGCCCGCGGATCGAGGTGGACACGTCACTCCCCGCCAGCCGCGTGATTGCCGCGCTCGACGAGCTCGCACTCGCGCGCGGGCTACCGAAGAGTCTCGTGGTCGACCACGGCCCCGAGTTCATGTCGCAGGCCTTGGATCTCTGGGCCTACCGGCACGGCGTGGCGCTCGAATTTATTCGGCCCGGCAAGCCTGTGGAAAATGCGTACATTGAGAGCTTCCACAGCCGCTTCCGCGACGAGTGCCTCGCGGCGCACTGGTTCCTCACCCTCGCCGACGCCCGGTTCCAGATCGAGCAGTTCCGCCGGGACTACAACGACGCCCGTCCCCATTCGAGCCTCGGGAATCGTAGCCCCAGGGAGTTTACTAAGACGTACATGACTAACAGCCAACCCCCAACCACCCGAGGCGCCATTCCCCAAAAGTGGAGCCGCAGCGGCTCATGTTTTGACTTTCGCGATCAGCGGGGCCAAGCTCCCGGAAGGGAGGAGGCCCGATGCGGACGAGTCGCTTTTCAAATGAGCAGATCGTGCAGGCGCTGCGCCAGGCGGACGCCGGCACGCCGGTCGTGGAGATCTGCCGCGAGCTGAACATCACCGAGACGACGTTTTATCGTTGGAAGAAGCGCTTCACCGGATTGGACGTGAGCGAAGTCCGCGAGCTCAAGTCGCTGCGCGATGAGAATCGCAAGCTCAAGCAGGTGGTCGCGGAGCTCACGTTGGACAAACAGATCCTTCGAGAGGCGCTCGGAAAAAAATGGTGAGCCCACCGCATCGACGCGCGGCCGTGCGGTGGGCGCAGGACGCCTTCGGCGTGAGCGAGCGCCGCGCATGCCGGGGGCTCCGCGTCTCCCGGCGGCTCGTCTGGTACCGCTCGGTGCGGCCGGATGACGCGCCACTGCGGCGGCGGTTACGTGAGCTGGCCACGACGCGCGTGGCGTACGGCTCGCGGCGGCTGCACGTCTTGCTCCGGCGCGACGGGCTGCACGTGAATTACAAGAAAGTGCACCGCCTCTACGTCGAGGAAGGCTTGCAGCTCAAGCCGCGCCGGCGGCGCCGGCGGCGGGCGGCCACGCAGCGGGTGCATCGTGCGCTGGTGACCGGGCCGAATCAACGGTGGGCCATGGACTTCATGCACGATGTCTTGGCAACCGGAACGAAGGTGCGCGTGTTCACGCTGATCGACGTGTGGCGCCGCGAATGTCTGGCGCTCCGCGTGGGGCAGAAGTTTACGGGGAGCGATGTGGTCGCGATCCTCGGCACCGTGGAGCGCGAGCGCGGCGCGTTGCCGCCGGTGATCCAGTGCGACAACGGGACAGAATTCGTGTCGACGGCGCTCGCCCACTGGGCGTACTGGAACCACGTGCAACTCGACTTCAGCCGGCCGGGGAAACCCGTGGACAATTCGCTCTGCGAGGCCTTCAACGGGTCCGTGCGACGTGAGTGCCTCTCGCAACATTGGTTTGCCTCGCTCGAGGCGGCCCAGCTCATCTTGACCACCGGGCAACAGGAGTACAACACCCACCGGCCCCACCGCAGCTTGGGGCTCGAACCCCCAGCGCCTAACGGTGGAGCTGGGGCCTACTACCCCCGCGGTTGCGAAGGTCGAAGCTACACCCGCTAGTGGCTCCGCATCGGGGAGAGGCGCCCCGACTCTCAGCCTAACACTCTGACTGACTCCGCTTTGGGGAGAAGACCACCGCGCCTAGCCGACCAATGATCGGACGTGCCCATCATTTGCCAGACGGAACTGCGCAAAATCAACCTGTGTCGCGGCTTTCCGGTGGCGGGCCATCGACACTGACCACGTCGATCTCGAGCGCAGCTCCTACTTGCCCAAGGATAGCTAACTGTTCGCTCTCGATGCGGAGCAAGGGTAAGGCGTCTTCAGGGATGACAGTACAACGCAGAGTGACCTGTGTATTCTTGGGCAAGCGTATAAAGGCGTGACGTGATTCCCCAACTTGTTCGAGAATGTCAGCTACATGCCGTCCGAGCGGTTCTTCTGCGCCTAAACGTGAATGGAGAGCCCAGTAGGTCGTGCGGACCGCTTTGTTCGTCGTGCGGCCCGTAGGACTGGCAAGAGGGTCGCCTGCGCGGCCAGAACGCGCAGGAGTGCGATTAAGGATGGTTGTAACGATCCCGGGATCGTCGCCGAAGCCGCGTAGTACGAGACTCGCTCGAACTGCAGGTGAGTCGATGATCCGCGTCCGCCAGGACTCCTCGTTTGTCATCGAAAGATCTCCTATGCCATTTACGGTCTCAAGCAGTGAATGGACGCGGCAATCGCCGAGGAACGATCAATGACCAGAGCCAAATAAGTTCTCCGCGATGTCAACGAGTTCCTTCCATGTGAAGTCGCCCTTGTCGTTCTTCGTGCCGCCGTCCCCGGACTCTTTGCATTCATGGATATACTGGGACATACAATCGTACTGCGGTTTTGTAGCCGGCGCCCCAGTTACCGTGCTAATCGCCGCGCGGATCTGCGTCCCCTCTTTATGGCTGTACACCACCGTAGCATCCGCAGCAGCAGCCGCGCCAGTGATGGCGCGCGTCATACGTACGCCGGTAAGCTCCCCTAGCAGCTGCACAGTTCAGAAATAGACTTTCGGGGGTGCCTGACGAGGAGGCATCCGATGCGGAAGTCCCGATTCACGGAGTCGCAGATCGTGGCGATTCTCAAGGAAGGCGG
>JANWIF010000069.1 GCA_025450035.1 Gemmatimonadaceae bacterium
CCCCCCCCCCCCCCCCCCCCCCCCCCCCCCCCCCCCCCCCCCCCCCCCCCCCCCCCCCCCGGGAGCGGCACGGGGCTGGGGGGACGCCGCGGGCGTTGATGCGGGGCGGGAGATCTCGGATGTGGGCGATGAGCTGGCGTGGCCGCGCGGCCTCGAGGACCGGGCGCGAGAAGGGACCCCAGAGTGCGGCCACGGTGTAAACGCCGGCCGCATTGCCGGCGGTGATGTCGTGGGGCGAGTCGCCTACAAAAATCGCTTCGTTAGGCGAACGATCGAGGCGCGCCAGGGCGTGGAGCACCGGCTCGGGGTTGGGCTTGTGGATGTTCGTGGATTCGAGGCCGACGACCTCGGCGATGTAGGGCGCCAAGCCGAGGATGCGGAGGGCGCGGTGCGCGGCATCGTCGCCCTTGCTGGTGACGAGCGCCATCGCGTGGCCGCGGGCGTGCAGGAGGGCGAGGGTTTCGCGCACGCCTTCGAACTCGCGCAGCAGTGCGTCGTGGTGTTCGGTCTGCCACTCGCGGTAGGTGGCGACCATCGGTTCGATCATCGACTTGTCGCTGACCAGTGAGCGGAGCTGGGATGCGAGCGGTGTGCCCAGGCCGGCGATCCACGCCTGGTCTGGCGGAACGGTGCCGAGGTGTGTTCGGAAGGTGTGGCGAACTGCGCCGAGTATGAGATCGAGGGAATCGGCGAGGGTGCCATCGAGGTCGAACAGGAGGGCGAGGGGGGGTGGGGGGGGCATGGAGAAAATCTATAGACTCTGCTCGACTACGGTCGTGGCGGGTAGCGATGTTCCAACGATGATTGCGGTGAGTGTGAGGTGCTGTTCGGGTGGGCGTAGGGCGTGTTCTTGTGTGTCGGCGAACGTGCCGAGGGCGCGGAGCCATGCTTCGTCGGGCAGTGGAGCGGTAGCCAACTGGTGGAGGACGCGTTCGGCGCCGATGCCGAATGGTAGCGTGATGGCGCGCCGAGCACGTTCGGCGAGCGGTGCGAGCGTGGGGCGGCGGTGGTGGGGCGTGCGTGCGGTGATGGTGGCAATCCGTCGCATGGCCTGGCGGCGTCCGGGGGCGTGGAGGGGGAGGGCGCCGCCCGTGGCCTCGGTGGTGGCGTAGCGGGCGATCCAGTGTTGGGCGAGGGCGAGTGCGGGGTGAATGACGCTGTTTTCGGGATCGCTCTTGGCCGTGTAATCCGCTGCGTTGTCAACGAGCGTGGCGGCTTCGTGCAGAGTCGCGACGGTATCGTCGAGGGGGTGGCCATCGATCGAGGCGGCGAGGTGGTGGCGCGAGCGGCCGTCATCGAAGAGCGCGAGGACGCAGGGGCGGGTGGTGCGCACTGTGGCTGTGTGGGGTGCCGGGTCGGTGGGTGGGGCGGCCGGGTGTTCGAGCCATCGGGCGAGGGTACGCATCAAGGCTTCGTGTTGGCGGGAGGCGGCGGGTTCGGGTTGGGCGGGAACCAGGGTGGGCAGGATGGTGCCTGCGACGCCGACGGCGCGTGCGGCGGCCCGGAGTTTGGTGAGCAGGCGCTGTTCGACTCGAAGCAGCGCTTCGGTGGATGCCGGGGGTGACATGGCGTAGACGGCGGTGTGGGCGTGGAGGGATCCGAGTCGGCGGGCGCGTCCGACCCGCTGCTCGAGGCGTGCGGGTGTCCAGGGCAGGTCGAGGTGCACGACCACGGAAGCATCGTGCAGGTTGACGCCCTCGCTCAACAGGTCGGTGGTGAGCAACAGGTCGATGCGTTCGATGTCTCGTGGCGGGTGTGCGCCTAACGCGAGGGGAGCGAACCGCGCGAGCGTCGCCGGCCGAGAGAGCGTTCCGCCCGCCACCCGCCCGCCGTGCGCCGTGAGCGACGCGACGCCGGGGTCGTCGTGCAGATGGGTGAAGAGTGTTTGCACGGTGTCGGCGAACTGGGAGAAGGCGACGATCTTTTCTCCGGGGTGGGCGGCGCGGACTTCACGGAGGCGTGCCGCGCGTGCCGCGTCGGTCCACGCGCTTGTGCGGGCGCGGGCGCGCAGCAATTCGAGCGCGGAGGCGTGGGCGGCGATGATCGGGAGCAAGGGCGCGGCGCTTTCGCTCTCGTCGTGAAAGAGCTGAGGGAATGACAGCTGTACCGCGTCATCACCGCACACCCAGGCGGCGAGTGTGGCGCGGGAGGGGTAGCGTCCAACGGCGAGGGAGGACTGCAGCGCCGCAGCGTGTGCGAGGCGGCGGTCGAGTGCGCGCATGAGGGCGCCGTGGCTGGACGCCCATTGTCGGGCCAGTCCCCACGTGATGAGCGGACCGCCGTCGTGTCCATCGCGCGGTGGGAGGGGAGGCGGGAGTGCGGTGATTTGCTCGAGCAGCTCTGCGTCATCGCCGGTTGGGAGCCAGGTTGGCGGCAGGAGTTGCGGGACGACGATGTCGGGCACGTCATCGCGTTCGCGGCGGACGATGCAGGCGGTGCGCTGTTCCGGGGTGAGTTGCCAGGCGCGTGCACCGAGGAACAGCGCGAGGAGTGCTGACAGGTCCGTCTCATTGTTGTGGATGGGCGTGGCGGACATGAGGAGCACCTGTGTGTTAGTGGCGAGGGTGGCGAGTCGGGCGTAGCGGCGTGTGGCGGGATTTCGTGCGTGGTGGGCCTCATCGAGGATGAGGAGATCGAATATTCCTAATGGCGGGTGTGCGCGACTGAGCGCGTCGTAGGAGGCGAATTCCGCGGTGGCGCCGCCGCGGGCGAGGGCGTCGCGCCACATGTCGCGCAGTGCTGCTGGTGCGATCACGAGCGCGTGTTTGGCGTCGCGGACGAGTGTGACGGCGACGAACGTTTTGCCGAGTCCAACGTCGTCGGCGAGCAGTGCACCTCCGTGTTCGCGGATCACTCGACGCAGGCGTTCGACGGCAGCGCGTTGGTGTGGGCGGAGGGCTACGTCGCCGATGCTTGGCGGCGACACGGTATCGCGCAGGAGCGTGCGGGCGATGAACGCTCGCACGTGGCGGGCGGTGGTCAACAGCGGGGCCATTGGAGCAGCGCATCGATGTCGTGGTGGCGCAGCGCGTAGGCTTCCAAGGCAGCAGCGAGCAGGTCGTTGTCTGACGGGGGGGGGTCATCGCCGTGGGAGGCACGTTCGGCGAGGGGGGCGAGGATATTTCGGGCGCGTGACCAACAGCGTGGAATTGGTAGCAAGCTGATGGTCCAGGAGAGGAAGCGGCGATAGCCTGCGCGTGCGGGTTCGGCGATGAGATGGAGCCATGCGGCCACGAGCGGTGAGTTGAGAAGCGCGGCGACGGCGTATGCATCGACGATGTCAGTGCAGGGGAGTACGTAGCAGCTATTGAGTGCGACCATGCGGTTGCCGGGCGCGAGGACTAACGCGCGCGGGGCGCGACCAATGTCGGCCCAGACCACGCGGGGCCGATCAGTGCGGGCGCTATTCGTTCGAAAGAGGGTCCACCAGGGTGCGCGCGTGCGGGCATCGGCGCGTCCGGCGAGGGCGGATCGCCAGGGCCGGAGCCACGCGTGTGTGTGGGGTGGGAGGGAGCGCAGGGCGACGCCGTTGGCGTCGTGGGTCCAGACGATCCATTCATCGGTGGGGCCGGGTCGCCATGCGGTGACGGTTTCACCGCGGAGGAGTGGCCGGAGCAGTGCTCGTTCCACTCGACCTGCGCGGTGTGTGCCGTGGACGGTGGCGATAGCGGCGGTGTCATTCGGGGAGTGTACGATGAAGGCATCGTTGAGGCCGCACTTGACTCCGAGTTGGGGCGCGCCGAGGGGGGTTTGAGCCAGGGGAACTCCGGCTGAAGCGAGGCGATCGAAGGCATCGCGAACATTGGGTGGTGCGAGCACCCATGGGCTTGCCGGGTCGTAGTCGAGCGACAGGCGGTCTTGATCGAGCATCCAGCGGGCCACGTGTCCTCGCCGGTGGATCGCGGCGTGAATCACGGGTTGTGTTTCCAGCGGTGCGGGCGTTGACGCGTCGTGCGTGGACGGGATGCGTTGGGCGACGAGCAGCGAGGGGTAGACGGCGGCCTCGAATTCGCGTGGTGCGTCGCTCCAGTCTTCGAGGGTGGTGACCCGGGTGTGTTGGCGGAGCAGCGCCCGCAGTCCGCCGCCCGCGAGTGCGCGCCACAGTTTGGCCGGCAGGAGCAGTGAGAGTGTGCCTAACGGGCGGAGCAGCGAGATCGAGCGTTCGGCGAAGAGGGCGGCGAGGTCTACCTGGGCGGCGAAGCCTGGTCCGGCTCTACTCGCGCTGGCTCCGCGTGTCCACGCTGCGGCGCGGTACGACACGAATCGGCGTCGCAGGTCGGCGCGAGCATCGGAGGGGATGCGGTGGAGGCGGACCCATGGCGGGTTACCGAGCACCGCATCGAAGCCGCCGCGTCGAGCGATGTCGGGGAAGTGAGTTACCCATGCAAAGGGGAGAGCGCCGCCATCGCGTACTCGTCGCAGGCTGGCGGTGAGTGCGCGGCTTTTAGCGCGTTCCAGGGCCAGTGTGTGTCGGGTGGTCGCTCCCGGGTGGACGCGTTGGCCGAACAAATCGCGGCCACGGAGTGCTGCGAGGAGATCTCTGCGGCGTGCTGAGCACGTTGCGTGTTGGTATTCGAGGTGGGTGATGGCGAGGGTACGTTCGGCGCGTTCGAGGGCGCGACGCAGCGTGTGTTTGCGCGGACCGTTGGAGCGGGCGTAGCGCTCTCGCATGCGGGCGAGTCGGCGTCCGCCGTGCGGCATCTCGTCGCCGAACGGGTCGCCGGCGAGCGAGTCACCTATTCGGATGTGGCGATCGAGATTTGGGAGGGGCGGGACGAGCAGTGGGTCGGTGACCTCGCATTCGATGACGACGGACAACCAGAGTCGGAGCTCGCACAGCCAGACGGCGGTGGGATTGATGTCGACGCCGAAGATCGATCGGGTGAGCAATTCGCGTCGCAATTCCCAAACTTGTCGGGGGTCGCCGAGTCTGCTGCGGAGGGCGGAGAGTTCTTCGAGGATGTGGACGAGGAAGGCGCCGCTTCCGCATGCGGGGTCGAGGACGGCGAGTGATGCGCATCGTTCGCGGATCGCGTGGGCGGTGGCGTGGTCTAGCGGTTCGCCGCGGAGGGCGGCGAGGACGCATGTATGAGGCGTGATCGCGGTGGTGAGCGCGGTGGTAAGCGCGGCGTGGCTGACGGTAGCGACGAGGCGTCGCGGGGTAAAGAAAGCGCCACTGGAGCGGCGGCTGCGAGCTTCCATGAGAGACTCGAACGCTTTGCCTAACATTTCTGGATCGACTGCGGCTTCGGACCAGCCGCTCGTTTCCTCTCGCGGCGTGAATCGATAGCGGGCGAGTAGTTCGCCGAAGACGAGGCCGAGTGTATCGTCGGGGAATCGGAGATCAGCGCATCGGTGTTCGAGCGGTGTGCGGGCGAAGAGGCCGCCGTTCAGGAAGGGGATGCGG
This sequence comes from Gemmatimonadaceae bacterium, assembly GCA_025450035.1. GTDB lineage: Bacteria > Gemmatimonadota > Gemmatimonadetes > Gemmatimonadales > Gemmatimonadaceae > JADGGM01. The sequence continues at coordinate 5,408 of JANWIF010000069.1, forward strand.
CCGAAGGTGCGGGCGGTGGCGGCCCGCGCATGTGGCGGGGTATTGAGTGTGCCGAAGAAGAGGGGGAGGAGCACTTTTCGGTGGTAGTTGCCGCCGTGTTCCATGGAGCGTGCGAACGTGGCGGCGAGGAAGCGGCGATCGCGATCGAGCCAGCCTTTCGTTTGGAGGAAGCCTAGGAAGAGGAGGCGCGACACGTAGAGCAGGGCGAGTTCGGCGCGTTCGGACTGGGTGGCGCGTCCGGATGCGGAGGTGCCCAGTTCGGCTACGACGTGTTCGAGGGTGCGATAGAACCGCCGGGTCAGGGCATCGCGGCCGAGTGTATCCAGCCATTCTGCGTGGGCGAGGAGATCGGGTTCATTGCTTGCTGAGGCGAGTGCCGCTGCTGTTTCGGCATCGCTGGGGACCACGTGGGTGCGGTCGACGTGGAGGGCTACGACGCGGGGTCGAGCGCGGTCGGCCGACCAGGTAGCGATGGCCAGTTCTGCGCCTCCGTGTTGTGTGGCGATGAGGAGCCAGAGCAATTGCGGAGCGTGGTTGGCCAGGTGTCGCGCCGACTCACTGAGGAGTGTGCGCAGGGGAGTGTGGGGGTCGCATTCGAGGAGGAGGGCGCGGAGGGCGCCGCGTCCTAAGATGAGGCGTGCGTCGCGGACTGTTGGAGGGAGGGCGAGCGTGGCGCGGGTGGCATCATCTATAGGGAGCGGGGTGAGGGTGAACCCAAATTCAGACGCCAGCGCTGAGAGTGTTGGGAGGGTGCCCGAGGCTGCGAGCAGGGCGGCGAAGGATTCGAGGGAGCGCATGGTCGCCAGGATAACGCGGGCGGTTTGGACTCGTCGCATCGAGATATTGCGAGGCGGTACCAAGGCATGCGGGTCGGATCGTGCAGCGATTGGGTGTAGGAGGGGCGCGAATGATGACGCTGTTCTTGCGTGGGGTTGTACTGTGCGCAAGTTACAGGCGCGCCGGGTACTCCGGCCATCGTGCGCCGTTCGTGGAGCGAGCGTCGTGCGAGTGGATTCATTCGCCAGCAACCGGGAGACTCGCGATGCGCATCGCGATTCGGGCGTTTGTGTGCAGCGTCGTGATGATTTCGTCCACCGTTGCGGCTCAGGATTCTTCGGCCGTTAGGCGGTTTGGGCTTCGTGACATTTTCGAGCTGCAGTGGGCGGCGGACCCGCAAATTTCGCCTGACGGTCACGCGGTCGTGTATGCGCGGTCGTACTACGACATCATGAAGGATCGCGCGCGGTCGAATTTGTGGATTGTGGGGACAGATGGTGGTGCGCAGCGCCCGCTCACGAGTGGCGCGCAGGATGATGGATCGCCGCGCTGGTCGCCCGACGGGGCTCGGCTCGCGTACGTGTCTAACGCCAGTGGTACGAGCGAGATTCACGTGCGGTGGATGGACACCGGGCAGGAGGCGCGGGTGACGCACGTTCCGCACGGGCCGTCGGGGCTCGCGTGGTCGCCGGACGGAAAATGGATTGCGTTCGCGATGCTTGTGTCGGAGACGCCGACATCGTTCGTCCAACTTCCGGCCAAGCCGGAGGGAGCCGATTGGGGTCCGCCGCTGAAGTACATCGACGGACTGCGGTATCGGCGGGACGGAGGTGGATACATACAACCTGGGCGCGTGCACCTCTTCGTGGTGGCCGCCGATGGTGGAACAGCGCGGCAGGTCACCAACGGTCCGTTCGACGACGGGGCGCCAACGTGGACGCCTGACGGCGCCGCGCTGATATTTTCGGCGAATCGCCATCCTGAGGGCGAGTACACGCCGCTGAACAGCGAGGTCTACGTCGTATCGGTGGCCGACGGCGCCGTGCACGAGCTCACCACTCGGAGCGGGCCTGACAATTCGCCCGCGCTATCGCCGGACGGGCGATTCATTGCCTACACCGGGTTCGACGATCACCGGCAGGGGTATCAGGTGACGCACCTGTACGTGATGAACCGGGACGGGTCTGGTGCGCATGTCGTGACGGAGGGCTTCGATCGCGATCTCGAGGCGCCGGTGTGGAGCGCTGATGGGCGTGGGATCTATGTGCAGTATGATGATGAGGGGGACACGCGGATCGCGCTCGTGTCGCTGGACGGGAAGGTGATGCCGCTCGTGTCGCACGTGGGTGGGCTGGACCTTGGTCGGCCGTATCCTGGCGGGTCGTTCTCGGTGTCGCACACCGGGCGGATCGCGTTTACGGAGACCGACCCGGATCATCCCGCCGATGTTGCAGTGACCGGCGCGCGCGGCGCCAGTGCGGCCACGCGCCTGACGCGTCTCAACGACGGTCTCTTGGCGACCAAGGAGTTAGGCAAGGTGCGGGAGATGCATTACAAGTCGTCGTTCGACGGGCGGGAGGTGGAGGGATGGGTGATCACGCCGCCGGGGTTCGATCCGTCGCGCAAGTATCCGCTCGTTCTCGAAATTCACGGGGGGCCGTATCTCGACTACGGCGACCGGTGGACGGCAGAGTTCCAGTTGTACGCGGCGGCGGGGTACGTAGTGTTGTACATCAACCCTCGCGGCAGCACCAGCTATGGTGAGACGTTCGGGAACTTGATCAACCACGACTACCCGGACCACGACTACGATGATCTGATGTCGGGGGTGGACACCCTGATTGGGAAAGGGTACGTGGATCCGGAAAATCTCTTTGTCACGGGAGGGAGCGGGGGCGGCGTGTTGTCAGCGTGGATTGTAGGACACACACATCGGTTCAGGGCCGCCGTGGTGCAGAAGCCGGTAATCAACTGGTACAGCTGGGTGCTCACGACGGACGTCTCGGAGTTCGGCCTCACATACTGGTTCACGGGCGCGCCGTGGGAGCAGACTGCGACCTACATGAAGTATTCTCCCATCTCGTACGTGGGCAACGTGACCACGCCGACGATGCTGATCACCGGCGAGGTAGATTATCGCACGCCCAGCGGTGAGGCGGAACAGTTTTACGAGGCGCTCAAGCTCCGCAAGGTGCCGGCGGCGCTGGTCCGGGTGCCTAACGCATCGCACGAGATCTCGTCCACGCCCAGCCACATGATGGCGAAGGTGGCGTACGTGTTGGCGTGGTTCGAGAAGTGGAAACAAAGGTAAGAGGTTCGAGGAGGCAGGCAAGAGGAGTAGTAGGGAGCGGAGTCGGCATCCTCCTTTCAACTGTCCCCTCGCACCGCCGGTCCCCTCGTCCCTGCCCAAAAAGGAACGCCTCCAAATACCCGTCGGCACGGGTATCGGAGGCGAACCTCACTCGGAGGAAACAGAAACCCGAAGGCTTCATCTATTAAGACGAGGCCTCGGCGAAAAAGGTTTCCCTCTCAGCGGGCGCGACCGCGAGAAAAGTCATCGCGCCGAATATTCCCGGCCGCGCCACTCCACTCGGCGACCCCGAAACACCGCGCGCGCGATGATGTATGCCAGGACTGCTGAGCCCAGTGGGTATCCGAGCGCGAACCCCAGCACCCGGGAACGGGGTATGTCGCGTGCGAGAATGTAGATGTAAACCCACCACGCCAGGGTTGGCGCGGTGGCGAGTGCTGCCCACGAGAGCGCCGAGCTCGACACCAGCCCCAGCAGGCCCAACACAAGCACAAGTGGCGGCGCGATGTTGGCGAGCGGTGCGATCATGAGGAGTAGCGGGAGCAGCACACGACCGGCCGACCCGAAGGGCGCCGCACTCCGCGCACCAGCGTAGATGTTCTTCATCCACCCCTGAACGATTCCACGCAACGATGTGTACATGCGCGTCGCCAAGTGGCGCCGACCGTCGACGAGTTCCGTTCGCATGCCGCGCCGAAAGAGGAGTTGGGCCAGACCCAAGTCCTCCGCCACCAGGTCGCGCACCGCCGCGTGCCCACCAATACCGTCGTAGGCCGCGCGCGTAATCAGCAGGAATTGTCCGTTCGCCAGTTTCCCGCTGGCACGGCGCGAGGCGTTCACCGCCCGTGCGCCGCCAAAGCGGAGCGCCAACATGGCGAACACCTGCGGCTGCACCATGCGCTCCCAGAACGAACGCATCAATTGCCGGCCCAGTACCGAGAGAAAATCAAGCGACCGCGCGCGCATCGCGTTGACCGAGCGCGTGAGCAGTTCCTGACCATGAAACGTGTCGGCATCGGTGAAACAGAGCAGCGTCCCCGATGACTCTGCCGCGCCACGATCACACGCCCATTGCTTGCCGAACCATCCGTCGGCAAGCACCGGTGCATCGATCACTCGCACGCGCGCGTCGCGCGCCGCCTCGCCACGCGCGATGGCGCCAGTCTCGTCGTCCGAATGATCGTCCACAACGATTATCTCCAACGCCGGATAGAAGGACGCCTGTACCGATTGGACACATTCGGCGATGTTCGAGGCCTCGTTGCGGGCTGGAATGATGATGGACACCAGCGGCGGATCCGGTAGAACGTCCAATGGGGAGTCGTCGAGCGATGGATCGCCGCGTGCGCGCCAGAGAGCGATCAGCGGCACCGCGAACCAGGGCGCGGCCGCGATGAGAGCGAGAAGGGTCACGCGCAGGCCGTGGTGTGAACCACCACACGCGCGAGAACGTGGGAGGGAGAACGCGACACAACGGAAAGGTAGCGATGGGCAGCATCGGCCGGACGGAGCATCCGACACCGTTGACGATCGCCAGCGACTCGCCCTACCTTCCCGCTGCGCACGCACGTTGCCCCCCGTCGCCCGCCCTTACCTGGAATGAATCGAACCGCCGTTCGCCCGCCGCTGCTCGCCTCGGGGGCGCGCGTCGCTCTGGTGTCGCCCTCCGGTCCGGTGCGCGACGAGGGCGACGTCGAGCGGGCGATGAACAACGCTCGCGCCATGGGCTGGGACCCGGTACCCGGTACCCATGTGCGCGCACGCGCCGGCTACCTGGCCGGTACCGACCACGAGCGGCTCGCCGACCTCAACCTCGCGATTCGCGATTCTCGCGTCGACGGAATCTGGTGCGTACGAGGCGGATACGGCGCAATTCGCCTCCTTGCCGACCTCGACTACGATGCGCTGCGCGCGCACCCGAAGGCGCTGATTGGCTACTCCGACGTGACGGCGCTGCACCTGGCCATCCGGGCGCGCTGCGACCTCGTTACGTTTCACGGTCCTACCGCGCGCAGTCCGCTCGCCAATTTGTCGCGCGAATCGCTGGCGGCGGCTGTGGTTCGCGGCGTAAACTCGTGCGGAGCGCTTGCCGAGCCCGGAACTCGTGTGCTGCGCGGCGGACGGGCGTCCGGTAGGCTGGAAGGCGGCAATCTGGCCCTCGTCGCGTCGCTTGTGGGTACTCCGTTTGCGGCGCGTCTCGACGACGCCATTTTGGTGCTCGAGGATGTGAACGAGCCGGTGTACCGTATCGACCGGATGTTGCGGCAACTCAAGCTGGCCGGTTCGTTCGCGCGCGTGCGCGCGTTGGTGTTCGGCGCGTTCACCGAGCGCGGCGACAGCGACCCCACCGGCGACAGGCCGTTAGACGACGTGTTAGGCGAGGCGGCGCAACTGGTGAGTGGGCCGTGCGTCGCGGGCGTCCCCGTGGGACATCTGGACGCACAGTGGACGGTGCCGCTCGGCGCGATGGCGACCCTCGACGCCGACGCGCAAACGCTCAATGTGCACGACCACGCGACCGTGTGGCCGATGGGAGGGAAATGAGCGACAACAACTTCGACGCGCGAGCCATCGCGGCGAACCCGTCCGTTCGCGAGCTGCCGGCGCGGATTGCTCTCGAGATGCTGCAGCGTGGCGATGACGTGGTGTACCTGGACGTGCGTGAGCTTCACGAATGGAACCTGTTTCGCATCCCTGGCGCGGTGCACATTCCCCTGGGTACGTTGCGCGAACAGGCGCCTGGGCGCATCGCGGCCGGACGCCGGGTGATGGTGTACTGCGCGCGCGGCGGCCGCGCGGCGACGGCGGCGCAAACGCTTGCCGACCTGGGCTATTCCGATGTCGTATCGCTCGAAGGTGGGCTTTCGGCTTGGGTGAGCGTCGGCGGCGTGCTGGAGGAGTAGGGCGGAGTGGCGTCGGAGCGCGCAAGGGGGGGAGGGGCGGACGCTGCACTGGACCGTGCGCTAACGCATCCATTTATCGGGCGGTTGGCGCGCCGATTGTCGGCGCGCGCACCGAGTGTGATCGAGTTGGACCGGCGCGCCAGGCGCGCCGCGGTGGCGCTGATCCTGCGGGTTGGCGGCAGCGAGCAGGTGGAACTACTGCTCATCAAGCGCGCGACGTGGGAAGGCGACCCGTGGAGCGGCCAGATCGCGCTGCCCGGCGGCCGGCACGAGGGCGGCGAGACGCTGGTGCAGACGGCGGTGCGCGAGGCGCGCGAGGAGACGGCGATTGATCTCGCGCGAGACGGCGTCATCCTTGGCCCGTTAGACGATGTGCAGCCGCACTCGGTGGTGCTTCCGCGGCTGGTGATCACGCCGTTCGTGGGCGCCGTGGGCGGTGTGGGCGAGGTGACGCAGAGCGAAGAGGTCGCGGAGGCGTTCTGGATGCCCGTGAATGCCTTGCGCGCGCCGGGCGCGGCGCGCGAGGTGATACTGGAGCTCGCGGGCGGGCCGCGACGGATGCCGTCCTTCCAGTACCGGGGCTACACCATCTGGGGACTGACCGAGCGCATTCTCGAGCAGTTTCTGGCGCTCACGACAGACGAGTGATCGCGCAGGTCCACGGTTAGGCACTGGCCCAACGATTCATGTACACCCGCATCCTCGTCGCACTCGAGAATTCGCCGTACGATGCCGCCGTGCTCGCGCACGTGCGTACGCTCGCGCGGCTCTGCGGCTCGGCGGTGATCGTCATTCATGTGGCCGATGGGTGGGCGGCGCGCAACATTCGCCACCTCGATCTCCGTGAGAGCGAGGAAATGCGCGGCGACCGCGAGTACCTGAACCGGATCGCCAGTGAGTTAGGCGAGGAGGGGCTGGAAGTCGATGCCATCCTGGCCAATGGCGACCCGGCGCGCGAGATCGCCGACGCGGCGAAGCGCGAACACTGCGATCTCATCGCCATGTCCACCCACGGGCATCGGTTTTTCTCCGATCTGTTCTACGGCAGCGTAGCCGATGGCGTCCGCCATAAATCAGACGTGCCCGTGTTGTTGGTGCGAGGTTCAAAATCCGGCGGCGCAGGACCAACGATGTAACGAGCGCCGCAAGTCGGCGGGCGCGGGTGCGTCTACGCCCGCCCCCCTTCGTCCCTGCTCGGCGCTCTTACCTCCTCCCTCGCGCTATCCGCTCCGCCCACTCTCGCTCGCTCACGCCCCCCCCTCCCGCCCCCATGCCGTCCAGGGCAGCGCGCAACGACTCCGCACGCGCTGCGTCCAGGCCGGGCCACGAGGCCAGCGAACGCCAGAGTGGCGCGAGCACGCTCTCCAAATGCGCCGCCGCCGCGTCGCTGTTCCGCCCGGCACCCGCGTTGCCGATCGCCTCGGTGGCGAACGGACCCGCGGCGGCCCACCCGGTGGCGATGCCGTGCGACACGACGCGATCCAGGTCGCGCGCGGTGATCGCGCCCCGGGCCACGAGGTCGATGGCTTCGCGCAGCAGCGCTGCCGTTAGGCGATGGCCCACGAGTCCCGCCAGTTCGGCGCGCACCACGATCGGCTCGCGGCCGACCGCGCGGAGGAGTCGCTCGGCACGGTCCAACGCCTCGAGCGAGGTGCCGCGCGCGGGACACAACTCCACGACCGGTACCGCGTACACCGGGTGCAGTGGATGGGCCACCACGACCCGCCCGGCGAACGACCGCCCCTCGGCCAGCGCGCTGCCCGTGAACGTGGACGTCGACGACGCGACGATCGCCGCCGGCGACACGTGTCCCTCGAGCTCCGCGAAGACCGCGCGCTTGCGCTCCAGCCGCTCGGGCAGCGACTCCTGGATCCAGTCGGCGGCGTCCGCGGCATCGGCAGCTGTCGGCACGGCTTCGATCGGTCCCCGTGTCCCACCGCCCACGCCAATGTCGCACGCGATGGCGAGCGCGGCACTCGCCCGCTGCACGGCGGCCGGGTCAGGATCGACAACACGCACGTGAGCGCCGTACGCGGCGAACAACGCGGCCCATCCGCCGCCGATGGTGCCGCAGCCCAGGATGGCGACCGCCCGCGGAGCAGGGTTCGTCACATGAACGATTCGTGGAGGGGATGGCGCTCGAGCCAGTGCGCGGCGGCGCCGGCACCAGCGCCGAACGCACCGGCGCCGAGCCAACGTGCGAAGACGCGCTCGCGCACCATCTCGAGCACATCGGCCGCGCGCACGGACACCGCCACCTGCACCGGCGCGCCGTCCGCGCTCTCGCGGGCGGCACCACGGTGCTCATCGCCGGATGTCGAGACGTCGAGGCGCATGGGGCGCCAGTCGGCCAGCGATGCGTCGTGCACGAGCGCGATCGCGAGCGCATCGTTGATCACGCAGCCATCGAACGACTCGTACCGCCGGTGAAAATCGGCGTAGAACCGGAGCGCGTCGCTCCAGAAGCGCGCATCGTCGTCGCGCGCGCCGGCGGCCGCCAGTTGGGTGATGGCGGCGGATGGGACAGCAACGCGGCGCGTGACGTCGAGGGGCACGAGACGGAGATCGAAACCGGCGCGCAGCACGGCTCGCGCCGCCTCGGGGTCGGACCACCAGTTGAACTCACTCCATTTCGTCTGCGTACCGCGCACGCCTAACGCACCGCCCATCACGAACACCGGCCCGACCATCCCGGCGAGCAAGGGCGACGCCGTGAGCGCGCGCGCGATGTTCGTGAGCGGACCGAGGCAGCACATCACCAGGCCCGGGCGTCGCTGCGCCGTCGCCACGATGCACTCAGCGGCGGTGTCGGGTTCCACGATCGCGGATACCGACGGCACGACGTACCCCACCCCCTCCGGGCCGTGGGTCTCCCGCGCCGGCTGCGCCGGCCGGGTGAGCGGCGCCCCCGCGCCGGCAATCACCGGCGCGAAGAGTCCGGTGCGGCGCAGCACCTCGCGCGCGTTCCGCGTGGCGCGCTCGACCTCCACGTTTCCGTGCACGGTGGTCACCGCGCGCACGTCCAGCGACCCGAGTGATGCAGCGAGCGCCAGCGCGACCGCATCGTCGATGCCTGTGTCCGTGTCGATGAGCAGCGGAACAGCCATGCGTGTGCACTCCATGGGCCGGCCACGATCGCCGAGCGGCTCGCTGGTGCGAGCGATGGTAGGTTACAGTGAGCGCGCTCGCCGAGTGCGCCGACGACCTTGATGCCCGTCCTTCATGCTACTCCTCCTGGCCTTCGCCGTCCAAGTGGTGATGCCGCAGCGCACCATCGCCATCGATGACCGGCTGGCGGCCGACGCACACCTGGCCGTTGGCGACCGCGCGGTCGTGAGCGCCGCCCCGGGCGCCCCGGGCGATACGGTGCTCATTAGCGCGATCGTCTCCCGCGGTGCCGACCCGAGCGAAATCGCGCGCGGCGAATATCACGTCAGGCTCCACCTCGATCAGCTCGAGACGCTCACCACCTACGGCGATCGCGTAGACCGCTTTGACGTAGCCACGCGCGACAGCACAGCCACGAGGCGCGCGCTCGCGGCCATCAACGACGCGGCGTTCGGGTTTCGCGCGTATCCGTCCAAGGACATCGCCGTGGAGACCTCGGCGACGTTCAAGGTCGTGAGCCGGTTTCACCGCGCCATTGGGGTGATCACGATCGTGGCCAGCGCCATTTTCCTGCTCTGCATACTGCTGCTCAAGGTGGAGGAGCGCCGGCGCGACGTGGCGGCGCTGCGGCTCATCGGCATCTCGCGGCGCTCGGTATTCCGGGCTATCGTCCTCGAGGCCGCGCTGGTTGCGTTGTTGGGCAGCGCGTTGGGCGTGGCGATCGGTTGGCTCACCTCGGCGGCCGTGAATGGATACTACCAGGCGTTCTACCGCACGCCGCTCCGGTTCTCGATCGTGACCGGCGACATCGTGCTGTTCGCCGTCGCGCTGTCCCTTGCGTTAGGCGTAGTGGCCGGTGCGCTGGCCGCGCTGCGGCTGGTGCGTACGCCGCCGCTGCGCCTCCTCGGCCGCTGATGCGCGGCCTGCTCGCCTTCGCCGCCCTCCGCGGCCATGCGGCGCGCACCGCGCTGGCGGTTCTGGGCGTGGCCGTGGCGGCGGCCATGCTGCTCGACATGGTGATGCTCTCCACCGGCCTGCGCGAGTCGTTCCAGCACCTGCTGCTGAGCCGCGGATTCCAGCTCCGCCTCGCGCCGCGCGGCACGCTGCCCTTCGATACCGAGGCCATGATTCCCGGTGCGACTGCGATCCTCGACACACTGCGGACGCTCGGCGATGTCACGACCGTGAGTCCCGTGCTCGGCGCGCAGCTCCATGTGCCGCGCGATGGGCGCGTCACCACGACGTTCGCGTTGGGCGTCAACCCCGCGGCCCAGGGCGACTACGAGCTGCGAAGCGGACGCGATCCGAACGACGCGAACGAATTGGTGGCGAACGATGAATTCCTGCACGCGGCCGGCCTGCAGGTGGGCGACACGCTGGAGGCGGCGACGGGCTACAACCCGCAACTCCGCACCTTTGCCGGCCAGCGACGCCTCACGATCGTGGGCCGCGCACGCTTCCTGTACCTGTCGGCGGGCCAGCCGGCGGTCGCCCTTCCGTTGCGGACGCTCCAGGCCATGACCGGACACACGCGCGATGACGCGGTGTCGCTGTTCATGGTGCGGCTGCGCGATGGCGCGTCGGTGGACGCGGCGCGCGACTGGATTCGCGCCCACGTGCGCACCGTCGATGCGATCTCCACCGCCGACGCCCTGGCGCAGGTGGACGACCGCCTGCGCTATTTTCGCCAGTTAGGCTACATACTCGGCGCCGTGAGCCTGATGGTCGGCTTTCTGCTCATCACGACGTTGATGACCGTATCGGTGAACGAGCGCGTCGGCGAGATCGCCGTGATGCGCGCGATTGGCGTGTCGCGGCCGCACGTCGTGCAGCAGATCGTGCTCGAGAGCACCGTCATCAGCTCCGCCGGCACGGCGTGCGGCCTGGCGTTAGGCCTGGCCACCGCCCGCTACCTGAACGCCATTCTGTCGCAGTTTCCCGGACTCCCCGCCGCCATCGACTTCTTCCCGTTCCAGCCGCGCGCCATCTGGACCGCGCTCGCGCTGCTCGCGAGCGTCGGGATCCTCGCCGGCGTGTATCCGTCGTGGCGCGCCGCGTCGCGCCCCATTGCCGGTACCCTGCGCGAGGAGGCGGTAGCATGAGCGCCCTCCTCACGGCGCGGGATCTGTACCGTGATTATGCGCTCGATGGCACGGCCGTCCACGCCGTGCACGGTGTGTCCCTCGACGTCGCGGCGGGCGAATACGTCGCCATCGTCGGGCCGTCGGGCTGCGGCAAGTCGTCGCTGCTCAATCTGCTCGGCGCCATCGACCGGCCCACCGCGGGCACCGTGTCGTTCCAGGGCCGCGACGTCTCAGCGTTAGGCGATCGCGCGCTCACCCGCTTTCGACTGCTCCACATCGGGTTCGTGTTCCAACGGTTTTACCTCATGCCCATTCTCACCGCGCGCGAAAACGTGGAGCTGCCCATGGCGGAGGCCGGCATGTCGCGCCCGGATCGGGAGCAGCGGGGCGACGAACTACTGCGGTACGTGGGACTCCAGGCGCGAGGACGGCATCGCCCCACGCAACTCTCCGGCGGTGAGCAACAGCGGGTGGCCATCGCCCGGGCGCTGGCCAATCGACCGGCCCTCGTGCTGGCCGATGAACCCACGGGCGAGCTGGACGCTCGGACCGGCGCCGAGATCATCGCGCTGTTCGAGCGGCTCAACGCCGATGGCACAGCGCTGGTGGTGGTCACGCACGATGAAGAACTCGCGCACGCGGCCCGGCGCCTGATCCACATGCGCGACGGTGCGATCATCACGCAGGAGGTGCTTGCGCCTAACGGAAGCAGCGGCGCGTGATCACGCTGCTCGCGCTGCGGAATCTCGTCCATCGCCCATGGCGGTCGGTATTCCTGCTCTTCGGCTACGGACTGGGCGTGGGCGTGATGATCGTGCTGCTCGCTATCGGCGAGGCGCTCCTCACCCAGGCGCGCGATGAGAGGCTCGTGGGCGGCGGCGCGATCACCGTGCTCCCCGAGGGACTCAACATCGAGATGATGAAGACCGGCGGGGTGGGCGGCCTGTTCTTTTCCATCGATAATGCCCGATTCATTTACGATCAGCTCCTCGCCGCGCCGCGCCTCGCGCCGGACGTCGCCGCGGTCGCGCCGCAGATGACTGGCAAACTGCTGTACCTCCGCACCGCGCGCGCGGAGATCGCGGTCCGCGCATCGGGCGAGAGTCCGTCACGCAGCGAACGCGTGGGCAACGTGCCGCCGCTCGTTGCCGGCGCATGGCGCGACGACGATGGCGATCGCCGGTGGATCTCGCCCACCCCGTACGAGCGCCTCGCAGCCGTCGATCACTTTCACATCCCGCCGGCCGGCATCGAGCACCCGGAGAGTTGGGGCGAGTGGCACTACTTCAACGTCCTCTCACCTAACCGACGCCGGTGGGCGTTCATCTCGTTCATCGTGGGCGGCGATGTGCGCGGCCGGAACTGGGGCGGCCAGGTGGCGGTCACGCTGCGCGACGAGGGCCGGCGCACACGCCGCTTCGCGGCTCGCGTGCGCGCGCGACGCGTACGCTTCTCGACCGCTGTCCCCGACCTCGCGATCGGCGACTCACGCGTCGCGCTGCTGCCCGATGGCCGATACGCCCTCCACGCGATTGCTCGCGAAGAGAACGGGAGTGCAACTCTGACGCTCGACCTCGTGATCA
>JANWIF010000070.1 GCA_025450035.1 Gemmatimonadaceae bacterium
CGGTTGCCCGACCTTGCCCATTGTGTTATCTGCTAAAGTACCGCGGCCGCGCCCACCATCTCTTCGAACCTCGGAGCCCCGTGACCAAGTACCTCGACGAATACAATCCCACAGGCCGGCAGGCCAGCACCAAGGTGCAGTCCGATGCACACAAGCTGAAGTTCAACAACATCCAGTCGTGCATTGCCGTGGTGCTCGTGCCCGATGGGGCACAGACCATGGTTGGCGTCCATCTCACCACGATGAGCACGTTCAACAAGACGGAGCTCCAGGGCGTCATGAACGAGCTGAAAACCGCCGTTGGACCCGGCGCCTGCGACGCGTATCTCATCGCCGCGTATACCAACCACAGCGGTGCGGATCTCACGAAGGAGCTGAAGAAGTTCGCGCGATGCGTCTCGCTCTGCGATGTGCCCGGAGTCAGTGCGACAGACACGGGCGCCGACATCGACGTCAAAGTAGAGTTGCACGGCACCAAGATCAGCGCCTTCGTCCGCAGGCACGCGGTGAATATCAAGGATGCAGCTGGCCGAGTGACGCAGAAGCCCAACTACAACAGGGCCACCGCCCGGCCCGGCCAGCCGATGTACATCACGGATCGCGATGACAAGCCCTGGATGGCGGTCGGCTTCCGCCCACTCCGCTGAACCCGGTGGGATCGCAAGACGAGAAAAAAGGACCTCGGCCGCCAGCACGGACGCTTGCCGGTGGCACGTTCACCATGGCCAACAGCCTCACAGTTACCCGCATAGGCTACGGCGCGATGCAGCTGGCCGGCCCGCGTGTGTTCGGGCCGCCGGCCGACCGTGACGCCGCCGTGGCGGTGCTGCGCGAAATGATCGAGTTGGGCATCACGCACCTCGATACCGCGGACTACTACGGGCCGTACGTGACGAACGAGATCATCCACGAGGCGCTCCATCCTTATCCAAAGGAGTTGCACATCGTCACCAAGGTCGGTGCCGCACGCGACGCCCAAGGCGGATGGCCGCACGCGCGCTCACCGGAGCAGTTGCGCGAGCAGGTGCATAGCAACCTCCGCGGCCTCGGTCTCGACGTGCTCGAGGTCGTCAACCTGCGTATGGGTGGCTACGACAGCCCGGAGCCGGGCTCGATCGAAGAGTCCTACACCGCCCTCGCGGAAATGCAGCACGAGGGATTGATCAAGCACCTCGGCGTCAGCACCGTCTCGCCCGAGCAAATCGCCGAAGCGCAGTCGATCGCGCCCATCGTGTGCGTGCAGAATTTCTACAACCTCGCCAACCGGCGCGACGACCAGCTGATCGACTCACTCGCCGCCCAAGGCATCGCTTACGTGCCCTACTTCCCGCTCGGCGGCTTCACTCCGTTGCAGTCGGACGTTCTGGAGTCGGTGGCTGCCCGCCTCGATGCGACACCGATCGCGGTGGCGCTCGCGTGGCTGCTGCAGCGTTCGCCTAACGTGCTGCTCATCCCCGGTACGTCATCGGTCGCGCACCTTCGCGAAAACGTCGCCGGGGCCGGCCTCGCCCTGGCCAGCGATGACCTGGCCGAGCTGAACGGAATCGCGCAGGATCGGAACCCGCAACACCCGCGATAGCCGCTCCCGGCGGTCACGCGTGACGGCGGCCCACCCGCGCTCCATCCTCCCTTACAGATTCTGTATAGAACCTCTGGAAGGAGCGTCGACGGGAAAGGTCGCCGCTGAGAAACAATTCGCACGGAACGCTTGACACGGCGCGTCTGCCTGATATATGGTAACCATATATGGCAACTGACCGCGTCACCAAGACCACCGTATACCTCGACGCCGCCGACTACCGCCGGCTGCAGGCGCTCGCGCGCGCCCAGGGCCGCCCAGCGGCCGAGCTCGTGCGCGAGGCCGTTGCCCAGTACGCGGCGCGCGCCGCCGGGCCGCCTCGTCCGTCGAGTGTGGGCATTGGACGCAGCGGCCGCCGGAATCTGAGCGAGCGCGCCGAGGCGTTGCTGCGTCGCCGACCGCGCAGCAAGTGATCGTCGCCGATACTGGAGCCGTTCTCGCCCTCATCGATGCCGACGATCGGCATCACAAGGCGATGGTCGCGCTGTTCGATGACGATCCGGTTGGCTGGGTGCTGCCGTGGGCGATCCTGCCCGAGGTCGACTACCTGCTCCTCGAGCACGTTGGCGCCAAGGCCGAGCGGGCCTTTCTCTCTGACCTCGCGGAAGGCAGCTATCTCGTCCACTGGGGCGACGAGGACGATCTACAGCGCGCGCAGGAGCTGAACACCCAGTACGGCGCGCTCGGACTCGGCCTCACCGATGCCGTGGTCATGGCGGTGGCGGAGCGGCTCCGGGCGCGCGCGATCGCGACGCTGGACGTACGGGATTTCGGCGCGGTCAAGCTGCGCGGTGCGCCACGACTTCTACCACGAGACGGGTGAGCGGAAGCGGCCAACAGAATACGTCAGCGATCCCGTTGGCTGGGCGGCGCCGGGACCCCAGAGCACCTGCCCCGCCTTGGCGCCCGTGTGCCGGCCGTGGTCGATCGTGATCACGCCGTTCACCAGCACCCACTCGATTCCGGTCGGGAACTCCATCGGATGCTCGTATGTGGCCCGGTCCTCGAGTGAGTCGTAGTCGAAGATCGTCACGTCCGCCCAGTTCCCCACCTGGATCGTGCCGCGATGGGCCAGCCGCATCCGCGTCGCCGGCCAGCCGGTCATCTTCCGGATCGCCTCCGGCAGCGTGAGCACGTGCTGCTGCTTCACGTACCGCGCGATCACGCGCGGGAAGTTGCCGAAGCTGCGCGGATGCGGCAGCCCGGACTCATCGGGCGCGCCGAGTTGGGCCACTGCGCCCGCGTCGCTCCCGATGCTGGTCCAGGGGAAGCGGAGCGCGGTCTCGATGTCCGACTCGCTCATCATGTGATAGATGGCCATCACCCGGCCGTGTCCCTGGGCCACGAGATCCCACGCCGCGTCCGCGGGATCCTTGCCCATCTCGCGCGCGATCTCGGTGATCGTCTTCTGCTCGTACTTTGCGTTCTCCGGGTTGCGCGCGTTCACGAGCACGATCCCGTCCCACCCGCCCGACGCCTGGATGATGTTCCACCACCCCGGCGAACCGGTGGTGATCTCGCGCTTCAGCCGCGCGCGGATCTCCGGATTCGCCAGACGAGCCTTGAGCGAGTCGGTGCCGCCCTCGTGCGCCCAGGCCGGGATCGTCGCCTCGAGCCCCGTACCGCCGGCGGTGTACACGTACATATCGGCGGCGACGTCCACGCCACGCGCGCGCGCGGCGTCCACCGTCTGCCTAACCGAGTCCATGAGCACCCCCCACCCCGGCTGGTACGCGGCCTTGAGATGGAAGATCTCGACCGGCAGCCCGGCGCGCTCACCGATCGCGATCGCCTCCTGTACCGCGCCCACGAGCCCCTTGCCTTCGTCGCGGATGTGGCTCGCGTACGTGCCGCCGTACGCCGCCGCTGCCTTCGCGACCTCCACCAGCTCGTCCGTGGTCGTGTAGCTCGAGGGCGGGTAGATGAGCGCCGTCGTCATCCCCATCGCGCCACCGCGCATGGCCGTGTCCATGATCGCGCGCATGTGCTCCAGCTCCGGCGCCGTGGGCTTGCGCGCCGACATCCCGAGCACCGCCACGCGCGCCTGCGTCTCGCTGAAGTACGAGCCGAAGTTGATGCTGATCCCCTGCCGCTCGAGCTGCTGGAAGTACGACGCCACGCGTCCCGCCGGGACCGGCGTGCCCCCCTCGCCCGCGATCGCCGTCGTGACCCCCTCCTCGAGCTTGTTGATGGCGAGTCCGTTCCGCAGCAGCACCTCGCCGGACTGGTCCATCATGTCGATCCACCCCGGGCTCACGTACTTGCCCGAAGCATCGATCTCCGTGCGCCCGCGCTCGGTAATCCGGCCGATCTTCGCGAAGCGGCCGTTGCGGATGCCCACGTCGGCCCGGATCCAGGGATTCCCCTCGCCGTCGAGGACGCGACCGTTGCGGATCACGACGTCGTAGCCCGCCGTGTCGGCACTGGCCTGCTGCCGCGGCGCCGGAGTCACTACCGGCCTCGCCGAGCTGGCGCACGCCATCACCGCCACGAGACCGAGCACTCTGAGATCGCGCATCATCCACTCCACTGGAATTTTGGTGTTTAACGCAGTCGCCGGTCCGCGTCGAAGTTGCGAACCAGGTACACATCGCTCACCTCGCGTTGCCTGACGCCCGCCCAACGCCTGCCGTCGCTCGACAGGGAGCAGTAGCACCGGTCCGGCGCAAAGGGAAGCGCGCTTGCGATTCGGGCGTTCCTTTCGAGGAGTGGACACTGCGGGTCGGGAGCGCAGGGATACTACCCCGTTGCTTCAGCTGCCTCCCGGGGCGGACGCGTCAGCAGCAATCAAAATACTACTCCGTGCCAGGGCTGGTTGGCAGGTCCCACCGTGGACTCGTTGATCGTGGTGTCGAAGATCCGAATGGGGCCCCTCACTGACGCAGACCCACCGCATGGGCCGTAAGGATTGGTGCGTTCCGGCTACCAACCATATAGACGACCCCGACACCGACCACGACCCGTGCCCACCGACCGCGAGCTGCAATTCCTGACGCTGGTACGCCAGAACGACGCACGCCTGCGCCGGATCTGTCGCGTGTACGCCGGTGGCGACGACGAGCAACACGACCTGCTGCAGGAGATCCTGCTCCAGCTCTGGCGATCGCTGCCGTCGTTCGCCGGCGCATCATCGCCGGACACGTGGCTGTATCGGGTGGCGCTCAATACGGCACTCGCGCACGCGCGCCGGAATCCGGCGCGGCGTGAGACGACGCTCGACGACGAGATCGCCGCGGCCCACGCGCCGGCCGACGCGGTGGACGCGGATCTCGACGTGCGCGCCCGACAGGAGCAACTGCACGCGGCGATCGTCCGGCTCGATCCGGTCGACAAGATGCTGATGACGATGTACCTCGACGAGCGGAGCTATCGTGATATCGCCGACGTGTTAGGCATCACCGAGACCCACGTGGGCGTGAAGCTGCACCGCATCAAGCAGGCGCTGGCGCGCCAGCTCACGAAGGAGACGGTATGACGTACGAGACAGACCGGCGCGCGGCCGCGGAGGCGGATCCGCTCACGACGTTGAGCGACGACGAGATCCTCGCCCTCGTCCAGACGGAATCGCAGCGGCTCGACCGGCGCATCCGGTGGCGCGACCGGCGCGAGATGCTGGCGAGCGTGATCGTGGCGCCGGTGATCGCGGCGGCGGCGCTGCGTGGGCCGCTGCTCGCGCGCGCCGGGGCGCTGGTGATCCTGGCTGGCATCGTGGTGGTGGTGACCCGGCTGTGGCTGGCGCGGCGCGCGGGCGGACGCGGCGCGGCGGACGCGAGTCTGAGCGTGGCCGACGCGCTGCGCGCCGAGCTGCGGCGCGTGAGCGTGCAGATCTCGCTGCTCGAGAGCGTCGCCTGGTGGTACGTGCTGCCGCTGATGGGCGGATCGGTGCTGATGGTGGCCGGTCTGCGCGGCGCATCCACTCCGTTCACCATCGGCTACGCGCTCGTCGCCGCGGCCATCGCGTGGGGCATCATCGTGCTGAACCGGCACGCGGTGCACCGCGGTCTTGCGCCCCGGCGCGACGAGCTCACCGCGCTTCTCACCACACTGGAATCGTGATCCCGCAGTACGTGTCATCGACCCTAACCGAGAATCGAAGCATGCGCGTTCTTCGACTGGCAGCACTCGCTACCCTTGTCGCACTGACGACGCGAACCACCGCCGTGCAGTCACAGACGGCGACGGTCGCGACCACCGCGGCGCACGTCCTACCGTCCGACAGCGCGATCCTGTCGATCATCCGGCAGCGCGTGGAGGAGAAGCGGAGCACTGGCATCGTGGTCGGCGTCATCGACGCCGATGGCCGCTCGCGCGTCGTCGCGTACGGCGACCCGGGACCCGGGCAGCCGCCGCTCGACGGGAACAGCGTGTTCGAGATCGGGTCGATCTCGAAGGTGTTCACGGCCACCGTGCTGGCCGAGATGGTCCAGGACGGCAAAGTCCGGCTAACCGATCCCGCCCAACGCTATTTGCCCTCGAGCGTGCACCTGCCGACGCGTGACGGGGAGGTGATCACGCTCGCCAACCTCTCGGAGCAGAACTCCGGGCTGCCGCGGATGCCGACGAACTTCCATCCCGCGGACACCACCAATCCCTACGCCGACTACAGCGTGCAGCAGATGTACGACTTCCTGTCGAGCTACCAATTGACGCGTGATCCCGGCGCGAAGTTCGAGTACTCGAACCTCGGCGTCGGCCTGCTCGGCCACGTGCTGTCGCTCGCCGCCGGCAAGCCTTACGAGGAGCTCGAGCACGAACGCGTCTGGACGCCGCTCGGCATGTCCAACACGGCGATCACGTTCACGCCGTGGATGAAAGAGCACCTCGCGCTCGGCCACGACGAACAGGGGAACGTAGTCCACAACTGGGACATCCCCACGCTCGCCGGCGCCGGCGGCATCCGGTCGACGACCAACGACATGCTCAAGTTCCTCGACGCCAACCTGCACGCTGAAGGCGGCAAGCTCGAGCGCGCGATGGCCTTCGCGCACGAGCCGCGCGCCGCCGCCGGCAACATGAAGATCGGCCTCAACTGGTTCACGCTGTCCGCCGGCACCGACACCATCGTGTGGCACAACGGTGGCACCGGCGGCTATCGCACGTTCATCGGATTCGAGCCGTCACAGAAGGTGGGCGTCGTCGTGATGACCAACACCGGCGGCGCGGGCGCGGACGACATCGGATTCCATCTGCTCGATGCTGCGCTCCCGCTCACGCCTGCCGTCAAGCAGCGCACCGCGATCACGGTGTCGACCGATGTGCTCGCGCGTTACGTCGGCACGTACGAGCTGACGCCGAAACTCTCCCTCGAGGTGACGCTCAAGGATGGCGCGCTGTGGGTGCACCCTACCGACCAGCCGACGTCCCGGCTGTGGCCCGAGACGGAGCACGACTTCTTCCTGAAGGAGATCGACGCGCAGTTCACGTTCGTGCAGGACTCGGCGGGCGCGGTGACGTCGGTGATCCTGCACCAGGGCGGACGGGACCTGCCGGCGAAGAAGGTGCAGTAGCGGCACGCATCTGCGGGTTAGCGGCATCATGGCGGACAGCCGTCCCCACTGCTATGGTCGCCGGACAATGTGCGCGCTTCGTTGGGAGCCGGGAACACCGGAGCTTCCACCGACCAACGAGGAGCGGCCGGGCAACAGTCGATATTGCGTAAAACACGTAATTTACATAGAATTGGGCATGGACACTCGCATCTCCGCGTCCCTCCTCGCCCGCCGCCTGGCTGACATCCTCGGGCGGGTACGCTACCGCGGCGAGACGTTTCTCGTCGAGCGGCACAACGTGCCGATCGCGCGCATCGGGCCGGCTGGCGCGGTGGCGCGAGCCACGTTGGCCGACGCCGCACGGGCGTGGATGACCGTGTCGCATCGCGATCGGTCATTCGCCGACGACCTGGACCGCGTGGCCGCCGCCGACCGGCCGCCCCGTAATCCGTGGGCCTCGTAATCGACACGAGCGCGCTCATTGCCCTCGAGCGCGTGGGTGCCGACTGGCCCGAGGCGCTCGGCCGATTTTCCAGTGAACCCATTGCCGTACCAGCCGTCGTGTATGGCGAGCTGCTCGTGGGTGTGGCGCTGGCCAAACACCGGACGCGCGCCGCCCAACGACGTGCGCGCATCGACGCGCTGGTCGCGGTGACGGGGGTCGTCGACTTCGAAGCGGCAATCGCCGAGCGTTGGGCGGAGTTGTTCGCCGTGCTCAGCCGGCGCGGACGCCTCATCCCCTCGAACGACCTGGCGGTCGCCGCGACGGCGCGGCACCTCGACTTTGGTGTAATGGTGGGTCCTGCGGCCGAGCGACACTTTCACGCGGTGCCGGGTCTAACCGTGGTACCAATCGGAACGTGAGCGAGCGACCGGCTGGGCACGGCGAACTTCTCGCCGCGTACCGCGATCAAGGCACGCATCTCGACGCGTCTCGAATTCGCGCCTTACCCGCCGGCCCCGCCCCTGCCGTCCTTCCCGTCGGCCCGGGCCCGCACTCGCTCGAAGTGGACCGGTCCCCGTCCCATGGAGAGTCGGGCGGGCTGACCGAGGTCATCGAGATCGAAAGTAACGTATTGCGTTCCGTAGTAGTGGTAACGCCACGTAACCCGGAACGTGTTGTCGTGCCAGTACTCGAGGTCGCCGATGAAGTCGAGGTTGCCCAAGCGCAGCACGAGATGCCCGTCTTCCATGCTGACCCGCACGGCGCCGGCGAATGGATCCTCGTAGACGCCGGCGTAGTTGGACAGCGGATGCGACAGGGGGCCAGTGCTGTCGCGCGTCGACGCCACCTTCTCCGCCGCCGCCTCGCCCGCCTTCTGCGCCCGCTGCGTCATCGCGAGCAGCGTGTCGCTGAGGTTTCCCGGCGGGAGCCCGAGGTAGGCGTTCAGCACCCGCTGCACGATCCCGAACCGTGCGTCGCTCTGGTTCATGTTGGACAGCACCACAACGCCTAACTGCGCGTCCGGCACGAGCGCAACGGCCGATGCCATCCCATCGATGTCGCCGGCGTGCCACACGAGCGTGTGCCCCGCATAGGTCTGGATGAAGAGCCCCAGGCCATACGTGTAGAAGACGCTCCCTGGAAGCCATGCGCGGATCTCGCGACCCACGCCCGAGCTCGCCTGGATCAGCATCTGCGGCGTCTCCATGTCGCGGACAGTCGCAGAGTCGAGCACGGTCTTCCCCTCGTACCGGCCGTCGGCCAGGAGCATCAACATCCAGTGGCTCATGTCGTCGGCGCTGGAGTTGATCCCGCCTACCGGCGACATGATGTCCATGTTGTGCGCCCAGTAGGGGCGGATCGCCACCACCTTCCCATCCAAGAGCCCGTGGGGCACGGCGACGTCGTTCGCTGCCGCGACTTCCGCCGCCGTGGTGACCGTGTGATCCATTCCGAGCGGTGTAAAGACATGCTCGGCGATGTAGCGGTTCCACGTTTCGCCCGTGACCGCGGGAATGAATCGGCTGGCCGTGAGGTACAGAATATTGTTATAGCAGAATTCCGCCCGGAACCCGTACTCCGGCTGTTGGTAGCGCACGCGCGCGATCACGTCGCTGTCGTCCGAGGTGTACCACATACCGGGATCGCAATATCCGCTGCGGTGCGTGAGCAGATCGCGCAACGTGATCGATTGCGTCACGTACGGGCTGCTCAGCTGGAACGGCTTGACGTAATCCACCACGCGCGCATCCCAGTCGAGCTTCGCGGTGGCGACCAGCGTGCCGAGGGCCGCAGCGGTGAAGGCCTTGGTGTTGGAGCCGATATCGAAGATGGTGCCGCCGTCCACCTGAGCGGGCTTACCCACCTCGCGCACGCCGTACCCTTTGGCGAGCACCACCTTACCGTCCTTGACGATCGCCACCGCGAGTCCGGGCACCTGCCACTGGTCCATGACGTGCTGCACGTAGGCGTCGAAGCCCTTCAACTGCGCCGGCAGTTTAGCCGGCGCCTGTGCCGCGGCTTGGGTTCCGAGCAGTACGATTGCCGCGAGGGTCATGAGCCATTTCTTCATCACGAAATCTCGTTTAGGGTACCGACCGGCCGACTGCGCTCGGTGGGCGCATGGGTGAAAACCGTTCGACGAAATACACAACTGTGTACATTTTCACACACGCGCCCACCGAGCGCAAGAAGATCATCGCGCTCGGCAAGCGCACGAGTACGATCGCGGTCGCCGACACCGCCACCGCCGGCATCCAGAGCCGGCAGCTCAGCAGGCTGGTCCGGCAGGGGATCCTCGAGGAGTGAGAATTCCCGCCACGACATTGGCACGCTACCGCATCGGCGACAGCGTCGTGATGGAGGAGCGCACGGAGGGTATTCTCCTTCGCCCTCGCCGGTCGGCCCGCCCCAAGCTGTCGTGGGAAGACACCGCATTGGCCATGTCCGCCGAGAGAGAAGACTGGAGCGACTGGGACACTGCCCTCACCGACGGACTTGACGACGTCCCTTGGGAGCCCGGCAAGGCGAAGCGCGTAGCCGAGCCCAAGCGAGGTTACCAGACGAGCGCGAAGCGAAGGTCAAAGAAGTGAAGCGCTACGAAATCCGCTGGGCGCATCTCGGCCCCACTTTGGGCGTCGAGATGGCGAAGACGAGACCGGTCGTCGTCGTGAGCCTCGACGCCCTGAACGATCGACTCCAGACCGTGACCGTCTGTCCCCTCACCAGCCAGCTTCATCCCAACTGGCGTACGCGCGTCGAGGTGTCGGGGGCGTACTTTGGATGTCCTGCAGGCAGCGCGGTAGTGCGATCGTGTCCCATGTCCACTTGCCATCCCCGCGCGCCGAGCAAACACTTATGGGTATGTCGCACGCCACCGAACGCTGGACCGCGGAGCACGTGCGCGCCCTGCCTGATGACGGGAAGCGTTACGAGCTCATTGAAGGCGAGCTTGTCGTGACGCCAGCGCCGTGCGGACTGCACCAGGAGGCGGTGATGGCGCTCATCCGACGTCTCGATCCCTGGTTGCGTGAGCGCGGTATCGCTCGAATGCTTGCCTCTCCCGCCGATCTTGCGCTCGGCGAGGACGAGGTGCTGCAACCCGATCTCTTCGTGTGTCGCACGGCGAATGGCACGGCCGTACGCGACTGGAGCGACATTGCCGCGCTGCTGCTGATCATCGAGGTGCTCTCACCGACAACGGCCCGATACGATCGGCAGCTCAAGCGGCGACGCTATCAGCGCGCCGGCGTCCCCGAATACTGGATCGTGGATCCGGACGCGCGGCTCATTGAGCGGTGGCACCCCCCGGACAGCGCGGGGCCGGAGGTGATCACCGATCAGATGCGGTGGGAGCCTGTACCAGGGCATGGCGTCCTCGAGTTCGGTGTTGGTGCGCTCTTCGCTGAGCTGAACGGCGAAGCATAGCTGGCGCTCGCCAGGATTCGATCGGCGCGTCACCGACGGTTCCGGCGCGCGGGCAATGACAGTGACTGAATCCAGCTCGCACACCATTTCTCCTAGATTGCTTGACAGGCAATCTATGGGAAATCGAATACAGGCCACCAAGCGCCGCCTCGGCAACCTCGAACGCCAGCTCTTCGCCTGGACTCAACTTCGCAACATGCGCGAGCAGAGGGGCGTACCGCTCCTCGTGTTTATCTTGTTCGTTACGTGTCGGCATCGCCCTGGAGTCATCGCCGGCGGCGATGACCGAGCATCAGGCGTGATCACGCCGCGCGCCCAACCGATGCATTGCCCAACGCGTTCGCCGTTCCCCGGGCAACGCACCCGGAGCGCTGCCGCGGTCAGTTTGCCGAGCGCTTCCGAGCGAGCTGTTTGAGCGCTGCCGAGGCCGATGCGATCACGAGCTCTTGATGTGGTACACTTGCCGGATGGTCGTCCGCAAGCCGTACATATCCGTGGACCGAGACGCCCCTAGCTACTTGGCGAACGCGAGGTGCTCCCGGAGATACGCGGCGACTACCTGGTCGTCGGCCTTGTCCGTGGCGGCAGCCATGGTCAGTGCGTAGAGATCAGCCGGCGGCACATGGAGGGATGCGCCGTTCAGGCCGAGAAGAACAAGCGCACAAGCAAGGGCCGTGCGCTTGTTTCCATCGTTGAAACCCTGGCTCCTCGCGAATCCAACCAGGTACGCAGCGGCGAGATCGGCGAGGTCGGCGGACGGATCGTATGCCCAACGGTGCATTGGTCGGCCGAGGGCGGACAGCGCGACGTTGTTGTCCAACACGCCGTGCCGTCCGCCGTAGCGCTCGATCTGTTGGGCGTGGATGGCGAGGAGTGTCGGTTGAGTGATCCAACGTGGCTCGTCGGTGGGCCTCAGCGAGTTCACTTGGCCAGAGCACGAAATACCGCGTCGTACTCCGCCATGACCTGCTCGTGTACCTCGAGGGCCTCCGCCGTATCAGGAGCATGAGGCACCACGCGGAACCCGCCCATGCCATCTTCGATCCACTCCAGTTCCTGTCCGGCGGGGATCGCCAGCCGGCGCACCACCTCGGCTGGCAGCGTCGTCACTACCGACGCGCCCTGCGCCCGGGTCTTACTGATCAGCACGGGCATCGTTCGTTGCTCCTGCTAAACGCCATGTTGACAACAACTTGAATTGAGTTGCCGAACACGATCAATATATGTAACTATAGTGCCACCCGTCAAGTCGCCCATGGGCGCCACATGCTGACGTGAATAGTCGGCTTCCATTATAATACATACCGTGATACGCAGCTTTGCGGACGCGGCCACGGAGGACCTCTTCAACGGCGTCGATAGTCGGCGCGCCCGGGCCGCTTGTCGCGCGGACGTGTGGCCCGTCGTCCGGCGCAAGCTGACGCAGATCAACCGGGTCCGCGACCTCCGAGAGCTGGCCATCCCGCCCGGCAATCGGCTGGAGCGGCTCGGCGGGTCGCGCCGCGGTCAGTACAGCATTCGCATCAATCAGCAATATCGGGTCTGTTTCCGCTGGGAGGATGGCTATGCCGACCAAGTCGAAGTCACGGACTACCACTAAGCGCGCGTCGAGGCCCGTTGCCCGATCGCTCGTGCGCCGCCGGCTCCCGACGGAGCGGCCGCCAGTGCATCCAGGCGAGATGCTGCTCGAAGAGTTTCTCAGACCGTTGAGCATCTCACAGTCGGCATTCGCCGTGCGTCTGGGCGTGTCCTTCCCCCGCTTGAACGAGATCATCCGCGGCAAGCGCGGCGTCACGCCGGACACGGCATTGCGGCTCGCACAGGTGACGGGCATGAGTGCCGATTTCTGGCTGGGCCTGCAGTCGGATTGGGACCTCTGGCACGCACTCCGCTCCGAGGCGGCCGTCCGGATTGCGAAGCTCGCGCCGATTCCGCGCGCGAGCTGAGTGGTGGAACGTGAATCCGTGTGACATCGCGGCAGGTCGTGCTGACGGCGTGCCTGCCTAACCGTCCGGCAGTCGGCCTACTGCTTTCGTGGACGCGCGACAGCGGGTCGCCCGCGCTTGACTTTCGCCCGCGGCGCGCACGACAATCTGCGCTTCCCGTGGCGGCACCACGAGGTGTACCGGCCGGTGCTGTGGGGGGCGGTGTGCATCGTGCGGTCGCTGCCGCTGGCCCGTGCGCTGCTCGAGGCTGGCGCCGCGCCTAACGATGGGGTGACGTTGACGCTGGCGGCGAGCGGAAGCGACATCGCGGCGCTCGACCTACTGCACGAATTCGGCGCCGACCCGAACGGCCCGTGGGCAACCGACGGGTCCACAGCACTGTACGCGATCCTCCACTGGTCCGAGAACCCCGACGGCGCACGGTGGCTCATCGAGCACGGGGCACACGCCGACCCGGTGTTCACGCACAACGGCGAGACGCCGCTGCACGTGGTAGCCGAGCGGTGGGGAACGGATCTCGCCGAAGCGCTGGTGGGTCGCGGCGCGGACGTTGGGCGACGGCGAGCGGACGGCCGTACGCCGTACGCGGTGGCCGTGGTGAGCGGCAACGATGCGGTGGCCGAATGGCTGCGGTCGCGCGGTGCGCCGACAGACCTGCCGGAGGTGGATCGGTTGATGGCTGCCGGAAGCCACGGCGATCTGGCAGCGGTGCAGAAGATGCTGGCGGCACGGCCCGAGTTGCGGAACGAGACCGGACCCGAGCACTACGGCGCACTGTACCGTGCCGCGGAGCGAAACGACGTGAAGGCGCTGCAAGGGCTGCTCGCCTGCGGACTCGACCCGAACCGCGGCGACGCGTCGATGGAGATGAATGCCCTGCACAAGGCGGCGATCGCGGGTTGGCCCGACGCCGTGCGGGTGCTGCTCGCGCACGGGGCGTCGGTGTTTGCGCGCGATCGCGAGTTCCACGCCACGGCGCTGGTGTGTGCGGCGGAAGGCTCACGACATGCACGCCCGGGGCGCGATCACGCGGCCGTTGGGCGGATGCTGCTCGACGCCGGCTCACCCGTGGACTGGGCGGAGAGCGGCCAGCCGTCGGAGAGCATTCTCGAGGTCATCGCCGCATGGCGCGCCGCGGCTCAGGGTAAGGCCGTGGCGATGTGAACAGGTTCGGAGGAGTTGGCGCGCATCGCCGCCGATCCCGGCGGATTCCTTACTCAGGTAGGCGAATGGAGATTCATGCCTCGCTACGTTGCATTCCTCCGCGGCGTGATGCCGACCAACGCCAAGATGCCGGCGCTCCGCCGCCGCTTCGAGTCGGCCGGTTTCACCGATGTCGCCACCATCCTCGGCAGCGGCAACGTGGTGTTCGATGCGCGCGCCGCGTCGGAGTCCGCGCTCGAGGGCGCCGTCGAGGTTGACGGGTATTCGGCGGACAGATCGCAGTCGGCGAGATCGGCCCAGGATCTCCGCTGCGCAGGATAAGGAGAATCCCGTTCAAGACGTCGCGCGGGCGACGCGCTGCCACGGTGAACGCGCCGAGCTGTGGACGGTGGGCCGTCCTAGCCTTGGCCGTGACCCGCGTCCATAATTGAATCCTTCACTCGAACACCTCCCGATTCATCCGCTCACCATGCAGATCAGATCACTCTCAATTCCCGCTGGCGCGCTCGTCGCGCTCCTCGCCGCCGCGCCCGTTGCGTTCGCGCAAGGCACGCTGACCACTGCGGACTACGATCGCGCGGCCAAGATGCTCTCGTTCAACGTCGACCCGCTCGTGATCGGTGGACGGGTGGCGGCCAGCTGGCTCCCCGACGACCGCTTCTACTATAGAAACACCACGGCGCAGGGCTCGGAGTGGCTGCTGGTCGATCCGGCCAGGAAGACGCAGCGTCCGCTCTTCGACGCGGCTCACGTCGCGCAGGCGCTGGGTCGTGCCGGCGCCGGCACGTTCGAGGCAACCGACATTCCGGCCGAGCGGGCCGAGCTCGCGAGCGGTGGCAAGAGCGTCGTGCTCGCGATTGGCCGGAAGCGGTGGCGGTGCGATGTGGCGGGGCGCGCCTGTGAGGCCGACACGATGCCCGAGCTGCCGATGCCGGGTCGGTTCGCCCGCGGCGGACCGCCGGAGGTGCCCTCGCCTAACGGCAAGCTCATCGCGTTCATCCGGAACTGGAATCTCTGGGTGCGGGACGCCGCGACGGGGCAGGAGACGCAGCTCACGACGGACGGCGTCGAGAATTTCGGCTACGCGACGGACCACGCGGGGTGGGTCCACAGCGACCGCCCCATCCTGCTCTGGTCGCCGGACTCCAAGAAAATCGCCACGCAGCAGCAGGATGACCGGAACGTCGGCGACATGTACCTGGTAGAGAGCCGCGTCGGCCACCCGATCCTGTACGCGTGGAAGTACCCGCTCCCGGGCGACAGCATCGTCTCGATGATCCACCGTGTGATCATCGACGTGGATGCGAAGAAAGTCATCCGCCTGCAAACGCCGCCGGACTATCACCGGGCAATGCTCGGCGACAATCTCAACATGGCGGACCTGATCTGGAGTCCCGATGGCGCGCGGCTCGCGTACGTGAGCACCTCACGCGATCACAAGCACGAGACGGTGAACGTCGCCGACGCGGCAACGGGCGCGGTGAAGACGCTCTTCGAGGAGAGCTCGCCGACGCAGTTC
>JANWIF010000071.1 GCA_025450035.1 Gemmatimonadaceae bacterium
ACTAAGTACACGTCTCTGCTCCTGTCCGTTGTTTACTTGAGTCTTTTGTTTGATGTGTAGATTTTTTACGAGGGTTCTCCCCCCTCCCCTTCGCGCGCCCCTCCCCACCCCTTTACCTTTCGCCCATGACCTTCGCGCCTCGTAGACGCACGGTCACGACCGTCGTGGGCGGCATTCCCGTAGGAAGCGCCCACCCGGTGGTCGTGCAGTCTATGACTAACACTGACACCGCGGACGCAGCATCCACTGCCGCCCAAATCATCGCTCTCGCCCGAGCGGGCTCCGAGCTCGTGCGCGTAACTGTGAATACCGACGCCGCCGCCGCCGCCGTCCCCGAGATCATACACCGCGTTACCGACGCCGGCGTCCACGTCCCGATCATCGGCGACTTCCACTACAACGGCCATCTGCTGCTTGCCAAGTACCCCGCGTGCGCCACCGCGCTCGCCAAGTACCGTATCAATCCCGGCAACGTCGGCGGAAAACGGCGCGACGACAACTTCCGTACGATAGTGCAGATCGCCGTCGCTAACGACAAGCCCGTGCGCATCGGGGTGAATTGGGGCTCGCTCGACCAGGACCTGCTTACCACCCTGATGGATGAGAACGCCCGTCGCCCCACCCCCCGCGATGCGCGCAACGTCTATATCGAGGCGATGCTCGAGAGCGCACTTCGCTCGGCGCGCCTGGCCGAAGAAACCGGCCTCCCCCACGAGTACATAATTCTGTCAGCGAAAGTATCTGGAGTTGGTGATCTCGTCGATGTCTACCGGCTCCTGGCCTCTCGTTGCGACTTCCCACTGCACCTGGGCCTCACCGAGGCCGGCCTGGGCATGAAAGGCACCGTCGTCAGCACCGCGGCACTCTCCATTCTTCTTGCCGAGGGGATTGGCGACACCATTCGTGTGTCGCTCACGCCGCGGCCGGGCGGCGACCGCGCCGAAGAGGTCCACATCTCCCAGCAGATCCTGCAGTCGCTGGGACTGCGAAGTTTTGCCCCTCAGGTAAGCGCGTGCCCCGGTTGCGGGCGCACCACATCCACATTTTTTCAACACATGGCCGAAGACATCCAGGCGTATTTGCGCGAACAGATGCCCATCTGGCGCGTGCGGCACCCCGGTGTCGAGGAGATGCGCGTAGCTGTGATGGGGTGCGTGGTAAACGGCCCGGGCGAGTCCAAGCACGCGAACATCGGGATCTCGCTGCCCGGTACGTTCGAGGAGCCCAAGGCCCCCGTGTACGTGGACGGTAGGCTTGTCGTGACCCTCAAGGGCGAGCACATCGTCCCGGAGTTTTTAGGGTTGTTGGAGGACTACGTGGCGCGCACGTATCCGGCGCCCAATCCTCCTTCCGCCGCGGCGGTGCTTTGACGACCACGGTTGAGCAAGTCGACGCCTGGCGGGCGTCTAGCGTTGAGCACGAGAACCTCGAGTTCAAGGAAGCCAGGCATCAGTTCGACAACGACAAGCTGTTCGACTACTGCGTTGCCATCGCAAATGAGGATGGCGGCGTCATCCTACTCGGGATTGCCGACGCCCCGCCGCGGCCAATCGTGGGAACGCAAGCATTCAACAGCCCACCTGGGATAGCAGCCAAGATCTTCGACCGCCTAGGATTCCGAGTCGATGTCGAGGAAGTCGATCATCCCGACGGTCGAGTAGTCGCCTTTCATGTTCCTTCGCGGCCGCGAGGAACAGCATATCACAGGGCCGGCAGGTATCTCATGCGTTCGGGTGAATCGCTCGTGCCAATGAGCGAGGATCGCCTGCGTCGGATCTTCGATGAAGGTCGTCCTGATCTACTGCTCGAGCCTGCGCAAGCTGGACTGTCGGCCGAAGATGTTGTGGAACTGATCGACACGCAGACGTACTTCGAACTCATGAAGATGACCTATCCAGCCTCGCGCGACGGAGTGGTCGATCGATTGGTCCGCGAACGGCTCGTTGCGCGCGCGGGGAGCGCATTCGTAATCACGAACCTCGGCGCCCTTCTGTTCGCAAAACGTTTGGAGGACTTCGACCACCTCGCCCGCAAGGCCCCACGAGTGATCGCCTACGAGGGCACGGGGAAGCTGGGTACAAAACGGGACCAGCTTGGAGTGAGAGGTTATGCTGTCGGATTCGCGGGGCTCGTGCAATTCATCATGTCGCAATTGCCGGCTAACGAAGTCATTGGTGAGGCGCTCCGGCGCGAGATTCCGATGTACCCAGCGATCATGATTCGGGAGACTGTCGCCAATGCGCTCATTCACCAGGATCTGTCGGTTAGCGGAGCCGCAGTGATGATCGAGGTCTTCGACGATCGCGTCGAGATCTCCAACCCGGGTCGACCGACCGTCGAAGTGAACCGGTTCATCGACGAATATCGTTCGCGCAACGAGTGGATGGCTGACGTAATGCGTCGGATTGGTGTTTGCGAAGAAAAAGGCAGTGGGATAGATAGAGTGGTAGATGCCGCTGAGGCCTTTCAACTTCCAGCTCCAGAGTTTCGCGCCGACGACGTCCGAACCACGTGCATCTTGCACGGGCATAGACCATTTCCAAAAATGGCGCGAGAGGACCGGATCCGTGCGTGCTATCAGCACTGTACGCTCCGAGACGGTTTCACGGATCCTGCGCGATACGGTGGATTCCGGGTTGATCAAACCTGAGGATGCTAACAGCGCGTCAAAGCGATTCGCCAGATATGTCCCATACTGGGCTTGAGTCTATTTAGATCGAAGGGTGATCCAGAGGCGGTTTCTCAGCTAAACGACGTCTTTGCAATAACTTACCAATTTTGGCCTATTTAGACAATTGGCAGTTTCCGGTCGATTAGAAGAACCTACGCAGGCCGTTGATCGAGTGTGGTTTCGAGGAAGCCGCGTCGAGTCAGCCCAGCGGCGGCAGCACCGTTCGTCCCTCGCTACGGACCTCGGCCGCTCTGCGCTCGAGCTCGTCCAGCATCGCGCCCAACTCCACCATGATCGGCGCCTCGAAGCCCGCGACCCGTAGGCGTTCGTGAACCAGGCGGAACCAGCGCAGCGTTCCCTCGCGCCCATCCGCCATCTGCCCCCATACCGTGCGCGGAAACTCCGTGCGCGATAGATCGGCCAGCAGCGTGCCAGCGGCGTGCACCAGGCTCGCCGCCGTCACCCAACGTCCCCGCTCATCCGCCGCCGCCAGCCGGTCCACCAAATCCGTCCGCCGCTCTTCCGTCGATAGGTCCACGCCGTTCACGTCCTGCCGTTGCTCGACAACCCCTAGCAGCGCCCCCAACACCGGCTGTCCGAATTTCTCGCCAATGCGACCGTCCAACATCTCCAACGAGAACCCATCGCGCACGTAGTCCTGCACTACGTCGCGCAGAATGCCGCTCACCACCGTGTCGTCGTCGCGGTCATAACGCGTAAGAATCAGCGCCACGTTGGATGCGGCGGTCACGTAGGGTAGACGCGTTCCACGCCGAACTTGTTGGTCGTGGTGTTTCGCCGCGAAGGCGAGCGCGTGATTGATGCGGTCCGAGTAGCCGTTCATACTGAGAGTACCGCGTGAAGGCACGAGTGATCCCGAAAGTAGCCGGGCACCATGAGAAGCGTAATGCGCATCAGGTCACTCGCGCGAACCGTTTCACCAGGCGTTCGAGCCCCCGGGCGTCCGCATCCTCGAACGCATTCGGCACATCGGCGTCGATGTCGAGCACGGCGAACACACCGTGCGCCGCGTCGAACACCGGCACCACGATCTCCGACCGTGCGCGCGCATCGCACACGATGTGATCTTCGAACAGTTGCACGTCCGGCACAACCACCGTTCGGCCTTCGGCCGCCGCGGTCCCGCACACGCCCCGCCCGAACGAGATCTCCAGGCACCCGAGTGTCCCTTGATACGGACCCACCAGCAGCGTTCGGCCCGGCTCCGTAACCCGGTAGAACCCCGTCCATAGATGGCCGAAGCCGTGATGCAGGAGCGCGCTCATAGTCGCCATGATGGCGATCGGGTCGCGTATTCCTTCGAGTACGACATCCAAATGCGTGTCGAGCTCAGAGTACGCCGCGGGTTTCGGCAGGTGCCGCAGATCGAGGGTGACTTCGGCCATCGTGGTATGGAAAGAAAATCGCTCGGCGGTCAGCCGCCGCGCGTAAGCTGTGCGAGCAGGGAGCGGTCCAACAGCAGTAAGACGACGCCATGCGTCATCCAGGCGATCCCGATTCCGCTGAATGACACACGTCGCAGTAGTACACCCCCCGCACAGAGCAGGATCGCCCCGCCGGCAATTACCCAGACCTCACCCACCATCGCCAGGCGCAACTGCGTGGCCAGCCGCAACGCCGACGCGTAGTCACGCTCTGACAACCCATGCCAGCGCAACGCGGCGAACAGCAGCTCGCCCAGCCCCCACAGACCCATGCCGATGCCAACGTACGTTGGCAGTGGTGCGCGGGACCGTCGCATCAGGAGCGTGATCGCAAGTCCGGCGCCTAACGCCAAGCTGAGGGCGCCCCACAGTGCCAGGTGAAGTACGTGAGCGCGTTCGATCGCGAGAAGCGTCGGCGACCAAACGTCACTCATGTAGCGGGCGCGATCTGCGTTCGTGTCACGTCGGCAATCTAGCACCGCCGCACGACATCAGTGGGCAGCGACCAGAATGGCGGGCTGACGTGCGTTGTTCGTGCGGGCGAGCACGACTTTCGTAGGCGCGGCAGACGTTGACGTCGCCGAGAACGACACGATCACTCCGCCGCTGCCTGAGGCGTCGGTGATCGCGACGCAGATCGTGGCATTGCACGACGGTTGGCTCACGCCCAGAGAATCTGTTGCCAGTGTCGTCGTCACGCCCGAGTTCACGTTTACCCGAGCAATGCTCTCGTTGGCGGACGCCGATTCGTAGATGATACTCTGTCCGTCGGCCGTCCACACCGGTGTGAACGCGCCACCGGTTTCGTGAGTGATCTGTTCGGCCGTGCCGCCTGCGACGGGAACGATCCACACTTGCGAGATGCCGCTTCGAGTAGACGTGAACGCGAGCTTTGTCCCGTCGGGACTCCACGCCGGCGATTGTTCGGGCACAAACGACTCTGCGCCTGTCTGGACCGCCGTGGGCGTCGGGTATCCCGTATCGGTGAGCCCCGGCGCGGGAACTACGTAGATGCGCGGGATTCCGCTGGCCGAGCTAGAGAACGCAATACGATCGCCGGTGGGACTCAGCGCCGGCTGATCGTTGGGCTCACCGCTCTTCGTGACGCGGTGCTGCGTCACGCCCGCTTCATCGGCGACGTAGATCTCGTCGTTCCCGTCGCGATCAGACGAGAAGGCCAACAGTCCCGCCGCACTGTTCGGGTCCGTGTCATTCCCCGCGCCGGTACTGAGCGGAATCGTGCTGTCGTTTCGGAAGATGAACATCTGGGCGAACGCCCCAGCGTCCGCCACGTACGCAAACGCAAGCGGCGTGTTGTTGGCCGGCCCGGTGCTCGACCCACCGCATGCGGTAACGGCGAGCGCGCACGCCGTCAGAACGACCCCGCCCCGGTACCGGATGTCACCCCTCACAACACGACAGGCTCGATAAGGCGCTCAGAAACGAGATCGTCCATCAACGCGCGAACTGCTCCGCGCGCTTCCGGCGTCTCGACATCGTATTCACGCACTAATACCTCGACGATTTGCTCCTCACTGCTCTGTTGCTCGAGCAATTCCCAGATCCGTGAGCCCGTATGATTGAGGGAGAAGTAGCGCTTGGTGTAGAGATGCAACAGTACCGCGCCGTCGCTCATCGAGGCGGAAAGCGCATCCGACGTGATGCGATAGCGGCTCACGCTGCCACCTCGAGCATCGTTGTCGGGAACGCACGCAGCTGCGCCGCCGTGTGCTGCAGGGTGAAGCAGGGCACTGATTCGACCAGCGCCTGCAGCGCCATCAGATTCGCGCGCGCGTGGCCATCCGTAACAAGCAGGAACGTCGATTGGCGAATCAGCATAGACAGCGCGGCGGTAGGCGCGAGCGGTCTCAGGGCGTCCTCCGATCCACGCTCGAGCACGACGATTCCCGCTATTGGCGCGCGCCGAGCGAACGCGGCGCCTACCGGGGTGCGGTGGCGCGGATCCGCCCAGTTCGTGAGTGATTCAAGCTCGCGCAGCTCTGGAAACCAGGCCGCCAGTTCGATGCTCACCCGAAGCGGCTCTCGCCATCCGAGCGCGAATACGCCACACGCATCGCGTTCCAGCACCACGCCATCATCGCCTAACACTGGCCAACCTGCGCGGGCGAGGGCGTATGTCAGCGTTGACTTCCCGCTGCCGCTCTCGCCAGTGAGCAGCCACGCACGACCGTCTGGGGCTAGCGCTCCTGCAGCGTGCACATGATAGCGCGCCCGCGCGCGGAGGCTCAGCATTGCACCGACGCGCGCCAACATTTGTCGCGCTTCGCGCGGCGCCCGATCGTAACCGGGACCACGCGTTAAGCGACCGTTGCACACGCGCAGTTCCGCGCCGCATTCAGTCGCGACGAGGAGAGACACGGCACCGTTCGTAACCCCGTCCACCAGTCCACATCTCCAGTACGTCTCTTTGGACTGCGACTCGCTTCGTAAATCCATCCGCGAGGACGACAAGGACTCGTCGAGCGGCGCGTGCACTGACGTCGGCACCTTTGCCTTAAGGATGCGACGGTGCACTCGCACTGCCAGGCTGTACGGGAGCGCCGGTGACCGGCGCAACCTGCCCGTTAGGACCGCCGCAGCCCCCTACTGCCGAGCAGCCGATTTGCGCATAGAGAATCGGCCCGAGCACGCCCAGCACGCTCTGCGTGAGCACGGTGAGAGACGCATGAGCCTCCAGTCGCGGCGTAGCCCAGCGCTGACGAGGACAGCCCTCCACGTTAGGCGATGCGCTTGCGGTCTGCTGGTTGATGATCATACGCGTTCGCAGGAAATGGGTTGGGTCACGAAGTCTCCGCAAGCATCGACCTGACACGACGCCGGGCGGAGTGCGCGTGCGCACTCCGCCCGGTCGTTCCTGTGACACTGTGCGATTTCACCGCTCAAAGGTGGTCGCCTATGCCGTACGTCACGCTGGTCCATGTGGCGTTTGAGCTCCCTGAGAAGCTACCGCCGCCGAAGAACTCCGCCGGACCGATCGTGAACGTGAATATCTGGTTTGCCAACAACGGTAGAGCGGTATAGAGCAACTTCGAGCTTCTCACAGCGTCCACGTCCAATACGACGCTGTCAGCCTTGAACTTGTGAAGAGTATAAGTGTGCGATTTCGTCGAGTCTACGGTCAGCGGCGTTCCGATGAACGTCGCGACTGGAAAGATGCCGAAGAACCGTCTCGGAACCGACACGAATCCGACTTGCCCACTTCTCATCCCCACAGTCACCATACGGACGCCATCAAGGAAGCCAAATACAGCTTCTGGTGACGTCGTTGATCCGTTCACCTTCGCCTTCACCTGCATATACGCGTTTGTGGTGTCCGCTAGCGAATCCCGCCGATACACGTAGTAGTCCTCACTGCCCGACAAATTCAGCACATAACCGGCTGGGCTCCACGAGTCTGTCCCAAAACTATAATTCCCAAATCCTGTCGTTTGCGTCGCCCGCCGCCAGATCGGTTTCGCGTGCGCCGTTCTACCGGAAACGGAGTCAGGCGCCGAATCCGTCGTCGCGTTGTAAAACACGCTCCAACTCGTCTGCGCCGGCGCGGGCCAGTCCGCGCCCACTATGAGGAAGAACTTGAAGTTCGTTACCTGACTCGGCGAGGTGAACTTGAACGTCCGGCGTTGACTCACAGTGTCCAAGCCCGCAACAATTTGCTTCGCCGCTAACCGTTCGCGCCAATACAAATACGGCTGTTTCGGTCCCAGGAAATTACCTTGCCCATCGTAGGCGGTGACGTTCATCGCGCAACTGCCCGGGCATGTGCCCGACGTCTGACTGACCGTCGGCCCGCCTACTAACGCAAGAAAGATCCCTGTCGTGTCGCTCGGAATTGCACCCGCTTGATTACTCCCAATCGGGTACGGAAGGTAGTTCCGCACGCCAAACTTCATGATCCATGTCGTCGTGCTGCCCAACGTCGTATGCGTAGCCGGAGCAGCGTACACGCGCACATTCACGTTCTGCGTGCCGTAGATATTCCCCTCGATCCCAGGCGCCAGAGTACCTTCGTTTCCCGTACTCTGCAGCGGCGTCAGCGTGACGTTCCCCGCTGAATCCACACTCGCCTCCACGATCCCCAATCCGGACGGCATCGCGCCCGATGGAGCAGGAGGCATCGCGCTCGTAATCGACATCGACCGATCACTACACGCGGCAAGCGCACCGAGAATCGCCGCAACAGCGGCGACGCGCACGGTCGCTGACTGGGTACCAAGGCGCCGAGACATCGTCTTCCCCCGAGCGCCATCGTCGGCGCTCATCTGAGTGGCCCTCTGCGGTGCGTCCCGCCAAGAGCCGTGGAGTCCTGAAGCGCGCCTCTCCGTCGAGACGATCGCTCCTGTTAAGCTTGTTTAATTAGACGAGTCTAACCTTGCGCTGGTCACACACCCATCGGAGGGCCCCGACAACGGGCAACAGTATTGGTCGAAAGGCCTTATTTATCAAGAGTTGCACCTGCCTGCCTCAAGCAGAAACTAGGCTCGGATCAGCGCGCTCCCAGAGCACCAGACCCCGCAACAGAAGCCCGCGCCCCCGAATCAGCGCTGCCAGCGGCCCGATCACCCGATGATGGGTGCGCGCCGCCCGCACGGTCACAATCACGCCACCCGCTCCGCTCGCGGCCGCTGATAACTCGCCCGCACGCGACAGCGGTGAACTCAGTAGCACACACTCGTACCGCCGCCTAACGTGAGCCAGCAGGCTCGCAAACTCGGGTGCCGCCGCATCGAGCACACCACGCGCCCCAAACGCGCCCCCAGGCAATACGTCCATCGAGCGCCCTCGCCCAACCACCACCGCGCGCACGGCGGCAGCCCATTCCACCCCGCCGGTAAGCACGTCCACCAGTCCGGGTGTGCTCCGCACGTGGGTCACGGCCGACAACGATTGCCTCTCGATGTCCGTGTCGATCACCAGCACCGTGCGCGCTTGACGCGCCATCAGCGCCCCGAGGTTCGCCGCCACTACGGCGGTCACCAGCGCGTCGTCGCCCACCACCGCCAGTGACGGCAGATTGTCCCCACGATCGGCAACCTGCACGAACAACAGCCGGTACGACTCGGACGTCAAATCGATCAGCGGCGGCATCTGGGCATCGACCTGCCGCCGCCGCTCCAACACGATGGGCTCTTCGCCGACCGCCGCCAGCACTTCCACTCCGGCAAGCGACTCGGCTTCGTCACGATCGGCCACCCGCGGCTCGCGCAGCTCGAGCACCAACACGACGCCAAATCCCAGCACGAGGCCAAACACACCGGCTCCGGCAACCATCGCGGGCACCGAGGCGCCGATCGACGCCGCCGCCCGCGCGTGCGCCTCGGCGGCGTCCATGTCAGCGTTGATCTGTCGCGCCTCCGCCAACCACCGATTCGCGGATGCCAGCGCCGCCAGCGCGGAATCGCGCGTGCGCGCGAGCTCGAGCGTGTCGGCTGCACGCGGGCGGAGCACGACCGGCGTCGACCGCGCCAACTCACCCTCCAACGCCGCACGCCGTGCGATCGCCACGTTCTGGAGCTCCTTGCCGACTTGCGTCGCTCGCGACGTCAACGCCACGAAAATCGGATCCACACCACCGCTGGCGCCAAACGCCTCACGACTCTGCTCGATGCGCGACAGCGTATCCAGCAGCCTCGCAACCCGCGGCTGCCCGCGCAGCTCGGGCGCCGCGCCTAACGCACGGTACGAAGCCGGCAACGGCGCATCCCTCGTACGCCCCAACAGCCGGGTGAGGGTGGCGATCGCAGCGGATAACGAGTCGCTCTGAGCGGGTGTGGCCGCCGGCGCATCGGTCGCCACACCGGCCGACACGGCCAGCACCGCGCGAACCCGCGCCAACGCGGTGTCGGCCGCACGCGTCGCGTCAGCAGCCCGCGCGACGCGACGTTGGATATCCGCCGTATCAGGCCGCGCACGAATCCGCGGCATCGCGGCGCGCATGGCACGCTGTTCCTGCAGCGGCACCAGCACCAATGACAGCAGCGTGATCACGAAGACCGCCGCCGCAATGGCACCCACTAACAGTGGACGCCGATACACGTTGCGCGCCCGACGGCCAATCCACCCCGGCGCACGCATCGTCGGTACCGACGGGTTGCCCCCCGACGGCACGTCGCCCTCCACCTCCGCCTGCGGTTGCATCACCTCATCCAGTCCCGACATCACACCTCGCACGCCGCGTCGCTGCAGATGGACGCCCGCATGGCACCAGAGGTCAGTAACACCGAGCCGATAGTAACAGGGACCACTTGCACAACCCCATCGGTCACGATCGTGCGCAGCGAGTCTTGCTCGATGGGGATGTGTCGAAAGCAGCGGCCGCCGGGGGGACAAGCAACGGGGGCGGGAGTGCCTGGCACCCTCGCCCCAATGTTACGGAATGTTACGAAACCGGCTTCGCGAGTTGTTCCGCGGACTACTGCACCGTAATCGTACCCTTCATCCCCAGCGCAAGGTGGGGAACGCAGTGGAAGGGGTATACACCCTTCGGCACCTTGGCGAAGGAGATCGTCTCTGCATCGCCGGGGTTCATCATGAAGTTGCTCTGCAGCGGTGCCATCTGGTTGGGCATGTTGGCCGTCAGCTGCGCGGTCGCGCCAGCGGGAATAGTCGTCGAGTCGAAGGCCACGTTGTGCGGACCGCCCGACACCATTGTGAACTTGACGCCGTCTCCCTGCTTAATCGTGAGCGTCGCGGGCTCGTAGCGATAGCCCTTCTCGTCTCCAATTTCCTTTACTTCCCACGTTTTCCCGGTAATTGCCGCTCCGGCTGACGCGGTTGTCGCCGCGCCACCAGCGGCAGGCGTCGCCGCGCTCTCCGACGCCGCAGCGGCGGGAGCGGGAGCTGCCGAAGTTGTATCAGTCGTCGTAGCAGCGTTCTTCTGACCGCCACCACACGCGCCGAGGACGATTGCGCCAGCGATCAGCGCCGCCTGTCCAATGAACCGCATTTCTTGAGGCCTCCAGTGCCGTGCTATTGCAGAGTTTTCGGAAATTCACTCCGTCCTCCAGGGCGGAGAGCATTGTGAACTTATTCACATGGGCTCGGAAAGGCAAACGCGACAGCGAACGCCCGCTCCCATGACGACAGCAAAGCGCATTGGCCGTGCCAGCCAGTGCGCTTTGCCACGATCCTCTTGCCTTCTTCCGTTCCGTTACCCTGCCCTAATGGACCACAACAGTTCCGGTCATTTGCGAATGAATCAGGCAGTGGTACGTGAACGTACCTGCCGTCGGGAACATGCGCGAGACCGCCTGGCTGGCAACCGGACTGGACGCTGTCCCAATGTTCGCCGGCGCGCCTGCCACCGCGTCGAACGTCACCGTGTGGGCCACCGACTGGAATGTCCACGTCACCGTGCCGCCGGCGGTGATGTTCACTGTCGCCGGTGAAAACGCGAGCGCAGCCTCCGCCGTTACCGCAGCGGTGCTGGAAAGGGCGGTCACGGTCACCTTCGATGTGCCCGTCTTCGTCACGCCACTTGCCGTGAGAGATCCGGTGATCGTTACTGGTCCGCCGACCGCAACCGACGTCACCAGTCCTGAGCTGTTGACGGTCGCATGCGCCGCGTCGTCCGACGACCACGTCGCCGCACCGAGCCCGCTCATGGCGCTTCCGTTCTGATCGAGCGGCGTGGCCGTCAATTGGGTCGTGGTACCAGGCGCGCCAATGAGCGTAGCGGTGTCTGGCGTCACCTGCAACGTCGTGAACACTGGTACGGGAGGAGGGCTCGTCGTACCGCCACCACATCCGACCAGCACCGCCGCCAATGCCGCAACTGCGGAAACTACGGAACCGCGCATAATGCCCCCGAGCTAGGTGAGAGAGGTGAACTGCCAACTATCATAATTCGAACTCGAATTGCCTGGTTCGATTCTGGTCGCAGTTGGCCGCCGCGCCTCCCGCCAGCGATCCTACCGACTCGCAGCCAGTGACCGCAATACAGCAGAGTCGCCGCGCTCCATCGCGATCGCCGCCGTGAGGCTGTCCTTGTCGCGAAAGATGCTTGCAACGGCTAGCGTCTTCCCCCCGCTCCGATACGCCAGGACGCAATCGCGATCCTCGATGTTTCCTTGGATGTCGACGCGATCCCACTCGGTGGCGTGGCCAACGTACGCAATTGTGACGTCATAGTGTGCGCTCCAGAAAAACGGCGCGGCCCGAAATGGTTCCCGGGCCCCCAAAAGATTCCGGGCCGCCACCTGGCCCTGTTGCTCGGCCACCACCCAGTGCTCCACCCGGATTCGCTGGCCGGTGTGCGAATCTGGCCAGCGCACGATATCGCCCGCCGCGAAGATCCCGGCCACGCTCGTCTCCAGTTGCTCGCTCACAGAGATGCCGCGGTCCGTGGCCAGGCCAGCCTCCTCCGCGAGTGACAGGTTTGGGCGCACCCCCACCCCGATCACCACGAGGTCGGCCTCCAACGTCTGTCCATCATCGAGCACGACCGTTCCCGGTCGGAACGCTGTGGCTGTGTGCCGTAGGTGAAACACTACGCCGTGCTCCTCGTGCAGGCGCTGGATGAACGCACCCAATTCCCTTCCCAGTACCTTTTCGAACGGCCGCGATTCGGGCGCCACCACGTGCACCTCGAGTTCCCTGGCGCGTAAGGACGCGGCAACTTCGAGTCCGATGAAGCTCGACCCGATCACCACCGCCTTCTTCGCTCGCGTCGCCGCCGCGACGATCGCGCGGCTGTCAGCCAGCGAACGCAGATAGAAGACCGTGGGTCCATCGGCACCGGGCGTCGGTAGTCGCACCGGGCTCGCGCCGGTCGACAGGAGAAGCCGGTCGTAGGCATGGACCGCCCCGCCCTCGAGCGTCACGTGCTTGGCCCCCGGGTCGAGCGACGCCACCCTGCCTCGTATCGCCGCGATCCCGTGTTCGGCATCGAACCCCGGTGGGCGGAGCGGGAGCCATTCCTCCGGCGCGTTCCCCGCGAGGTAGTCCTTCGACAGATTCGGCCGGTCGTACGGCGCGTCGGCGTCGGCGTCGATCACCGTTAGGCGGCCATCGTACCCCTCGCGGCGTAGCATCTCCGCCGCGGCGTTCCCCGCGGCCCCGCCACCCACGATCACGATCGACTTGGGACTCGGACCGCTCCGCGGCGATGGGTTCGGCGTCGGTGCCAGCGGCTCGCGCTCTACTTTACGAGTCACGTAGGCCTTGCCGTCACGACACTCCACGGGCCAACACGCCACTGGATTGAGCGCCGGCGCGCGAAGCGCTTCGCCCGTGCGCACACTGAAGCAGGCGTGGTGCCAAGGACAGTGCACGGAATCACCCTCGAGCACCCCCTCGGCCAACGGGCCGCCGTAATGCGTGCACGTTGCGCCGATGGCGAACACCTCCGCGCCTCGACGAACCATCAGCACCGGCTCGCCGCTGGCGTGACCAAGCAGCATCACGCCATCGTCGAGATCGGTTATCGAAACGCCCTGTGTGAAGTCCGGACCACTGAGTTGGCTCTGTTCACTACCCATCGTCCTTTCGCTCCGTCGTTAGTCGCCGCCGCAGAGTTACAAGCAACGGGCCTGCTCATCAAGGAGCGCGTTCCCATTCACACCCGGGGCAGGTGATCAATATCCGTGCTTCTGCTGCAGGTTCTTCGCGGCAGCCAGGTGAGCCTGGAATGCGGGCACCACCGTCTGTACGAACGTCTTCAGCTCGGCGTTCTGTATCGCCGGCATCAATGTGCCGTTGATCGCATCGATGACCGTCTGGTGAAACTCGACTTCGTGCGCCAAGTACGCCTTGTCGAAGTCCGCCCCGCGCTTCGCCGAGAGCTCCTTCATCGCCGCGGCCGTCTGCGCCTTGCTCTGATCGTTCGGCGGCGGCGTTGGGGTGACACCGAGCTTCTTGGCCAGATCGCGGCCCTGCTGGCGCACCGCGCGATGGTCGCGTGCAAACTGCGCGCCTAGATCGCGGACGTCTTTGGAGTTCGCGCGCTTCGCGGCCAGATCACCCGTCTCAATGTCCTCGGTGTTGGCCGCATCGAAGATCGCGACAATCGTCGCGTCGTCGAGCGCGGGCCGGTTCACGGCGCTGATCGCGCTCGCGCGGTGGTGTGATACTAGCGTCGCCTTTACCGGCATCGCCAGTGCCGATACGAGTCCTACGATCGCGGCAGTCGAAATAAACTTGATCATGAAAACCTCCCGGGTCTGAATTGCCTTGCGGGGTCGGCCCAACCGGCCTCGCTAAGTCGGATAATGGGGCGAGTATGAACAATTTGTCAATGTATTATTATAGATATTGTATTTTTGTGTGCTAATTGCTATCGTGGGATCACTGGAGGTAATCTCACGATGAGCATGCTAAGCCGTTGGAATAGAAAATTTTACGCGAGCACTCGGGGCCGAATCATCGGACTCCTGCGCCGAGCCGCGCTAACCGTTGATCAGCTCGGACGTGCGGTCGGGCTCACCGACAACGCTGTGCGATCCCACTTGGCCTCCCTGGAACGCGACGGCCTGGTCGAGCAAGACGCCCCAAAGCGTGGGTCCGTGGGAAAACCGGCGCATACCTTCCGGATAACCGAAGAGGCGAATCAACTGCTCTCCCGCGCCTACATCACGGTCTTTGGCCGGATGCTCGATGTGCTCTCCGAACGCATGGACCGTGGCGAGGTCCATGACCTCATGCAGGCCGTTGGGCGGAGACTGGCTATGGAGAACACTCCTGCGACGGGATCGCAGCAGGACCGCGTCAACTTCGCCGCAACCCTTCTCGATGACCTCGGCGGCGCC
Organism: Gemmatimonadaceae bacterium; assembly: GCA_025450035.1. Lineage (GTDB taxonomy): Bacteria > Gemmatimonadota > Gemmatimonadetes > Gemmatimonadales > Gemmatimonadaceae > JADGGM01. The sequence goes on from JANWIF010000071.1 coordinate 14,880, forward strand.
ACCGCGGTCGAAGAAGGCAACGGCACGCTTTTCATCCGCGGTTTCGCATGCCCGCTCTCCGCCGTCGTCGGCGGGCACCCCGAGTTGTGCGGTGCCGTAGAAACGCTGCTGACGGAGGTTATCGGCACGCCGGTGCGACAGAAGTGCGTACACGGCGAGCGCCCGCAATGCTGTTTCGAGATCGCTAGGCATTGACGACACGGCGCCGGCCGGCTAACCTGCTCCCATGCTCGCTACGTCCTCGCACCACCATGCGCATCATCATCTCCACCCCCTGGACGGGACGTGGCGGCGTGAGCGTGCGCGGGTGAGCGACTAGAGCACCAGCGAGCTTCACAGAAGCCTGCGGCCCGTCCATGCGTGGACGGGCCGCTTTTTTGTCTCCGCTCACCTCGTCAATCGAATGTCGAAAGGAATCGTCATTTCATGTTGAAGATCGCGCTGCCTAACAAAGGAAGGCTGGCCGACGACGCCCGTGATCTGTTTGCCGACGCCGGTCTCGAGGTCCGCTCACGCGGCGATCGGGCGTTGGTTGCCTCACTCGGCGGCGAGTTCGAGGGAATCTTCGTGCGCGCACAGGACATTCCTGAATTCGTCGCCGATGGCGCCGCCGACGCGGGCATCACGGGGTGGGATCTCGTCTGCGAGTCCGGTCGCGTCGTCGTCGACCTACTCGACCTCGGCTTCGGTGCGTGCAGGCTCGTCGTCGCCGCACGCGACGAAAGTGGCGTCTGCTCCATCGATCAGATCACCGGATCGCCGCGCGTGGCCACCGTGTTTCCGCGGCTCGCTCGCGGCTTCTTCGAGCAGGTGGGTCGCCAGGTCACGATCGTCCCCGTGTCCGGCGCGGCGGAGATCGCGCCACACCTCGGCATCGCGGACATTGTCGTCGACCTGACCTCAACCGGATCGACGATGCGCATCAACAATCTGCGCCTGCTCGCGACCGTTCTCGAGTCCAGCGCGCGCCTCATCGCCGCGCCGGCGACAACAGCGATCGCTTCATCAGTCGACCGTGATCGCGAACGGGCGCTGCATGAGCTCCGCACCGCGCTTGAGTCGGTGCTGCGCGCGCGCGGCCAACGGTATGTGATGGCCAATGTACCGCGATCGGCGCTCGACCGCGTCAAGCGCGTCCTGCCCGGTCTCGATGGACCAACGGTGGTGGATGTGCTCGATGGCGGCCAACACGTGGCTGTGCATGCGGTGGTCCCGCAGTGTGCCATTTACCGAACGATCGCCGACCTCAAGACTCTCGGGGCAACGGGGATTCTGGTCACGCGCATCGAGCGGCTCATGCCATGAGCCCATCTCGTTTTCGCTTCACCGGATCGTTGGGCACGGTGAACGAACGGCTGACCGAGCTTTTCGACCGGGCCACTTCGAGCGATCCAGTCATCCGTGCGCGCACCGCGCAAATCATTCAACGGGTCCGCGCCCACGGCGATGCCGCGTTGATCGAGTTGGCGCACCAGCTCGACGACGTGTCGCTCACGGCGCTCGAGGTTCCGCGCCACGAGCAGGATCGCGCCCTCGCCGGCCTCGAACCCGCTGTCCGCGGGGCAATGGAGCGCGCGGCGCGCAATATCGCCGCTGTGCATCGCGCGATGCTCCCCGCTGTCATCGAGGTCGAGGTCGAGCCTGGCATCACCGTCGGCCGCCGCGCCGATCCGTTAGGCGCAGTAGGCGTGTATGCGCCCGGCGGGCGCGCAGCGTATCCGAGCAGCGTGCTCATGGGCGCCATTCCCGCACGCGTCGCTGGCGTCGGCTCGGTCATTCTCTGCTCCCCGCCGTCGGGTGGTGCGCTTCCATCGCCGTTCGTGCTCGCCGCCGCGGCACTGGCCGGCGTCGACCGCGTGTTCGCCATCGGCGGCGCAGGCGCCGTGGCGGCAATGGCGTTTGGCACCGAAACCGTACCGCGCGTGGACCGCGTCGTCGGACCGGGCAACGCGTACGTGACGGAAGCGAAGCTACAGGTGTGCGGCACGGTGGGCATCGACGCGCCGGCGGGCCCAAGCGAGCTGCTCATCATCGCCGGCACCGATGCGCCAGTCGACATAATCGCGCGCGAAGCGATTGCGCAGGCGGAGCACGATCCGCGGGCCTCGGTCGTCATCGTGGCCCTCGGCGCCGCAGGCGCCGAGCAGATCGGCTGCGCGCTCGAAACGCTGCTGCCCGACACGCCACGATTCGGAACGGTGCGCGAGTCATTGGCGTCGCGCGGCGCGCTGCTCTGGTGTGACGGCGTGGGGGAAGCCCTGGCGTTCGCCGCGCGCTACGCACCAGAACATCTCCTGCTGGTGGGCGCGGAGTGCGAGCGAAGCGTTCCGAACGTGCGCCACGCCGGCACGGTCTTCGTGGGCGCCTCGAGTTCCGTAGCCTTCGGCGACTACCTGACCGGCGCGAACCACGTGCTCCCCACGGGCGGTGCCGCCCGCGCGTACTCTGGACTCTCCACCCTCGATTTCTTGCGTTGGACCACGTATCAGCGCATCACCCCAGCCGCCGCGGCCGGGCTCGCTACCGATGTCGAACGATTCGCGTGCGCCGAGGGCCTGCCTGCGCACGCCGCGGCCGCGGCGGCATGGCGTGAACGCAGGGATACCCCATGACCGCGCGTTCCCCACGTGCCCTCACACGCGCCGACTATCGCGACCTGGGACTGTATGCACCCGATCGCACACCGTGCCCTATCGATCTCTCTGACAACACGAATCTCTGGGGTGTGCCCCCGTCGGCCGCGCTTGCGATTCGCGATGTCTTGCCTGCTGCGGTCACCCGCTATCCGGCAGTGTATGCGGGACGCCTCAAGGAGGCTCTGGCCCGCTACGCCGGCGTTCGCCCCGACGAGATCGTCACCGGATGCGGCTCCGACGACGTCCTCGATTCTGCCTTCCGCGCGTTCGCCCAACCGGGCGACGGCGTGGCCTACCCGGACCCGTCGTTTGCCATGGTGCCGACCTTCGCGCGTCTGAACGGGTTGGACGCGGTTGGCATCCCGCTCACGCGGCACTTCGATCTCGATGCCGCGGCCATGCTGGCTACTCACGCCCGCATCCTCTACATCTGCTCGCCTAACAATCCGACTGGCACCGCCATCTCGCGCTCGGCCATCGAGCACGTGATCGCGAACACGAGCGGCGTCGTCATCCTCGACGAAGCGTACGCGGAGTTCATGGGACGAGGCTGGATTGCCGAGGCGCCGCGCCGAGGGAACGTGCTGGTCGCGCGCACGATGTCCAAAGCGTTCGGCCTGGCCGGCCTGCGCGTGGGGTACGCATCGGGCGATCGCGATCTCGTCGCCGCGGTGGAAAAATCGCGCGGACCGTACAAAGTGAATGCGGTTGCCGAGCGAGCGGCGCTGGCGGCACTCGAGAAGGACCTCGACTGGGTGCGCGCGCGTATCGACGAGGCGCGCGTCAACCGTGAGTCGTTCCGTGCCGCGCTTCACGAAATCGGCCTCGGCCCCCTCCATTCGGCGTCCAACTTCGTCCTCGCGCCCGTGCCTCACGCCGTGGCGGTCGCACGGCGCATGCGCGAGGCCGGCGTCGCGGTGCGACCCTTTCCAGCATTGCGCGGCATCGGCGACGCGGTGCGGATTACCATTGGCC
>JANWIF010000072.1 GCA_025450035.1 Gemmatimonadaceae bacterium
CTCATCGCCCGGCGCATTCGCGAGGCCCGCGTGTACTCGGAGATCCACCCGCCCACGCGCTCCATCGACTGGATCCGTGCGTGGCAGCCCACGGGGATCGTTCTGAGCGGCGGCCCGGCGTCGGTGTACGGCGCGGATGTTCCGACCGCCGATCCCGCGCTCCTCGAGATCGCCCCAGTGTTAGGCATCTGCTACGGCATGATGCTCATCGCCCAACTCCAAGGCGGGGGCGTGACGCGGGCCGGGCGCCGCGAGTACGGCCGCGCCGAGCTCGAGGTGCTGCGGACGGGGGGGTTGTTCGCCGGCATCGCGGTCGGTGAATGCCTAACGGTGTGGGCGAGCCACGGCGACCACGTCGAGACGCCGCCGCCGGGCTTCGAGGTCACGGCCCGCAGCGCGAACGCGCCGATCGCCGCCATCCGCCACCCCACGCGGCCCATCCATGGGGTGCTGTTCCACCCCGAAGTGCAGCACACGCCGAGGGGCGGCGAGATCATCGCGAACTTCCTGTTCGAGATATGCAAGGCCGTGCCGAGTTGGACCACCGGCGCGTTTATCGATGAGGAAGTGGCGCGCATCCACGCACGCGTTGGGCGGGCACGGGTGATCTGTGGCCTCTCGGGCGGTGTGGATTCGTCGGTGGCGGCCGCGCTCGTGCACCGCGCCGTGGGCGGCCAACTCACGTGCATCTTCGTCGATCATGGACTGCTGCGCGAACACGAACGCGAGCAGGTGGAACGCACGTTCCGCGCGCACCTGGGCATCGATCTCATCACCGTCGATGCCGCCGACCGGTTTCTCTCGGCCCTGGAGGGTATCGAGGACCCGGAAGACAAGCGACGCCGGATCGGCCACACGTTCATCGATGTCTTCGAGGAAACCGCCGCCGGCTTGGGCGACGACGTCGAATACCTCGTGCAGGGCACGCTCTATCCCGACGTGATCGAGTCCGTGTCGCCGCGCGGCGGCCCATCGGTGACGATCAAGACCCACCACAACGTGGGCGGCCTCAAGCCAGGCATGAAATTCCAACTCATCGAACCGCTGCGCGAATTGTTCAAGGACGAGGTGCGCCAGGTGGGCAGGGAATTGGGCCTACCCGAGGAGATGGTCGGCCGTCACCCATTCCCCGGGCCCGGACTCGCCATTCGCATCCTGAGCGCCGTGACGCGGGAGAAGCTGGATGTGCTTCGTAAGGCGGACGCAATTTATCTGGAAGGAATCCGCGAGGCCGGCCTCTACGAAGCCATCTGGCAGGCGTTCGCCGTGCTGCTCCCGGTGCGCAGCGTCGGCGTGATGGGCGATGCGCGCACGTACGACAACGTGATCGGCCTCCGCGCGGTCACGAGCGCCGATGGCATGACCGCCGATTGGTTCCCCTTCCCGCACGACGTGCTCGCGTCCATCTCGAGCCGCATCATCAATGAAGTGGACGGCGTGAACCGCGTAGTCTACGACGTCAGCTCGAAGCCCCCGGCGACGATCGAGTGGGAGTAGGAGGTTGGCGGTTGGTAAACTACTTGCTACGATCGCAGCGAGTAGTTCTCCAACCACCAACCTCCAACCGCCAATCTCCAGCTAGTCGGTATAGTAAATAAACCGCCCGCAGCTCTCACACGTCCGCAACTCCCCGTTCCGTTCCCTGTCGTGTCCCTTGCTCGTGGGGACGTGCACGAAGCAGCCGTAGCAGACGCCGTTCAGCACCGGCGCGACAACGCGCTCGTGGCGACTGGCAATGCGACGGTACCGGGTGTTGGTTCGCGGTGAAAGTTGGTCCTCGCGCTCGGCGATGCGTTCGCCTAACCGCGCGGTGAAGGCGTCGACATCCACCGGGATGCCCGCGGCGGCGTACTCAGCCTCCGCAATGTCGCGCCGCAACGTCTGCAAGTCTTGAATCTCGAGCAGGATTTCCAGCTCGGCATGCAACATCAGACACCCTTCTCCTCCAGCAGGGCCAGGAACTGCCCCGGCGCGGTCAACGACAGCAGCCGTTGTGGGACGTCAGGCTCTTTGCTGAACTGTGCGATCTTCCCAAGGACGGGAAGATACTGGTTTGATACTTCGAGTGGCGGCGCGACAATCAGGAAAAAGAAAAAAACCGGCTTCTCGTCGATGGCTTTGAAATCGACGCCGTCCGGTTTTCGCCCAAAGGCAACGCGCAGCTTGTTCACAACGAGTGAGCGGCAATGCGGGATCGCGATGCCACGGCCAATGCCGGTCGATCCCAGATTCTCACGCCGCTTCAGCATCTTGTACAACATGCCTTCCGACTTCTCATCCAGCTTGAGCAGCGAGATCAACTCCTTAAGGATGTCGTCCTTGGAGTTCCCGTCGAGTCCCAGCTTGATGGCGTCTTCGGTGAAGAACTGTCGTAATTCCATCTATATTCCTCAGGTGCGAATTCCACAAATGTGCGACGGTGGCGTCATGCCAACCTTGGAACTTACGCTGCGCGCAAAACAGTGTCAAATAACGACGTTGCATGCACTTGCCATCCGCACTAGGTTCAGACATGACCTTCCCGTACCCTGTCACGCACCAGGTGCCACTCTACCTGGCACCGATGGCGGGCGTGTCGGAATCTCCGTTCCGACGCCTGTGCCGCCGCTTTGGGGCGGACGTGGTGGTCACCGAATTCCTTTCGGCCGAAGGCATTCGACGGGAAAACGCGGCCACCATCGACAAGCTCCGCTTCGGCCCGGATGAAAGGCCGATCGGCGTCCAGATCTTCGGCGCCGATGTCACCGCCATGGGCGAGGCGGCATCGTTGGTCACGAACGTGTTCGGGCCCGAGTTCATCGACATCAATTTCGGCTGCCCGGTCAAGAAGGTGGTGAAGCGCAACGGCGGATCGGGATGCCTCAAGGACCTCGGCCTCGTGAGCGACGTCATCCGTGCGGTGTCGCGCTCTACGCACCTTCCGGTCACGGTCAAGATCCGCAGCGGCTGGAGCGAGGAGATGCGCGATCCAGTGGCGATCGCGCTGCGCTGCCAGGACGCGGGCGCGCGCGTGCTCACCCTTCACCCGCGCACGCGCGCGCAGATGTACTCGGGCGCCGCGCGGTGGGACGAGATCGCCGCCGTGGTGGATGCACTCGACATCCCCGTGCTCGGCAATGGCGACATCAGGTCGGCAGACGATGCGTTTCGCATGTACGACCAGACGCGTTGCGCTGGCGTGATGATCGCACGCGGTTCGTTTGGGCAGCCGTGGGTATTCGATCAAACCCGCGCATTGCTGCAGCATCTGCCGATGCCGCCCGCGCCGCCGGTCGAGGAGCGGTTCGCGATCGCCGTTGAGCACGCGCACATGGCGGCCTCGTACGAGAATGACCCGCGCGGCGCGGCCCTCGAGTTTCGCAAGCACCTCGGCTGGTACGTCAAGGGCCTGCCTGGCTCCGCCGACCTGCGACGCCAGCTGCATCAGGTGGAGTCGCTCGGCGCCGTCGAAGACATCTTCGGCGAGTATCTGGCCGCGCGCTGTCGTGGCGAGATCTCGTCCAAACCTGAAGAGCGCGCTGCGGAGGAGGCCGCCGCGGCGTGAGGCGGGAGCGCGTTCTGGCGTTGTTGCGCCAGGTCGCCCAAGGAGACGTCGACGTGCACGACGCTCTGGGTGCACTCGCGCTGCCGGAGGCCCAAGCGATGGATTTCGCCACGGTCGACCACCACCGCGCGCTTCGCCAGGGGTTTCCCGAAGTCATTTTCGGCAGCGGCAAGACTATCGAACAGGTAGTCGCCATCGCCGAGCGCATTGCCGAACAGCAGGACGGCGTGCTGGTCACGCGCCTGGAACCGGGGATGGACGCCGCGTTAGGCGCACGCTTCCCCGGCATCGAGATCGAGCCCGTCGCGCGCACGGCGTACCTTCCTCCTTCGGTGCCGGCGCCGCTCGGGCGGGGAACGATTCTCGTCGTCACGGCCGGGACGAGCGACCTGCCGGTGGCGCTGGAGGCGGTGGTCACGGCCCGCGCGCTCGGCAACACAGTCGACCGCCTAACGGATGTCGGCGTCGCCGGCATCCATCGGCTGTTGGCGCAGGGCAAAGCGCTGCACGACGCGGCGGTGATCATCGTCGTGGCCGGCATGGAGGGGGCGTTGGCGTCAGTGGTGGGCGGACTGGTGTCGGTGCCGGTGATCGCGGTCCCGAGCAGCGTCGGCTATGGCGCGAGTTTCGGCGGGCTCGCGGCGCTGCTTGCCATGCTCAACAGTTGCGCCTCGGGCGTTACGGTCGTCAACATCGATAACGGGTTTGGCGCTGCTTGCGCGGCCTCGCGCATCACTCACGCCTAACGCGGATCCTGCACCATTCCTCTGGACGCCTCCGCCGAGAGTCACGTGCCGATTGGCGCACTTGCCCTCTCGGTCGCGCTGACCGTTCTCGCCAGCAGCGCGACCCATTCTCCGATTGCTGCGCTGCTGGCGTGTCTCATCGCCGCGCTCGCGTGGCGGGCCGGCAGCGCATACGCGCTTGCGTTGACGGTGCTGGCCATACCCACGCTCGCCCGCTTCGACCCGCTCCTCGCGCCGCACGCCGGGTCCGCGCAGTGGGCGCGCCTGGCCCTGCTCTTCATCGGCGCGATGGCGGTCGGCCTCTCGCTGCGCGCCATGGCACGTACGGCCAACGGCGACGGCTCCGCCTGGCCGGAGCACGGTCGCGAGGAGCATTCGCCCTCGACGTCCCGGACGCCGTCGGCGGAGCGGGCGGCACGCGACGATGCGTTGGGCCGCGCCGTGGAGCGCGACGCCGTGGAGCGGCTGCTCACCGGCGTCCGTGAATCGCTCGACGCCGATACCGTGACGCTCTGGTTGCGCAACGAGGACGACCAGCAGCACGCGGTCCTTTCCGTCTCGGCGCCCGGCGTCGAGTCGGCCGAGCCGCACTGCACGCCCCCGGTGGAGTCGCTGGTCCAATGGTCGATGGCGCAGGGACTCACCACCGGCAATCAACACACCGACTCGTGCGGCGTGCTCGTGGCCCCGGTCGCGCGCGACGACCGTCTTCGTTGGGCCATTTCGTTGTTCGTGGCTCGCCGGGCCGCCCTTCCGCAGAATGCGAAACAGGCGCTGGCGGCGAACGCCGCACGCCTGGGCTCGCTGCTCGATCTGCTGCGCGATGGACGCGAAACACGGCACTATCGCGGGAAAGCGGAAGTGCTCGCGCGGGCCGCCGAGCGCGTGCAGGGCAGCCACGATGTCGCCGGGTTAGGCCACGCGATCTGCGACGCCGCGCTCGAGGTCTCGGGGGCCACGCGCGCCGCCTTCACATTGTGGAACGAGGGTGCAGAGGGTGGAACCGTGATCAGCGTGTCCAGCGGCCATCCGGTGCCTACCGGATTCGCGGTGACGCCGGAATCGTTCGTCGGGACCGCCTGCCGAGAGCGGCAGCGATTCACCGTCCGCGAGACCGAGCGCACGCTGCGCTACCCGGTGTTCGGTCCGGGCGAGCCCGTTCGGCGCCTCGGATCGCTGGCAGTAGTCCCCCTCCAGCGCGAAGGGCGCGCCCTTGGTGCGATCACTATCGAGGGAGAGGAGCCGGGCCAGGTCACGGAGGTCGAAACCTCGCTGCTGCTCCTCCTCTCATCGCTGTCCGCGGCCGCGTACCAAGGTGTTCGCCAGTTCGAGGAAGCCACCGCGGAGTCGCGCACCGATGCGCTCACCAACCTGGCCAACCGGCGCGTGTTCGATGAGCGGCTGCGACAGCACCTGAACGAATGTGATCGCAGCGATCAGGTATTGTCGTTGATTCTTGCCGACCTGGACAACTTCAAGTCTATCAACGACACCCACGGCCACGCGGCGGGCGATCGGGTGCTGGCCGCCGTTGCAGTGGCCGCGAAACGCGTCGTGCGCAACATCGATCTGTGCGCGCGCTACGGCGGGGAGGAGCTGGCCATCCTTTTACCGCAGACCCCACTCGAACGAGCGCACGAAGTAGCAGAACGCCTCCGAACCACGCTGGAATCGTCAAGGGTGGAAATCGGAGGGCATGTGTTGGCGGTGACCGCGTCGTTCGGTGTGGCCAGCTATCCCACCAGCACGGGGAGTCACGATTCGCTCTTCTCGGCAGCCGACAAGGCGCTATACGAGGCGAAGCACGCGGGACGAAACTGCGTGAGGTGCAATGGTCTAAGCGTGGGCAACATTGGACGTTAGCATTCGAGCGATTGGCCCACTCCAAGGCCTCTCAGCATTGACCGGCGACACCTGAGACTCTAGATTAATGAGCATAGGGGGCGACTGGCTTCGACGGGGTAAGTGAAGCGGTGGCCGCGTGCCCAGGTCCTCGAGCCCTGGTAAATCCCTCGGGAAATTTCATAACTGCCAACAACAACTTGGCTCTGGCTGCGTAACTTCGGTTCACGCACCTGCCCATCGGGAAGCTCGCCTGAGGCGGCTTGATGGGTAACGCAAATTCGGGCTAGCGTGGCATTGCGTCTTCCGGCGTCGCGCGAAAGCATAGAAGACTCGTCCAGCAGTGGGCCGCCCATCGGCCAGCGGCTGGAGACCTCAATCGGTGGGCTACGCACGTAGGCGCTGCCTTGGATCTTGTCTCGGACCGGGGTTCGATTCCCCGCGCCTCCATCATCGAGGGTCGGTTCGCCGAACGGCGAGCCGGCCCTCGGCGCTTTCTTTCCCACTCCGGCCGCGACATGCCACAGTCGGGTGCGCCTAACCGCAAGCCGCCGCCCAACGCAGAGCCCACGGTGCACGATCCCGGGCCGGGCCCGGCCCACGCGCGCGCCGAACGGGTGTCGCCGCCTGGTCCCGAGCCGCTTCGCACGCCCAACGGCGGGCTGATCCGATTCGGCACGGCGTCGTGGACCGACCCCACCCTGACGCGCGGCGGCATCTTCTATCCCAAGGGCGTCAGTTCGGCGGAGGAGCGGCTGAAGTACTATGCGTCGCGCTTCTCCATGGTAGAGGTCGATGCGTCCTACTACGCGCTGCCTGCCCGGGGCACGGCGGAACTGTGGAGCGATCGTACGCCCGACACGTTTCGGTTCGACATCAAGGCGCACGCGCTGATGACCGGACAGCCCTCGGAGGTCGCGCGGCTGCCGGCGCCGCTGCGCGACGCGCTGCCCGCCGCGCTGGCGTCGAGGACGCGCATCTATGGGAAGGATCTGCCGCCCGAGCTGTACGACGAGGTATGGCACATTTTCCTCGACGCGTTAGTTCCGCTGCGCGAGACGGACAAGTTGGGCGCGGTGCTCCTGCAGTATCCGCGCTGGTTCCTGCCCGGACACGACCGCCGCGAGCTGATCCTCGACGCACAGCGCCGCATGGGCGACGTGCCGTTCACGGTGGAGCTGCGCAACGCGCTCTGGTTCGAGTCGCGCAGCGCGGAGTCGACCCTCGGCTTCTTTCGCGAGCACGACATCCCGTTCGTGATGGTGGACGAGCCGCAGGGACTGCCGAGCAGCGTCCCGCCGTTGGTCGCGGTCACATCGCCGCGGACCGCGGTGATCCGGTTTCACGGCCGGCGCGCCGACACGTGGGAGCGGACAGGCGTGTCGGTGGCGGACAAGTTCCGCTATCTGTACGATGCGGGCGAACTAGCCGAGTGGGCGCCGCGCATCCGTGAGGTGGCCGAGCACGCGCGCGAGGTCCACGTCATCATGAACAATTGCTACGCCAACTACGGTACGACCAACGCCGCAGAGTTGGCAGCCCTGATCCACCGAATCTACCGCGCCGGATAAGCCACCCCGCGGTCGTTAGGCGGGCATGGCGAGCGCCGACTGGGCCGCGGCCAGGCGGGCGATGGGCACGCGGAACGGCGAGCACGACACGTAGTTCAGACCGGTCTCGTGACAGAAGCGGATCGAGTGCGGCTCGCCCCCATGCTCGCCGCAGATACCGGTCTTGAGACCCGGGTGCATGCGCCGCCCTTCGGTGACCGCGTACCGGATCAGCTTGCCCACGCCCACGGTGTCGAGCACCTGGAACGGGTCGTTTGGCAGAATACCCTTGTCCACGTAGTAGGGCAGGAAGCGCCCCGCGTCATCCCGACTCAGGCCGAACGTGGTCTGCGTGAGGTCGTTCGTGCCGAAGGAAAAGAAGTCCGCTTTCGCCGCGATCTCGTCGGCGGTCAGCGCGGCGCGCGGGAGCTCGATCATCGTCCCCACCGTGTAGGGTAGATCCTCTCCCATCGCGCCTAACACTTGACGCGCCGCCTCCTCGAGAATCGCGCGTTGGTTGTCGAACTCTTTCACCGTCGACACGAGCGGGATCATGAGTTCCGGATGCACGTCGATGCCGCGCCGCTTGGCCCGCACCGCGGCCTCGAAGACGGCGCGGCCCTGCATCTCGGTGATCTCGGGGTACGTGATCCCCAGCCGGCATCCCCGGTGTCCGAGCATCGGGTTCGTTTCACGCAGCGACTCGACGATGCGGTTGAGCTCCTCGCGCGGCATGCCGAGGGTGTGCGCGAGGCGCTTCGCGTCCTCGCCGCCGTGGGGGAGGAACTCGTGCAGCGGCGGGTCGAGCAGCCGGATGGTGACGGGGAACCCATCCATGGCCTCGAAGATGCCGTCGAAGTCTTGCCGCTGCATAGGAAGCAGCTTGGCGAGCGCGCGCCGCCGGCCTCGTTCATCGCGCGCCACGATCATTTCGCGCATGGCCACGATGCGCTCGCCCTCGAAGAACATGTGCTCGGTGCGGCACAACCCGATCCCCTCGGCGCCGAACGAGCGCGCGATGCGCGCATCCTGGGGCGTGTCCGCGTTCGCCCGGACGCGGAGCACGCGCATCTCATCGGCCCAACTCAGCAGGCGCGCGAACGACAGGTACGTGCGCGAGGCACCGCCCGACATCGTACCGGCGAGCACGCGCACCACATCGCTCGGAACCGTGGGCAGGTCGCCGGCGAACACGCGTCCGCTGGCGCCGTCGAGCGTGATCCAGTCTCCCTCTTCGACCGCTTTTCCATCCACCGTGAATCGCCGGCGTTCGACATCCACGTGGATTTCCTTGCAGCCGACGACGGCGCACTTGCCCATGCCGCGCGCGACGACAGCGGCGTGGCTGGTCATGCCGCCGCGCGCCGTGAGGACCGCGCGAGCCGCCACGATGCCATGGAAATCTTCGGGGGTCGTCTCCTCGCGCACAAGAATGACATGCTCGCCCGAGGCCGCGCGCTGCTCGGCCACGTCGGGATCGAATACCGCGCGTCCGCTCGCCGCGCCGGGGCTGGCCGGCAGGCCGATGGCGATCGGCTTGGCCTGCGCGCTCGGATCGATGATCGGGTGCAGCAACTGATCGAGATGCGACGGGTCGACGCGATTCACCGCCTCGGCTCGACTGATGACGCCCTCCGCGACCATCTCGTCGGCAATGCGCACCGCGGCCGCCGCAGTCCGTTTTCCGGTTCGCGTCTGCAGCAGAAACAACTTGCCGCGCTCGACGGTGAACTCGATGTCCTGCATGTCGCGATAGTGCTGCTCGAGGCGTTGCTGCGTGATCATCAACTCCGTGTACGCACCGGGCAGCCGATCCGCCATCTCATCGATGTGCAGCGGCGTGCGGATGCCCGCCACGACGTCTTCGCCTTGCGCGTTGACCAGGAACTCGCCGAAGAACCGCTTCTCGCCGGTTGACGGGTCGCGAGTGAATGCGACGCCGGTTCCCGAATCGTCGCCCATGTTGCCGAACACCATCGCCACGATGTTGACCGCGGTGCCGAGCGTTTCGGAAATGCCGTTCACTTTGCGATAGTCGACTGCCTTCTTGAGCGTCCACGACTTCCACACCGCTTCGATCGCGCCCCACAGTTGGACTTGCGGATCCATGGGGAAATCTGCGCCGAGCGCGTGGCGCACGAGCGATTTGTATTCCTCCACCAGGTTGCGCAGCGCATCCTCCGACAACTCGGAGTCGGTGGCGACGCCGGCGGCCACGCGTTTGGCAGAGAGCAGCCGTTCGAAGTCGTGGCTGGGGACGCCGAGCACGACGTCGCTGTACATCTGGATGAACCGGCGATACGAGTCGTACGCGAAGCGCGCGTTCCCGCTCTGGCGTTCCAGGCCTAACACAGTGCGGTCATTGAGGCCGAGGTTGAGAATCGTCTCCATCATGCCGGGCATCGACACGGGAGCGCCGGAGCGCACGGATACCAGCAGCGGCGATGCCGGGTCGCCGAGGCGGCGACCCGAGGCGTCTTCGAGTCGGCGCAGGTGCTCTGCCACTTCCTCGGTGAGCGACGCCGGCACCTGACCCGAGCCCAGGTACGCGATGCACGCTTCGCACGCGATGGTGAAGCCCGGCGGCACGGGGACGCCGAGGTTGGTCATCTCGGCGAGGTTGGCTCCTTTGCCGCCGAGCACGGCCTTCATCTCGCGTGTGCCGTCGGCCTTACCGTTCCCAAAGAAGTAGACGAGCCTGGACACGAAAATCGCATCTCCCGGTCAGAGTGCCGCCGCGCGCGGCCGCGTTAGACTAACAGCCGCAGCCGAATCGCAGTTTGTCGGGATCGGTGGGTGGCGCCGTGGGGTAGTCACCGGAGAAGCAGGCGTGGCAGAAGCCGCCCGGTCCGCCCGGTACGGCAGCCAGCATCCCGTCGAGCGACAGGTACCCGAGCGAATCGACATCGATGTGCCGCGCGATTTCGTCCACCGACAGATTCGCGGCAATGAGCTCCTCGCGCGATGGCGTGTCGATGCCGTAATAGCACGGACCAGTGACGGGCGGCGACGCGATGCGCATGTGCACCTCGCGCGCGCCGGCCGCGCGGATCAACGACACCAAGCCGCGCGTGGTCGTCCCTCGCACGATGGAATCGTCGATCATGACCACGCTCTTGCCGTCCAGCACCTCGCGCACGGGGTTGTACTTGACCTTTACCTTGAGGCTGCGGCCTTGCGCCGACGGCTGAATGAACGTGCGCCCAACGTAGTGATTCCGGATGAGCGCGTGCTCGAGCGGCAGGCCGGTCTGCTCGGCGTACCCGAGCGCGGCCGCGTTCGCCGAGTCGGGAACGCCGAACACCAGGTCGGCGCCGGGGGCGGGGGACTCCTTTCCGAGTTGGCGGCCGAGTGCGCGACGCGCGCGATCCACGGAGCCGCCATCGAAGATGCGGCTGTCGGGGCGGGCGAAATAGACGTACTCGAACACGCAGCGCCGTAATTCCAACGGCGCGAGCGCCTGTCGGCTGCGCATCCCATCGGCGTCCACGATCACGATCTCGCCCGGCCGCACATCGCGCACGTGCGAGGCGCCGACGATGTCGAGCGCGCACGTTTCCGATGCGAACACCATGGCTTCGCCCAACCGACCGATGGCTAACGGGCGCCAGCCGCGCGGATCACGCGCGGCCATGAGTGTGCCGCCACTGGCCACGACCAGCGAATACGCGCCTTCGACGCCCTGCAGCGCGTCGGCCAGCTGATCCTCCGGGCGCGCGGCTTTGGACCGCGCCATCCGGTGCACCAGCACCTCGGAATCCATGGTCGACGTGAAGATCGACCCCTCGTTCTCGAGTTCGCGCCGCAGCTCGCTGGCATTCACGATGTTGCCGTTGTGCGCCAGGGTGATGTAACCGCCGCGGAAGCGGACCAGCACCGGCTGCGCGTTGTCGATGGATGAGGACCCGGCGGTGCTGTAGCGCGTGTGCCCGATGGCCAGCGTGCCGTCGAGCTCGCCTAACGCGCCCGAGGCGAGTCCCTCGGATACGAGCCCCATGCTGCGGTGCGCCCGAGCGACGCCGTCGTCGTCCACGGCGACGATCCCCGCAGATTCCTGACCGCGGTGCTGCAACGAATACAGGCCAAGGTGCACGAGTTCCGCCGCATCAGGAGCACCGTACACACCAAATATTCCACACATGGATCTATGACGCCGCCGGTTGAGGATGTTGCTCCAAGATGGCTGCCTCTGCCGTCGCGCGCGCCATGAGGCGGGGAATCGCTTCATGATACGCGCGGGCCAAGCGTTCCAGCGGGGCCGCGAACGTGCGGCCGCCCACTGTAATCGCAAGATCGGGCAACGCTGCGCGCACGGTACCGATGCGCCGCGCCGGAACGACATGCGCTCCCGCTATCGCGATCACGCGCGCCGCATCGACGGTACTGACGATCACCCGCCCCTGCGCCTCACCGAACAGCAGGGCGCGCAGCGGCAGCGCACGCCACGCCGACAGGTCGATCTCCGCGCCTAACGCGCGGTCGGCGTCGCCGATCGCGCACTCGGCTAACGCAACGGCAATGCCACCGTCGCTGCAGTCGTGCGCCGAACGCACGGCGCCCGATCGAATGGCCTCGAGCAGTGCGTCGATCAGCGCCCGCTCGCGTGTCAGATCGCACACCGGAGGCGCACCGGCCACCACGCCGTGCACGCGGGCCAAGTACTCGCTGCCGCCAATCTCCGGCGTCGGGTCGCCCAATAGCACGATCGCATCGCCGTCGACGGTGAAACCCGAGCGCGTCACGTGCGCCATCGACTCGACCACGCCGATCATCCCGATCACCGGCGTGGGATAGACCGCGCCGCCCGGACTCTCGTTGTACAGTGACACGTTGCCGCCAGTGACCGGTGTGCCTAACGCACGGCACGCCTCCCCAATGCCCACCACCGCTTCGCGGAACTGGAAGAACACCTCGGGACGGCGCGGATTGCCGAAGTTCAAGCAGTTGGTGATGGCCATCGGCCGCCCGCCCACGCAGGCCACGTTGCGGGCCGCCTCGGCCACCGCCACCCGCCCGCCCATCCGGGGATCCAGATACACGTAGCGGCCGTTGCCGTCCGTCTTCATGGCGATCGCCCTGTTCGTTCCACGCAGCCTGATCACCGCTGCATCGCCCTGTCCCGGCCCAACCACCGTGCCCGTGCGTACGGTCGGATCGTACTGCCGGTAGACCCATTGCTTGCTCGCGATCGTCGGCGACGACAGCAACGTCTCCAGCGTCCACACCGGATCGCCCTCCTCCGCGCGCTCGGCGATCGCATCCACGTCGCGGGCGCGCAGCGCCCGAATGGCGGCGCTCTCCTCGGCCGCCGGATGGTACACCGGGCAGTCAGTAACCAACCGGGAGCCGGGGAACTCCGCCACCACGCGCGCCCCGTCGGTGACACGATACACCGGCTCGGCAATCACTTCGCCGATCACTTCCGCCGCGAGGTCCCACTTGCCGAGAATCTCCCGCACCGCCTCCTCGTGCCCGCGCTTGGCCACCACCAGCATTCGCTCCTGCGACTCGCTCAGCAGGATCTCGTACGGCGTCATCCCCTCTTCGCGCACCGGCACCCGCGACACATCGATCGTCACGCCCACATCGCCGCGCGCGGCCATCTCGGCGGACGATGACGTTATGCCAGCGGCGCCCATGTCCTGAATGGCCACGATGTGGCCGCTCCCGATGAGCTCCAGGCTCGCCTCGAGGAGCAGCTTCTCGGTGAACGGATCGCCCACCTGCACCCGCGGACGCTTGGCGTCGCTGGTTGCGGAGAGATCCTCGGACGCGAAAGACGCGCCGTGAATGCCGTCGCGCCCGGTGCGCGCGCCAACGGCCATGATCGGATTCCCGACCCCTTCCGCCCTCGCACGAATGAGATCCTGCTCGCGCAGCAGCCCCACACACATGGCGTTCACGAGAGGATTCCCCTCGTATGCGGGGTCGAACACCACCTCGCCGGCCACCGTCGGAATGCCGACGCAGTTTCCGTAGTCGCCGATCCCCTTCACGACGCCGCCGAACAGGTAACGCTGCCGTGGCGACTCCAACGGACCGAAGCGCAGCGAATCGAGCAGCGCAATGGGACGCGCACCCATGGTGAACACGTCGCGCAAGATCCCGCCCGCGCCCGTAGCCGCGCCCTGATACGGCTCCACTGCCGACGGATGATTGTGCGACTCGATCTTGAACGCCACCGCAAGCCCATCACCAATGGCGATGACGCCGGCGTTCTCCCCCGGGCCCTGCAACACGTACGGCGCGTCCGTGGGCAGCGTCTTGAGCACCGGTCGCGAATGCTTGTACGAGCAATGCTCGCTCCACAACGCGCTCACGATGCCCAACTCCGTAAACGTGGGCTCGCGACCCAGCATGGCGAGCAGGCGTGCGTACTCCTCGTCGGTGAGGCCGTGCTCCGCTACCAGCGCCCGCGTGATCGGCGGATCGCCGGGGCGCGGTTGCACCGTGCCCGGCGTGGGAATCACGCGGGCGGCGAGGCGCACGTCGGTCATGCGGACACCTGGGCCATCATCGATTGAAATATACCCAACCCGTCGCGCGAACCGAGGACCAGTTCGACCGCTCGCTCCGGATGCGGCATCATCCCCATGACGTTGCCTTCCGCGCTCACGATGCCCGCAATCGCACGCTGCGAACCATTGGGGTTGGATTCCGCATCCAATTGGCCCGCGGCGTTCACGTAGCGCAGCACCACCCGGCCTTCGCTCTCCAGCCGCTCCAACGTCTCCGGGTCAGCCGTAAACCGTCCTTCGCCATGGGCGATCGGCACGCGGAGCAGCTGCCCCGGGGCATACCGGTTGGTGAACAGGGTATCGGCGTTCTCGACGCGCAGAATCACCTGCTGCGACAAGAACGTGAGGCCCGCATTGCGGAGCAGCGCCCCCGGGAGCAATCCGGCCTCGCAGGCGATCTGAAATCCATTGCACACCGCCAGCACCGGTCCGCCGCGCCGTGCGTGAGTCGCCACTTCCTGCATGATGGGACTGAATCGGGCGATAGCGCCCGCGCGCAGATAATCGCCATAGCTGAAGCCGCCGGGCAGGATCACCACGTCGGCGTTCTGCAGCTCGTGCGACTTGTGCCACAGGTATACCGCCTCGGCGCCGAGTACGTCCTTCACGGCACGAAACGCGTCGTAGTCGCAGTTGGAGCCCGGGAAGGTGACGATACCGAACTTCACGGGAGGGTCTCCACGCCGGCGATCTCGTAATCCTCGGTGACCGGATTCGCGAGCAAGCGGTCGCACATTTCGCGCACTGCCGCGCCCGCGGCCTCGGGTGACACTGCGCTGACGTCCAATACCACGTGGCGGCCAATGCGCGCATCGGCAACGCCGCGAAAGCCCAGGGTGTGCAGCGCATCCGCCACGGCCTTGCCTTGCGGATCGAGAATGCCTTGGCGCGGCACGATGTGTACCGAGACGCGGAACCGGCTCATGCATCGTCCTCGTCGGACTCGCGGGTGAAGGGCCCGTGGGCCCCGCCTAACGGAGAGCCGCCGCGGGGGCGGCGCCGCTCTCGATGGGGATGCTCGGCCAGCTCCGTCTGCCGCTCCGCGAAATCATCATCGGCATCGTCGTCGAGCAGCGGATCGGCGCTCGGCAGCCGGTCCATCAGGCCGAGCAGGAACGTCTTCAGCAGGCCATACCCGACGTACAACACAAGAACGGGGAAGGCATAGCGCCGGTGGTCGATCACCACCAGGCCGACGGCAATCAGGAACGCGAGACTCGCGACGATGCTGGATGGCTTCCGGAAGTTGATGTTCGGCGGCGCGGGATACAGCACGTGGCTGATCATGAGGAAGCTCAGCACCAGCATCACCGCCGGCAGCACGGTGTGCCATGGCCAGCCGCTGACCATCGTCTCCGTGTACAGGCTCGTTTGGCTGAACCAGTAATAGGTGGCGAGCGTAATCCCGGCAGCCGGGCTGGGGAGGCCGTGGAACTGTGTCTTGGCGCGTCCGCCCTGCTCGATGTTGAACCGCGCCAGCCGCATGACGGCACAGGCGATGTAGATGAAGCAGATCAACCACGCCAGGTTGTCGCGATTCAGCACCGCGAAGTACATGATGAACGCCGGCGCGACGCCGAAGCTGATGGCGTCGACGAGCGAGTCGAGCTCGACGCCGAACCTGCTGCCGGTCCGGGTCATCCGCGCAATGCGGCCATCCATGGCATCGGCCACGCCGCCCAGGACCACGCACCACCCCGCCCACTCGAAGTCGCCGCGGCTGGCGGAGACGATGGCGAATACGCCGAAGAACAGGTTGCCGAGCGTGAACCCGTTCGGCAGAAGCACCACGGCGCGGCGCATGTCGGGGCGGGGAATCGCGGGCCTCATTCCGGCAGCTCCGCCAGCACCGTGGTGCCCGCCACCGGCCGCTGTCCCACGCGCGCGATGATTGTTGCGTTAGGCGGCACGAACACATCCACGCGCGATCCGAAGCGAATGATCCCCATGCGGTCGCCCTGGACGGCCGGCGCGCCGAGCCGGGCGTACGTGACGATGCGCCGCGCGATCAACCCCGCGATCTGCCGCACCAGCACACGCTGGCCGCCCCGCTCGATGCCCACCGACATCTGCTCATTGTCCAGGCTGGCCTTTTCGGCGGCGGCGTTGAAAAACGTGCCGGGGTTGTACTTCTCATATGCCACCGCGCCGCCGACCGGATAGCGATTCACGTGCACATTGAAGATGTTCATGAAGATCGAGATGCGTATCGCTCGCCCGTGCACGAAGTCCGGTTCCTCCACTGGCGTGATCATCACGATGCGCCCGTCCGCGGGAGCGATCACCAGATGATCGCCGCGCGGACCGACGCGCTCGGGGTCGCGGAAAAAATACGCGATCCAGAGCGCCACGATGAGCACCAGCACCGCCGTCACCCAGAGCGGCCACGACCGCAGCGTGAGGGCCAACACGATCACGACCACGACCGCGGCGGCGCCACCGAGGATGAACACGGTGCCTTCCCGCGCGAAGTTCACTGGAGCTCCGCCACGTCCGCGGCGTGGCCCGTGAGCCGGCGAAAGGCGTCGAGGTAGCGTGCGCTCGTCGCACGTACGACATCCTCGGGAAGGGGAGGCGGAGGCGCATCGCCGTTCCAACGACGCGCGCGGCGCTCGCCCTCGAGATAGTCGCGTAGCGGCTGCTTGTCGAAGCTGGGCTGGGGACCACCCGGCCGGTACGCATCAGCCGGCCAGAAGCGCGAGCTATCAGGAGTGAGCAGTTCGTCGATCAGCGTGATGGCACCCGTGACGTCGCGCCCGAATTCCAATTTTGTGTCGGCCAAAATTATGCCCCGGCCCTCGGCGATCGCGCAGCCGCGGGCGTACACGGCGCGCGTCAAGCGCTCGAGCTCCGCCGCAGCCCCACTGCCTACGATCTGGCGCATCCGCGCGATAGTGATGTTTTCGTCGTGCCCCGTCTCCGCTTTCGTGGCGGGGCTGAAGATTGGCTCCGGAAGCCGGTCGCTTTCGCGCAATCCGTTGGGCAACGGCTCGCCGGCGAGCGTGCCCGATGCAGCGTACTCTTTCCACGCCGAGCCCGAAATATAGCCCCGAATCACGCACTCGATCGGGAAGACGGTGGCGCGACGGCAAAGCATCGCTCGCCCCGCGATTGCGGCACGAGATGGTTCGAGCGCCGGCACGTGCTCTATGATCGCATCGACCTGCGCGGCAATCACGTGGTTCGCCACGATATCGCGCGTCTGCGCGAACCACCATGCGCTGAGTTGCGTGAGCACCGCGCCCTTGAATGGAACTGCCTCGCGCATCACCACGTCGAACGCGCTCACGCGATCCGTTGCGACGAGTAACAGGCGGTCCGCATCCACGGCGTAGATGTCGCGCACTTTGCCGCGTCCCAGCAGCGGGAGCGGAATATCGCTCGTCACCATGATCGTCATACTCGAAGATCCTCCGCGTCGGGAGCGCCGGCTGGGGCCGCCGCCAAGATCGGATCCACCACCTCACGTAGGAACTCGTCGACCTGGCGCGGCGCACGCCCCACGTACCGCGCAGGATCAGACACTGCGCGAAGATCATCACTGGACAATCCGGACGATGGATCGGCGGCCAGGCGATCGAGCATGTCGTTGCGCTCGGCGCCGTCCTTCATGGCCTGTGCCGCAGCCAGGCTATGACCGCGGATGCGCTCGTGCGCTGCCTGTCGGTCGCCGCCTGCGCGCACGCTGGCCACGATCAACTCTTCGGTCGCCATGAAGGGCAGCTCGTCCATCACCCGTCGTCGAATGCGCGCGGGGTGCACCTCGAGGCCGCCGGCAATGTTCGCCATCAGCAGCAGGATGGCGTCGGTCGAGAGAAACGATTCGGGAATCACGAGGCGGCGATTGGCGCTGTCGTCGAGTGTCCGCTCGAAAAACTGCACGCTGTGCGTGTGATTGGCGTTCTCCTCGAGGGAGATGACAAATCGGGCGAGCGACGCGACGCGTTCGGAACGCATCGGATTGCGTTTGTAGGCCATGGCCGACGAGCCGATCTGCTCGCGCTCGAACGGCTCTTCGATCTCGCCGAACGATTGGAGCATGCGGATGTCGGCGGAGAATTTGGCCGCGCTGGCTGCAGTGCCCGAGACCACGCCCAGCACCTGCGCGTCCAGTTTGCGCGTGTACGTTTGACCGGTCACCGGGAGCACGTGGTCGAAGCCTAACCGACGGACGACGAGCTGTTCGAGCCGGCGCACTTTCTCGTCATCGCCGTCGAACAGCGCGAGAAAGCTGGCCTGCGTGCCCGTGGTGCCCTTCACGCCGCGCAGCGGCAGCGTGGCGACGCGTCGATCCAGGTCGGCCAGATCGAGCACCAGGTCCTGCATCCAAAGCGTCGCCCGCTTGCCGACCGTGGTGAGTTGCGCCGGCTGCAGATGGGTGTACGACAGTGTAGGTTCATCGCGCCACGTGCGCGCGAATGCCGACAGGGCACGCAGCACCGCGATGATCTTGACGCGCATCAGTTGCAGTCCGCGACGCATCAAGATGAGATCCGCGTTGTCGGTGACGAACGCGCTCGTTGCGCCCAGATGGATGAATGCGCGCGCCTGTGGTGCCGCGGCACCGAACGCGTGCACGTGCGCCATCACGTCGTGCCGGAACCGCCGCTCGAAGGCCGCGACCGCATCGAAGTCGATGTCATCCAGGTGCGCGCGCATCTGCGCCAACCCTTCGTCGGTGACCATCGTTGCGCCCAACTCGCGTTGCGCCTCGGCGAGCGCCAACCAGAGGCGCCTCCAGAGCGCGTACCGCTCGTGCGGTGACCACAGCTCGAGCATCGCGCGAGACGCGTAGCGCTCGGCGAGCGGGGACGCGTAGCGGGTTGCGTCGGTCATCTCACCATGAAGTCCGTGGAGTAGATTTGCCCCCCGCGCTCGAAGTACATGTGTATCACGCCATGTCCCGCAAACGCGTTGAGCGCCTTGGCGACATCCTGTGCATCGTCGATTGGCAGGCGGTTGATCTGCACGATCACGTCGCCCTTGGCGATGCCCAGATCGTCGGACACACGCGAGCTGACATCGTAGATCAACGCACCCCTTGCACTGCGAATGCCGCGCTCGGCGCGGATGGTGGGCGTCACGGTCACCAGCTCGAGTTCTTTGAGCACCTGGACCTTGGGCGCGCTCTCGTCGGGGAGTGTGGCGACTGTGACGGAGATCGGAAATGTGCGTTCGCCGCGCTTCACCACGAGCGGCACCTTTTCGCCCACGCGTACGTCCAGTTTCTCGGCTTCCCAGTCGAATGGATTACGCAGCGGTCGATCGCCCGCCTTCACCAGTTGATCGCCGATCTCGAGCCCTGCCTGATCGGCCGGAGACCCGGGGACCACGGCCCGCACGATCACGCCGAACCGGAGCGCCTCGAGCGGATTCGAGGTCTGGGGCAGCTCGAGCTTGATGCCTAACCACGGCTGCCGCACCACGCCGTGCAGCAACAGGTCCTCGACCACGCGCTTCACCCGATTGATCGGGATCGAGAATCCCAGTCCCACCGATCCGCCGGACGGCGAATAGATGGAACTGTTCATGCCGATCACTTCGCCTACCGCGTCCACCAGCGGGCCGCCCGAATTCCCCGGGTTGATTGCCGCGTCGGTCTGAATCATGTCCACGTACGTGGCATTCCCTTCGGCGCGCGCGACCAGGTTGCGTCCAGTCCCGCTGATCACGCCGGTGGTCACGCTTGGCTCTGAATTGCCGAGCAGAAAGCCGTAGGGATTGCCGATCGCGATCGCCCATTCGCCGATCAGCAAACCGTCCGAATCACCGAGTCGGGCCACGGGCCGGTTCCTCGCGTCGATGCGCAGCACCGCGATGTCGTTGGTTTCGTCCTTCCCCACCAGCCGCGCGTGATACGACGTGCCATCACGCAGCGCCACGGAGATGGTTTTCGCATCGTTGATCACGTGGGCATTGGTCACGATCACGCCGTCGGAACGCACGATGAATCCGGACCCGAGGCCCGGCATCGTGCGTTCGCCGCCTCCTCCGCCTCCGAAGAACGCATCGAATTGGTCCGCTGGGGTGCGTTCGACGATTTCGGTTTGCACGGTGACGACCGAGGGCGACACACTCGCGACCGCATCGGTGAGGATCGTGCGGCGTCGCGGATCGATCGAATCGGCCGGCCGTTGCGCGGCGCTGGCTTCCACAACGCCAATGCTGCCTAACTTGGACAGCATCGTCGGGCTGCCGTGATGGGTCGACCCGTCGCAGCCAAGCGCCAACGCGACGGCCAGGATGCCGAGCGCGCGCCGCATCATCCGTCCACGCGGGGCTTGGCCAGCCGCGCGCTCCAGTCGCGGAGGAACCGGTCGAGTCCGAGATCGGTGAGCGGGTGCACGAGCATGGCCCGCAACACGGCCGGCGGCACGGCCACCGCGTCGGCGCCTAACTTGACGACGTCGATCAGCCGGCGCGGGCTACGAATGGACGAGGCGAGAATCTCGCATTCGGGCGCGAAGCGATCGAAGATGCCGCGGATGTCGGACACCAGCTCGGCGCCGTCGACGCCCGAATCATCGAGCCGGCCGATGAACGGGCTGACGTATGCCGCGCCCGCCTTCGCGGCCAGCAGCGCCTGCGCCGGCGTGAACACGAGTGTGACGTTGACACGCGCGCCGTCCGGCACGAGGCGCCGCGTGGCGATGAGTCCCTCTTCGATCATGGGAATTTCGATGACGATGTTGTCACCGATGCGCGCGAGGTCCTTCGCCTCACGGTACATCCCATCGGCGTCGGTGGAGATGACCTCGACCGTCACCGGCCCGGGGACCAGGCGCGCGATCGCGGTGACGTGCTCGGTGGGGTCGGCGCCGTCGAGCGCCTGCGCGATGAGCGACGGGTTGGTGGTCACCCCGTCGATGAGGCCGGTATTGAGCGCCCACCGAATCTCATCGAGCTGCGCCGTGTCGAGGAAAAGTCTCATACGGATGTCAGATAAAGGTCGGCCGGGTAGCGCACGACATCCAAGAATAGCGCGCGCGCCGGCGCCGGAGCGGACGTCTCGCGGTTGTCCGTGGCATTCAGGAGCGTCGAGATCCGATCGGGCTCCCGGCGCCCGCTGGCTGCGTCGACCATCGTGCCCACGAGAAACCGGACCATGTGATGGAGAAAGCGATTGGCTTCGATCTCGAAAATCAGACCGCCCGGCCGATCGCGCCACACCGCGTCCAGGATGATGCAGCGATGACCGTCGCGCGCGGGCGCGGTGCCGCTCACGGCGAACGCGCGAAAGCAGTGCTCGCCGCGAAGCGCCGCGGCGTTCGCATCGAGCACGTCACGTGCGAGCTCGCGATCGAGCGCCCACTCCCAACGCCGGCGAAACGGCGAGCGAGCGCCGTCGTCGGTGCCGATGTAATAGCTGTATCGTCGCGATGTGGCATCGAAGCGTGCGTGAAAGGCCGGCGCCATCTCGTGCGCCGCGGCCACCCACATGTCCCGCGGCAAAACACCGTTCAGCGCCCGCCTGAGCGACAGCGGTGTCCACCGCTCTGGAACCCGGACGCCGACCGCCAGGCCTCGTGCATGCACCCCCGCATCGGTCCGTCCGGCGCCCAACGCCGCTACGGGCCGTGCGCAAATGCGGCTCAGCGCGTCCTCGAGCTCCCCTTGAACGGTGCGCTCACGCGGCTGACGCTGCCACCCGGCGAACCCGGTGCCGTCGTAGTGCAGCACCAGTTGCACGGTGCGCTCCGGCATGTGAGGAAACTATCCGCACGCCCTCTGGTGTCAAGCGAGATCGCGAGAGCGAAGCGATTGACAGCTCGATACCTACGCCTCTACATTGACCAACTCGCGCACCCCGTCTCTCGGCGCATCTCCAGCACATGCCTCCTCGTACACTCGCGTCCCTGGCGCACGCCCTCGGTGCCGCCTCGGACCTCGACGCTGCCTTCGTAGCGTTAGGCGAGGCGCTGGCCGAAGTCGATCGATCCGCGCACCTCGTGCTGCTCGCCTTCGACGTGCGCCGACAGCTCTTCACCGAAAAACGCACCCCCGACACCGGACGCGTGACGCGCGCCCGCGTGGACACCACGTACGACCATCTACCGGCGCGCTTGCGAGCCGTGATCAGCGCCGGCGGCCAGTTCGGCGATGCCGGCGATGCCTCGGATGAGTACGCGCGCTTCTTTGGCCTCGAGTCGGTGCTCAACGAAGAGGGCTTGCTCGCGCTCCGCGGCGTGTTGGTGGACGGGCATCTGAGTGCGGTGGTCGCGCTCTACGAGCCGCGGCGCTTTTTCGGCACGCGGGTGATGGAACGGTTCGCGCCGTACGTGGCGCTGTTCGAGCTCGCCTACGCGCGGTTCGCCGAGCAAGAGGCGCGCAACGAAGCGGTGCATACGCTCGAGGACGTCACACAGCGCGTGCACGGCGAATACGTGAAGCGGCTCGCCCAACTGGAGAGCGAGCTCGCCGAGGCCCGCAACACGCCCACCAGCGGGACGGCGCTCGAGCCGGCCCGGTTGCTCGCCCTGGAGGCCGAAAGCGCGCGCGCGAGAGAAGAGGCGCGCCGCGCCCTGCGTCGTGCCGAAGCGGTGGAAGGGCAGGTGAGCGCCGCCGTCAGCCAGCTCGAGCAGGCGCACGTCGAGCTCCACCGCCGAAGCGAAACGCTCAGGCAAAAGACGCGTACGATCTACCTGATCGATCGCGTGCTGTCGCTCGACGCGAGCACCATGGACCCGCGCCAGCTCGCCGATGGGCTGTTGGCCCTCGTCGGCGATGACATGCAGGCCCAACGGTGCTCCCTCGTGCTCCGCGTCCCCGAATTGCAGGAGCTCTACATCGCCGCGGCCAAGGGCCTCGCGCCCGAAGTGACCGAAGGGAAGCGGATCCGCATGGGCGTGGGCGTATCCGGCAAGGTCGCCGCGAGCCGACAGCCGGTGTTGGTCACCGACGTCGCGCAGGCGCGCGGCCATCCGCTCATCGGCGACGAATACTTCACGACGGGCTCGTTCATCAGCTTTCCGCTGGTGTATCATGATGATCTCGTGGGCGTCGTGAATCTCACCAATCGCGTCCAGCGCGGCGTCTTCATGGACGAAGACGTGGAGCGCGTCCGGCTGCTGGCGTTGGTCATCTCGCTGGTCGCCTCGCACGCCGCGCTGCCCGAGCGCCTGTTCGACACGATCGGTGTCCGCTGACGCGATCGCACGAGCGCTCCGCACGCTCGCCGACCGCCAGTCGCTCACCGAAGAAGAGACGGCGACCGCGTTCGGCGAAATCATGCGCGGCGAGGGCACAGCGGCGCAGGTAGGCGCGGTGCTCATGGCGCTGCGCGTGAAAGGGGAGACCGCATCCGAGATCGCCGGCGCCGCGCGCGCGCTGCGCGCCGCGATGGTGGCGCTCCCGGTATCGGACCCCGACTCGCTGGTGGACACGTGCGGCACAGGTGGTGGCACGCTGGCCACGTTCAACATTTCCACAGCCGCTGCGTTGGTTGCGGCGGGCGCCGGCGTCCGCATCGCAAAACACGGCAATCGCTCGTTCACGACGCTCTGCGGCAGCGCCGATGTGCTCGAAGCGTTAGGCGTGCGCATCGAGATGTCGGTGGACGACATGCGGCGCACGCTCGATCGGGCGGGGATCGTGTTCATGTTCGCGCCGCGTATGCACCCCGCCATGCGCCACGTGGGCCCGGTACGACGCGAGCTCGCGATCGGCACGTTGATGAACATGCTCGGCCCCCTCGCCAATCCGGCCTCCGCTGGACGACAGGTGATCGGCGTCTCCGAGCCGGCGCGGCTGCCCCTCATGGCCGGCGCGTTAGCCGCGCTCGGCGCGCGGCACGCCCTGGTCGTGCACGGTGAGCCGGGCATGGATGAGATCTCCCCGCTTGGTTGCACCCGCGTGCTCGAGGTGCGCGACGGCGCGGTTCACGAATGGACCATCGAGCCCGCGGCGTTGGGCCTCGACGTCGCCAGCGCGAGCGAGCTGGCCGGCGGGCCGCCCTCGGAGAACGCGCGAGTGGTGGTAGAGGTGCTGAGTGGCAGGCGTGGCGGCGCGGCACGCACCGCGGTGCTCCTCAATGCCGCCGGCGCCCTCTATGTGGCGGGACGCGGCAATTCGTTCAGCGACGCGCTCGACGCCGCCACCCGCGCGTTGGATGCGGGAAAGGGAATCGAGGCGCTCGACCGGCTGCGTGAGGCGAGCCGAGAGGACGCGTCACATGCGTGACCAGCAGCGATGGCCTCAATACCGCCTGAGCACTCCCACCACGACACCCTGAATCGTTACGTCATTTTCGTGCACGTAGATAGGCGTCATGGTTTCGTTGGCGGGCTGCAGGCGGATGCGTCCATCCCGCTCGCGATAAAACTTCTTGACCGTAGCGGCCGTGTTGTCGATGAGCGCGATGACGGTCTCGCCGTTCTCCGCCGCTTTGCGCTCGTTGATGACCACGAAGTCACCATCCCGGATCTGTTCATCGATCATGGAATTTCCGCGCACGCGAAGCACGAAGTGATTTCCGGAGCGCTGGATGAACGTTTCGGGAACGGTCACCGACTCGTTCACCTCGAGCGCCTCGATGGGCATGCCGGCGGCAACGCTCCCGAGCAGCGGCAACTCGACGGCACGCGGGAATGCTTCCGAGGGCAGAATCTCGATGGCGCGACTCTCGTTATAGGAGCGCTTGATGTACCCTTTCCGCTCGAGATTCGTGAGGTGCTCGTGGACGGTGGCGAGTGAGTTATAGTTGAATTGTCGCGCGATCTCCTCGAAGCTGGGCGCGTACCCGTGCTGCTCGCCATAGCCGCTGAGGTAGGTGAGTATTTCCCGTTGCCGCTTAGTAAGCGCCATGCTGTTCCTCGCGTCGAAGACCGGTTGATTGCGAGAGTGGTTCAACCCCGCTCCCCGAAAAGACTCCGAATACCAGAGTAGCCGAACAACGACCGAAGTGCAAGTCTCTCGTTCATCCTCATGGGTACCGCCAACCGGTGTGTTGGGCGGAATCGTGGCCGAAGCGTACGCGCGGGTAGATCGCGTGCGCGCTGACCGCGCGGCCGTTGCCGAGCTGGAGCGCGAGGCGTCCAACGCGGCGCCGGCTCCTGGCTTCCGTGCGGCATTGTGCCGGCCTCACGTGGCCGTCATTGCCGAAGTGAAGCGTCGCTCGCCGTCCAAGGGCGCGATCAATGGAGGCCTGTCGGCGGACGCGCAGGCGCGGGCCTACGAGGCGGGCGGTGCCGCCGCGATCTCGGTGCTCACGGAGCCGGCGCACTTCAGCGGTTCGTTGGACGACCTGCGCGCCGCGTGCGCGGCGGTAGCCGTGCCGCTCTTGCGCAAGGACTTTCACGTGGACGAGTTGCAGCTCATCGAGGCGCGCGCGGCGGGTGCGGCCGCGGCGTTGTTGATCGCGCGGGCGCTGTCGCCCGACACGCTGCACCGGCTGGCCGCATTCGCTCTCTCGATATCCCTCGAGCCGTTGGTCGAGGTGCGCGACGAAGCGGAGTTGGAACGCGCCATGGCGGCGGGCGCGCGCGTGATTGGCGTGAACAATCGGGATCTGGAATCGCTCAAGATCGATGCGGCGCTGGGAGATACGATGGTGCGACTGGTTCCCGCCTCGTGCGTGGCCGTGTGGGAAAGTGGCATCCGAGACGAGGCGGACGTGGAGCGGGCAGCGGCCGCCGGTGCGGATGCGGTTCTCGTCGGGTCGAGTGTGTCGGCCGCCGCAGAGCCGGCCGCGGCCGTGGGTCGCTTGACGCGGGTGGAGCGGATCGGCCGTGCGCACTGAGATCAAGTTCTGCGGCCTCACGCGGGATGAGGACGCAGCCCAGGTCGGCCCGTTAGGCGGGGCGTACGCCGGGGTGATCTTCGCCGGCGGTCCGCGGCGCGTGACTCCCGAACGGGGCGCCCTCGTGCTGGCGCGCCTGGCGCCCGAGGTCAAAAAGGTGGGCGTGTTCGGCGACGTGCCGATAGAGGAAATTTCCTACATCTCCCGGCACGCCTGGTTGGACATCATTCAACTTCACGGCGATCCGTCGCCCGATTTCGTGGCCCGGGTGCGCGAGGAGACCCGTACGCCCGTATGGGCCGTGGTCCGGGTGACCGACACGGGCGACCTGGCCCCGCGCATCGCGGCACTCGACGGCGTGGCCAATGCCATTCTTCTCGACGCGCCCGGCCGGTTGGGCGGTTCGGGCGCGCGGTTCGATTGGGACGCGCTGACGCCGGGCGCGCGCCCCTGCCGCAGCAAACTGGTGGTGGCGGGCGGCCTGACACCGGGAAATGTGGGCGACGCGATGGGCGCGCTTGCCCCGGACATCGTGGATGTCTCTTCCGGTGTCGAATGCAGGCGAGGAATCAAGGATCACGAGCGGATGCGCGCGTTCGCGGACGCGGTACATCGCCACGACCAACACACATGACGACACTCGAGCAACGGGACCGCTTTGGCGCCTTCGGCGGCCGCTACGTACCAGAGACGCTGGTGCCGGCGCTGGACGATCTCGCGCGTGAGTACGACCGGGCGATGGCGGATCCGGTGTTCCGCGCCGAGTTGGAACACTTACTCCGGACCTACGTTGGTCGTCCATCCTCGTTAAGCGATGCGCCGCGACTCTCCGAGCGGGTGGGAGCGCCCGTGTATCTGAAGCGGGAGGACCTGAACCACACGGGCGCCCACAAGATCAACAATACGGTCGGGCAAGCGCTGCTGGCTCGCCGAATTGGGAAGCGACGCATCATCGCCGAGACCGGCGCCGGTCAGCACGGTGTGGCCACTGCCACGGTGTGCGCGCGGTTCGGTCTCGATTGCGTGGTGTACATGGGCGAAGAGGACATGCGGCGACAAGCACTGAACGTCTTTCGCATGCGGCTCATGGGCGCCGAAGTGCGTCCGGTAACGTCAGGCACGAGGACGTTGAAGGATGCCACGAGCGAAGCGATTCGCGACTGGGTAACGAACGTGACCGATAGCCACTACATCATCGGCTCCGTAGTCGGGCCGGCTCCCTATCCGCGCATGGTGCGCGACCTCCAGTCCGTAATCGGACGGGAGGCGCGCGCGCAGATGCTCGAGTGCGCCGGCCGCTTGCCGCGCTCGGTGGTCGCGTGCGTCGGCGGCGGATCCAACGCAATGGGCATCTTCCACGCATTCATCGATGATGCGGCGGTGGAACTCATCGGCGTGGAGGCGGCAGGTGAGGGACTCGACACCGAGCGCCACTCGGCGTCACTCTCTCGCGGACGGCCGGGCGTGCTGCACGGCTCGCTCAGCTATCTGCTGCAGGACGACGAGGGGCAGGTGCACCCGGCGCACTCCGTGTCGGCCGGACTCGACTATCCGGGCGTGGGACCGGAGCACTCGTATCTCAAGGACTCCGGGCGGGCGAGCTACGTGTCGGTCACCGACCGCGAGGCGCTGGACGGATTCCAGATGCTGAGCCGGCTGGAGGGCATCATTCCGGCGCTCGAGACCGCACACGCCGTCGCGTGGGTCGCCTCCCAACGTGGGCGGTGGCGCACCGACGAGCCCGTGCTCATCTGCGTCAGCGGCCGCGGCGACAAGGACGTCACGCAGGTGAGCGAGATTCTGTCCGCTTCGACTACCGCGTGACCGCGACGTCGCTTACCGCCACCGCCCCGCTCAACGCGGAGCCGGCGCTGCCCGAGCCGCCCTTCTCGCCGCAGCTCGTCGAGGAATTCGTTCGCCACTTTGTGCGAGCGATCAAGACACACCAGCTTTACCTGCCTAACAATCCGATCTACCAGCGCTCCATCGAGGGCCTGCGCGCATCGTTCACGCCGATCTGGGACGTGACGACCGAGCTCGTGTTGCAGATCTCGGAATCGGAATTTCGCTGGATCGGGCGCAGCGTGCACCATGAAACATCGCGGTCGGAGAGCCTGCCGTGGGTGTTTTATAAAGATGGCGTGCGCGAGCTCACGATCATGCAGGGATTCGAAGCAGAGGAGCTCGCCCTCCTGCTCGACATTCTGCAGCGCGTGCGCAAAGCCTCACCCGACGAAGACGACCTCCTCACGCTGCTCTGGGAGCAGGAGTTCGCCTACCTGCGCTATCGGTTCATCGACATCGGCAACGACGGCATGACGGGCGATATCTTCGACGCGGTCGGGGGGGCGGGCGATCCCGACGTCCCGACGGTCGTCTCCGTGGCCGAAATTCAGGAGGAAGCGAAACAGGAGGCCGACCGCCCGGGCATCGTGAAGCTCGAGGAGTTGGACGCCACGCTGTACTTCCTGGACGAAAAGGAGATCGATTACCTGCGTGGCGAAGTCCAGAAGGAGCAGTCGCTCAACCTCCGGCGCAACGTCCTCGCGATTCTGCTCGACATTGGCGAAACGCAGTGCTCCCCCGAAGTGCGCGACGAAGTGTGCACGATTCTCGAGCAGGTGATGCCACACCTGCTCTCCACCGGCGACTATGGCGCGGTGGCGTACCTGCTGCGCGAGGCGGCGCTGATCGGCGAGCGGGCGCCGGACCTGACCGATGCCCAACGGGAGAAGCTCCAGTCGCTGCCTGGACTCCTGTGCGCGCCGACCGTGCTCTCGCAGCTGCTGCAGGCGCTCAACGACGCCACCACCACGCCGCCGCAGGAAGACCTGGATGCGCTCTTCGAGCAGTTGCGAGGCGAAACGTTAGGCACAATACTCGGCTGGCTCAAGCAGGCGCAGCATGTGGAGCTGCGCACCATGCTCGAACGGACCGCGGCGCGCCTCGCATCGGCCAATACCTCCGAGCTGCTCAAGCTGATCGGTGCCGATGAGGAGAACATCGCGCTCGAGGCCATGCACCGCGCGGCTGACCTCAAGACGCCGGCAGCCGTCGGCCAGCTGCTCAAGGTGCTCTCCCATCCGGACCTGCCCCGCCGGCTCGCCGCGGCACAGGCGCTGTCCGAGATCGGGTCTCCAGGCGCGTTGCGCGCACTCGAGGGGGCGCTCGATGACGACGACCGCGACGTGCGCCTCACCGCCGTGCGGGCGCTGTCGATCCACGGGCACCGCGCCGCACTACCCAAGGTCGAGGCCGTGGTGAAAGGCAAATTGGTGAAGGGCGCCGATCTGACCGAAAAGATGGCCTACTTCGAGGCCTACGGCATGCTGGCCGGGGACGCCGGAATTCCGCAGCTCGATGAACTGCTCAACGGACGCAGCGCACTCCTGCGGTTGCGCGTCGACCCCGAGCTGCGCGCCTGCGCAGCAATGGCACTCGGACGCATCGGATCCGAACGTGCGTTCGAGATGCTGCGCAAGGCGGCGAACGACAAGGACGTGCGCGTGCGCAGCGCGATCAACAAGGCGCTCCGCGGAGGCGCCCAGTGACCAGCACGCAGCCAGCGCACGCGCCGGCGCCGTTCTTACCACCCAACAGCGGCAGCCCGGAGATCGGAGAGCGCGGCAGCGATGGCTTGATTCGCAAGATCGGCCGCGAACTGCTGCTCGCCATGTACGGGGCCATGCGCACTGTAAAGCTCTACCCACCCGACAATCCGGTGGTGCAAAAAACGATCGACGACCTGGTACGCATCGCGACCGACGTGTTTCACCGCGAACAAGAACTCGAGGTGCGCGTCAGCGGCGAGTTCATTTTCATCAACGGCACGCGGCTGCGACTCGACCTGGACAACTACGCGAGTTTCAGCCGCATCATCGGCGCGTTCCGCGAATCGGGCGTGGGCATGTGCCGGTTGCGGGGCGAGAGCGCGGCGCGTGACTGGGTGGTGTTTCTCACCCTACTGCAGTCGCCGGCCACCGGCGATCCGGACGATCGGCTGCACGACCTGGGCGCCCGACTCGTTGCCGCCAACGTGATGCTGTTCGAGCTCGGACCCGCATCGGCCGCCGACGCCGCCGATGCCGCGGACCAATTGCAGGTGAAGGAAGCGGCCAAACGCACCTACGCGCAGTCGGTGTCGGTGACGAAGGATGTCATCAACTCGGTGCGCATGGGACGCAGCCCCAACATCAAGAAGATCAAGCGCGTGGTGCAGGGCATCGTGGACCACATTCTCAACGAGGAAACGTCGCTCATCGGGCTCACTACACTGCGCGATTACGACGAGTACACGTTCACCCACAGCGTGAACGTGTGCATTTTCGCGGTGGCCCTGGGCCGCAAGCTCGGCCTAACGCGACTGCAATTGTACGACTTGGGCGTTGGCGCGCTGATGCACGACATCGGCAAAGCGCGCGTGCCGCTCGACATCCTGAACAAACCCGGCTCGCTCACCGAAGACGAATGGCGCGTGGTATGCGGCCATCCGTGGATGGGGGTGCTTCAGCTGTTCCAGATGCGCGGACAGAATGAGATCCCGTACCGCGCGATGATCGTCGCCTTCGAGCATCACAAAAAGACGGACCTCACCGGCTATCCCAAGCACATCCGGCCGCGCGAGATGAGCATCTACAGCAAAGTCGTGGCGGTCTCCGATGCGTTCGATGCCGCCACCTCGCGGCGCGCCTATCAAACCATACCGCTCACCCCCGCCGATGTGCTCCAGGAGATGCGCGTCAACCCGCGGCGGGGCATGGACCAGGTGCTGGTGAAAGCCTTCATGAGCCTCGTGGGGCACTATCCGGTCGGCACCATGTTGGTGCTCGACACCTTCGAGCTGGCACTCGTCCACGCAAGCAACCCCTCCCCCGACGCGATCTCACGGCCTATCGTAAAGATCGTCAGCGACGAGCGCGGGAACGTGCTCTTCCCCGGCGCGCTCGCCGATCTCACCGAACGGGACGCGGCCGGCGTGTACAAGCGCACCATCATCAAGGTGGCAGATCCCGACCGCTATGGCATCCGCGTCAGCGACTACTTCGTCTGATCCTCTCCCCGCTCCCATCGCCCAACGCTTTGCCGCGCTCGCCCAGCGCGGACGCAAGGCGCTGGTTGTGTACGTCACTGCTGGACATCCGGATCGCGCGCGCTCGCTCGCTCTGATTCGCGGCGTGGCGCGCGCCGGCGCCGACATCATCGAGATCGGCATTCCGTTCTCCGACCCGTTAGCCGACGGCCCGGTGATCCAAGCCAGCTCGCAACGCGCGCTCGAGCAGGGCATGACATTCGACGGCGCGCTCGGCTTGATCGCGGACGCGGCGGTGGACGTGCCCGTGGTGCTGTTCACCTATATCAATCCGCTGCTGGCTGCTGGTGCCGACGCACTGGATCGTGCGGCCGCTGCTGGTGCGAGCGGGCTGCTTGTTACGGATCTCCCTGTTGGCGCGGACCCGGCGCTGGAAGCCAGGTTCGCCGCCGGGCCGCTGGACTTCGTGCGACTCGTCGCGCCCACCACGCCGTCGGACCGCATGGCGGACATCGCGCGTCACGGCAGCGGGTTCGTGTACCTCATCAGCCGGCTCGGCGTGACTGGCGCGCGTGACGACGTGTCCGCCGAGCTTCCTGCGACCATACTGCGCCTGCGCACGGCGACAACGCTGCCGATCTGTGTGGGATTCGGCATTTCGCACCCTGATCAGGCTGTGGCGGTGTCGCGGTTCGCCGACGGGATCGCGGTCGGGAGTGCGGTGGTTAGGCGGGCAGGGGAGAACGTAGAGGACGCGGTGGAATTCGTGGGCGAGTTGCGGCGCGCGATGGACGGGAAGACAGTGGCGAGGTAGGAGGGAAGAGATCGGTCCCGATTACCGCTCTCCACTAGCTCTCCGTCCGCAACTTCCGCTCGACCTCCCCGTCCGGCCTGACCATCACCGTCCGCGACTGTTGCATCATCACCGTGCCGGGCTTCGCGCCACGTGGTTTGCGCACGTGCTTGCGGCGCGTCCAGTCCACCGGGACCACGGCCGATCCGCGCGAGCGGCTGTGCCAGGCGGCAAGGAGCGCGGCTTCGTGCAGATCGCGCGGCGGCGGCGTATCGGGGTTCGTCCAACGAAGCACCACGTGCGCGCCCGCGTCGTCGCGGGCGTGCAGCCACACGTCGTCCGGCGACGCGGCGTGAAACGTCAGCTCATCGTTGGACGCCGCGCCGCGACCTACCCAGATGTCGAGGCCGCCCGAGGAACGATACGTCCGGTACGGCAACCGCGCGCCGGTGGCCTTGCGCCCCCGGGCCGCTCTCGCCGCCGAGCCGTCGCCTAACGCGGGAGCCGGCGCGGCCCGGGCGGCCGGCGCCGCCGCGAGTGCCGCCGCAAGTGCCGCCAGGCGCTTCGGCACCGTCTACAGGGCCCGCTCCATGGCGCGCGCCTCGGCATAGAGGCGCGCCGCCACGACCGCGCTCGTCTCGCCCGGTCGCGCCGGAACGGTCGCCGCCCCGTCGGTCAGCGGGACCATCACCGGTGGCGGCTCATTGCCTAACGCAATGAGGGCGTCCGCCATCCGCCGCAACGCCGGCGCGCCGGCCGCACGATCCAGTTCCTCCTGTAAGCGAGCCAGCACACGCGCCCGGCGCTCAGCCACGGCACCGGTGCCGGCCGGATACACGGCGACCTCCTCGCGCGGCTCGATCAACGAGTCCACCGCCTCCGCGTCCGCGAAGAGCTGAAAAGGAAACAGCCGGCCGTCGTACCGTGACGGCTGCGCCGGCGCGCCCGAACTGAGCAGCCGATAGCGCTCGATCGCCACCTGTGGATGGGCGCACACCCACTGCGCCACACGCGGACTCATCCATCGGCCGCTCAAGAGCCGATCAGGATCGCGGTCGCGACACGCGGCCAGAATGGCCTCGTCGCTCAGCAGTGGTCGCGGCACCGCAGGTGGCGGCGGACTGCGAAGCAGCCCGGCGTTCTCCTTCCCATTCTCGTACAACCTGGCGCTTCGCGCCAACGGCACCACACTCACCACAAGTGTGGCCAGACCCTCGGGAGAGCCTTTGAATCGACCCGGTCGGCTCAGCTCGATGTGCAGCTGCCGATCGTCCTCAGGCGCCCAGACGCGGCGAACCGAATAGTCGCGAAGCGTCGCGTTGGATTTCGGAAGATCGACCACCCGCACGCGAACGTCCGCCAGGTCCAGGTCGAAGCACACTGGAAAACCGGCCGCCGACACGGTCACCGTGCTGTGCACGCGGTCGAACGAACATGCGTCGACGCGGTGGCCTCGCCAACGCGCATCCAGCTCGCGCGCGAGGTGAAAAACGGTCAGACTGTCCACAACGTGAGGTTTGACACCCGCGGACGATGCCGGTACGTTCCGGCGCTGTCAACACATGCGTGACATCGCCTACATCGCGCTCGTCTCCAACCTCGGCGACCGGGCTGAGTATCTTGCGCTGGCTCGCCGGCGACTCGCGGCGCTTCCCGGAAGCCGCCTCCTCGACGCATCTTCCATCGAGGAGACTGAGGCCGTCGGAAACGTGCCCCAGGGCCCCTATCTCAACCAGATGGTCGCGCTTGAGACGACGCTCTCGTCTCACGCTCTGCTCGACGCCCTGCATGCCATCGAACATGAGGCGGGCAGGGAGCGCACGGTCCCCTGGGGACCGCGTACACTCGACCTGGATATCGTAATGTTCGAAGCGCAGACCATTTCTGATCCGGACCTGACAGTTCCGCACCTCGAGTTGCCGCATCGTGACTTCTGGCAGCGCGGGATCGCCGAGTTGAAGGGAAAGGAGCGCGGATGAGCAGCGTCAGCTCCGCGCCGGCAGTCAAACGGGTGAGCGTGCGCGACATCCGCGCCCGTAAGGGGACATCGGACAAGATCGTTGTCGTTACCGCGTACGATGCGCTGTTCGGCCGGTTGGTGGATGAAGCCGGCGTCGATATCGCGCTCGTGGGCGATTCGGTGGGCACCGTGCTCGCCGGCTACGAGTCGACGATCTCGGTCACGCTCGACCAGATGATCTATCATGCGGCGGCGGCGCGGCGCGGCGTGAAGCGCGCGCTGCTGGTGGTCGACATGCCGTTCCTCACGTATCAGGTGAGCGCCGAGCAGGCGGTGACGAACTGTGGCCGCGTGTTGCAGGAGACGGGCGCCGAAGTGGTCAAGCTCGAAGGGGGCGGTCCCGAGGTGACACGTGCCGTGCGCGCGCTCACGTCGGTCGGTATCCCGGTGATGGGACACCTCGGCTACACGCCACAATCGGAGAACGCGTTAGGCAGGCACCGCGTGCAAGGGCGCGACGACCGCGCTGCGGCGACGCTGCGCGACCACGCCCGTGCCCTGGAAGACGCCGGCGCGTTTTCGGTTGTGCTGGAACTCATTCCCGCCGCGGTGGCCGCCGACGTCACGGCGGCGATATCCATTCCCACCATTGGCATTGGCGCCGGCGCTGCGTGCGATGGGCAAGTGCTTGTGCTGCCCGACCTGTTAGGCCTGAACGACCAGTTCACACCAAAATTTCTCAAGCGTTACGCCACCCTCGCCGACGACGTGCGCAATGCCGTCCGTCAATACGGAGAGGACGTGCGTGGCGGCCGATATCCGGATGACGACCATAGCTTCTAGCATGCGGCTCATAGAAAAAATCGCGTCGTTGCGCGCCCCGCTCTCCGAGGCGCGCCGGCGCGGACAGAGTATCGCGCTCGTCCCGACCATGGGATACTTGCACGAGGGGCATCTGCACCTGGTGGATGTAGCGCGCCGGCACGCCGCGGTCGTCGTGCTGAGCGTATTCGTGAATCCGTTGCAGTTCGGGCCGCACGAGGATTTCACGCGCTATCCTCGCGACCTCGAGGGGGACGCGATGAAAGCGGAGCGGCGCGGCGTAGACTTGCTGTTCGCGCCGCCGGTGGAAGAGTTGTACGCGAGTGACCGCACGGTGGCGGTGACGCCGCTCAGCCTCGCGGATCGGTGGGAGGGCGCCGCGCGTCCGGGACATTTCACCGGGGTCCTCACCGTCGTGACCAAGTTGTTCAACATCGTCCAGCCGACGGTGGCCGTGTTCGGGCAGAAGGACATTCAGCAGGCCACACTCATCAAGGCGCTGGCGCGCGATCTCGATTTTGGCGTAAAGATTGTGATCGCCAACACGGTGCGCGAACCGGATGGGTTGGCGATGTCCAGTCGCAACGCATATCTGGCACCCGAGGAGCGCCGTCGCGCGCTGGTGTTATGGCGTACGTTGCGCGCGGTGTCCGAGGCGTTCGACGCCGGCGAATACGACGGCGTCGAGTTGGAGCAGTTAGGCTGGGAAATTCTGGCGACGGAGCCGGAGGTGCAAGTGGACTATCTCGCGATCGTCGATCCGCAGCGCCTTGAACCGGTGGCGGTCGCCGAGCAGGGCACGATCGTCGCCATTGCGGCGCGCGTGGGCGGCACCCGTCTCATCGACAACGTCATCCTCGGCGCGTTGTGACGTGGAGCGCCGTCGTAGCAGCGCTCGATGACGGCGACACGTTCCGGTCGCGGGTGAGCGTGTACCTGCACCCGCTCGCCGGACGTCCGATCGTCTGGCACGTGGTGCGTGCGCTTGAGGAAGCGAGTCCGGCCCCCTGCGTCGTGCGGATCCTTCATCGCGCGGCGACGGCGCTGATGGTTCCCGAGGGCACGTCGGTGCCGGTCGTGGCCGAGGCGACGGCAGAGGGCCAGGAGTGGGTCGCGCTGCGCGCCGCCGTCACGGCGCCAGGATTGTGCGTGTTGGTGGATGGCGCCGCACCGCTCATCTCCCCGTCCACCATTTCGCGCTTGCTCCGCGCGGGCGAGGGCGGCGGCGGCATCGCCGGTCTTCCCGATGCGCACGTAGATGGGCGCTATCTCGCCGTGGGAGGCGAGGGACCGGCGCTCGCCTCGGCTGAGGATCCGCGCCAGCCGGTCGGCGCGGTGCGCATCGCGCCGACATCGCCGGATGAGCTCATTCGCGTCGTCGACCGTCACACGTTGTCCGACGCGTCGGTGGCGCTCCGCAACCGGCTCGTTAGGCGGCACGAGGCGGCGGGCGTGAGCTTCGTGCTCCCGGCAACCACCTGGATCGACGCCGACGTGCGCATCGGTGCAGACAGCGTGATCTATCCCGGCGCCGTGCTCGAAGGGCAAACGGAGATCGGCAGCGAATGCGTGATCGGGCCGTACACACGCATCGTGGACGCCAGCATTGGACGGGGTGCGGAGCTCAAGGGATGGAATTACGTGGCGCGCACCAGCATCCGAAATCACGCCGTGCTCGAGCCGTATGTCCGGCGCGGCTTCGATTGAGCTGCCGGCGTGGGCGCGGGTCAGCCTCGCGCGACGCCAACACATTGCCCGGGTGACTGCGCTCTTGATGCAATGGGCGGATGCACTCCAGCTCCCATCGCCGGAGCGTGCGGCGTGGCACGATGCAGGAATGTGGCACGATGCGCTGCGCGACGCGCCGGAAGGCGATCTGCGCGCGCGCTCGGGCAACGACGCGCTACCGGTGGGCATGCTGCACGGTCCTGCGGCGGCCGCACATCTGGCGGGTGACGGCGAGCAGCGCGCGACCGTGCTCGAGGCCATTCGCTGGCATACCGTCGGGAACGCGTCGTGGGACCGCACCGGACGCGCGCTGTATATGGCCGACTACCTGGAACCCGAACGCCGCTTCGCGCGAGTGGAGCGCGCGTATCTCGCGACCCAGGTGCCCTACAACTTCGAGGGAACGTTTCGACAGGTCGTGCGCCACCGGCTCGAATGGGCGCTTCACGAGGGGCACGAGCTCTACCCCAACACCGTCGAGCTGTGGAACAGCCTGCGCTGACGCCGCGACGGCTGCTGGCGGCGGCAGCGGCGGTGGTACTGCTGGTCTCGATCGTTGGCGCGGCGCTCGTCGCGGTGCATCGCCGCGGCGCCGATCATTCCGTTAGGCCGTTGGTGCGCAGCGCCCCCGATGCGAGGGCGCCCACTGGCACGCGGATACGCGTCGAGGTGTTGAACGCGTCGAAGGTGAGTGGTCTGGCACGGCGCGCCACGTTCGATCTGCGTGATCGCGGGTTCGACGTGGTGGAAGCCGGGAACGCGAGCCAGCGCCGGGACACCACGCTCATCCTCTCGCGCTCGGGCCACGACGACTGGGCGCAATTGGTGGCCCGAGCCATGGGGGGCGCGCCGGTGGAAGCGCGGCCCGATTCGTCACACTACGTGGACGTGACCGTGCTCGTCGGCGCGCTGTGGCGGCCGCCGCCCGAGCCGTTCTACCCGTAGCTGACCGCACGCGGCGGAGATGTCGGTGCCGCGACTCTTCCGAATCGCCACCTCGATGCCGCCGCCCGCACCGCGCACGAGCCGCGCGAACCGCGCGATGTCGCGCGGCGAGGTGGGTTGAAACTCGGTTCCGCCGCCCGCGTGCAGCGGGATGAGGTTCACGAACGCGCGACAACGCTTGGCCAGCTGCGCCAGCTCGAGCGCGTGCGTACGCTGGTCGTTCACACCGCCTAACATCACGTACTCGAACGTGACGCGGCGGTCGAACGCGCGGGCCGCGGCCAGCACATCGGCCAGCGGATACTTGGTGTTGATCGGCATGAGCTGCCGGCGCAGGGCATCCGTTGGCGCGTGAATCGACACGGCCAGACGAAATTGCTCCGGTCGCTTGCCGAGCGCGACAATGCCCGGCAGCACACCCACCGTCGACACCGTGATGTGACGGGCGCCAATGCCTAACCCGTCGGGCGAATTGAGAATCGTCAGCGCCGGGTCGACGGCCTGCCAATTCATCATCGGCTCACCCATCCCCATGAACACCACGTTGGTCACCAGGAGGGGATCCTCGATGAGGCGCATTTCGCGCACCTGCGCCGCGATCTCCCACGGGTGAAGGTTCCGCTGGAATCCCATCTGCCCCGTGGCGCAGAACGCGCACTTGAGCGCGCACCCCGCCTGGGATGAGATGCACAGCGTGACCCGGTCGTCCTCGGGAATCGCGACCGTCTCGATGCCCTGGCCGTCATCCAGGCGAAAGAGAAATTTCTGCGTCCCGTCCACCGACCGCTGTCGCTCGACGATCTCCAGACGCGGCAGCGAAAAGTGGCCGGCCAACTCCGAGCGCGCTCCGGCCGGCAGCTCGGTCATCTCGTCGAACGTGCGGACGGGATTTTTCCACAGACGATGTACGACCTGTCGCGCGCGGTAGGCAGGCTGGCCACGCGACGCGAAATACTCCCCCAGGATGCGCTCGGCGTCAGCGGGAACCAAGTCGAGGACATTCACGGAGTTGGCCATCGATGAAATGTAAACGCTCACGTCGATCGGCGGGCGGAACGTCGCGCGATCGCCGTCGCGTGATAGGCCGGGTCTTGCTTAGGTTCGGCCGTCGGGCGAGGACGGCGAGGCGAGGCAGTAACCACGCCTTGCTGAAGCGGGTGGTGCGGATGGAAACGGATCGTTCCCGGCGATGCGCGAGCACTGTGCGACGAAGCGACCGACAAAGAGGAACACCACGCCCCACCCATGCCAGTCCAGGCCCGCGGGGCACCGTCGTGTTCAACAACACGCGGTAGTTGGGCGCAGTCCTCCACGTGTAGTCGCGACGGGGGCTACGTATCCGTTCACGAAGCTCATAGCCTCCGGAGCATCCAGCGCTTAAATTCAATCAACGCAAACAGATGACACGAGTTGATGCCGCCTGGGACCAGATGGCGAGCGCTTCCGGGAGGAGGTCGGGGTGGTTAGAGTTCGAAACTCACAGCGAACTTTCGGAGCACTGGTGCTGCTTTCTGAGCTGTTGTCGGCGGAACGCGTCAAGGTGCCGCTGTCCAGTCGCACGAAAAACGATGTGCTGCGCGAGCTTGTGAGTTTGATCGCTTCGCCCACCTCCCCCCCCCCCTCCCCAGCTTCCGTCCCCGGCGCTAGCGACCGGGCGCGTGGACGACGGGGCGCGGACACAGACTCCATCCTGGCCTCGGTGAAGGAACGCGAATCAGTGCTGAGCACCGGCATTGGCGGCGGCGTTGCGATTCCGCACGGCAAGACGCCGCATGTGGACCAGCTCGTATTGGCTGCCGGCGTAGCGCCCGTGCCGGTGGATTTCGATGCGCTGGACGGGAAGCCGGTGCAACTGTTCTTCCTGCTCGTTGGCCCCGAAAGCGCCGCGGGTGCGCATGTGAAGGCGCTAAGTCGCATCTCGCGCCTGCTCCGCCGCGAATCGTTTCGCGCGAGCCTCGTGGCGGCCCAATCTGCTGCCGAGTTCCTCAGACTGGTTCGAGATTCGGAGGCGGCGTGAGTGCACCACGATGGGTGCCGCCCATGGTCTGGGCGATGCCGGTGTACGTCACGCTCCAGGGCGACTCGGCATGACCGAGTCCGTTAGCGGAGAGGACGGAGCGACCACACTGCGCACGCATCGGTGCGGTTCGCTGCGC
This sequence comes from Gemmatimonadaceae bacterium, assembly GCA_025450035.1. Classification (GTDB taxonomy): domain Bacteria; phylum Gemmatimonadota; class Gemmatimonadetes; order Gemmatimonadales; family Gemmatimonadaceae; genus JADGGM01. The sequence continues at coordinate 39,371 of JANWIF010000072.1, forward strand.
TCTGCCAATGTGGGTGCCGCGGTACGACTCGGCGGCTGGGTGCACGGCAAGCGTAACCTGGGCGGCCTGGTATTCCTTGACCTGCGTGATCGCGACGGTCTCGTGCAGGTGTCATTCGACCCGGCTCTGGTGGACGAGTCGACGCGCGATCTCGCCGCGTCGGTGGGGAAGGAGAGTGTCGTGCTCGTGGAGGGGGACGTCGTGGCCCGTCCCCCGGCGGGACGCAATCCGGAGCTCGCGACGGGTGAGGTCGAGGTGAAAGCGCGTTCGCTGCGCGTCATTGGGCCGGCGGTGACGCCGGCGATTCCTGTGGCGCGCGCCAAGGGAGAAGCGTTGCCCGCGGAAGAGCTGCGGCTGCGCCATCGCTATCTCGATCTGCGGCGCCCCGAGCTACAGCACAATCTGATTCTGCGCCATCGGCTCATGCAGACTACGCGGCAGTTCCTGGGGGCGCAGGGCTTTCTGGAAATCGAAACGCCGATCCTTACCAAGCCCACGCCCGAGGGGGCGCGCGACTATCTGGTGCCGAGCCGCGTACATCCGGGGGCGTTCTACGCATTGCCGCAATCGCCGCAGTTGTACAAGCAACTGCTCATGGTGTCGGGTTTCGACAGGTATTTCCAGATCGCGCGCTGCTTTCGCGACGAGGACCTCCGCGCGGACCGGCAGCCCGAGTTCACACAGATCGACATCGAGGCGTCATTCGTCGGTCCCGAAGACATCTACAGGGTAGCCGAGGGGCTGATCGTGGCGCTGTGGAAGGAAGGGGGCCGCGACATCGCGCGTCCATTCCCGCGCATGCGATACGAGGACGCGATGGAGCGCTACGGCTGCGACCGTCCGGATCTGCGTTACGGGCTGGAATTGTTCGACGCCACCGAGCTCTTTCGGTCTACGGACTTAGGCATCGCGCGTGCCGCGATCGACGCTGGCGGCCGGGTGCGCGGCGTGCGCGTGCCGGGCGGTGGCGCGCTCTCTCGCAAGCAAGTCGACGAGTTGGAGGTGCTGGCCAAGGGTGCCGGTGCCGGGGGGTTGTTGCGGCTCAAGCGTGACGGGGCGCAGTGGTCCGGTCCGGTGGCCAAGTATCTCGGCGCTGGCGCGGCGGAGCAGATCGGCATGGCCGACGGCGACCTGGCGCTGTTCGTGGCCGCGCCTGACCGCATCGCCAATCCGGCGCTGGATCGGGTGCGCCAGGAGCTGGCGCGGGTGATGCAGCTGGTGCGCGGGGAGGCGCTGTGTTTTCTCTGGGTGACCGACTTCCCGCTGTTCGAGCGCGACGCGGACTCCGGTGCGTTAGGCGCGGTGCATCATCCGTTCACGTCGCCCCATGAGGACGACCTGGCAATGCTGGACACCGAGCCCTGGCGCGCGCGCGCGCAGGCGTACGACGTGGTGCTCAACGGCACCGAGGTAGGCGGCGGGAGCATCCGCATCCACGACCCGGAGCTGCAGCGTCGCGTGTTCGGCCTGTTAGGCATTGACGATGCCACGGCGCAGCGGCGGTTCGGATTCCTGCTCGAAGGGCTGCGCGCCGGAGCACCGCCGCACGGCGGGATCGCGTTCGGGTTCGATCGGATCGCGATGCTGCTCGCTGGCGCGCCGTCCCTGCGCGATGTGATCGCCTATCCCAAGACGACGACGGCCAACGCGCTGTTCGAGGGGGCGCCCGGCGCGGTGCCCGATGAGGATCTGCGCGAGCTGCGCCTGCGCCGTGTCGATACCACGAGCAAGGAGTGACGGCGTGAGCGATGAGACGGTGACCCACCGGTTGACCACGGAAGGCGCGGACCTTCTCACGTTGGCCGGCGTCAACGACGAAAACCTGATTCAATTGTCCCGCATCACGGGGGCCAAGGTGTCGCTGCGCGGAGAGGCGCTGACCTTGACCGGCGCTCCGGCGGCGGTCGACCGCGCCACCCCGATCGCCCAACGCATGCTGGACGCCGCGCGACAGATGCTGCCGCTCACGGCGGACGACGTGCTGCGGTTGGGCGAAGAGAGTCATACGGACGGCAACGGAACCGGCGCACCCGGGCCGGCCGTCGGCAGCGACGAGACACGCATCGTGCTGCCCGGCGTGCGGCGCATCATTCAACCGAAGACGCCGGGCCAGGCCGCCTACCTGAGCCTCATCGCCGAGAACGACATCGTCGTCGGCATCGGGCCGGCGGGCACCGGGAAGACGTACCTGGCCGTGGCAATGGCCGTCGAGGCGCTGGCCCGCAAACGCGTGCGCCGGATCGTCCTGGCGCGCCCGGCCGTCGAAGCGGGAGAAAGCCTCGGCTTCCTTCCCGGCGACCTCCAGGCGAAGGTGGATCCGTACCTGCGTCCCCTCTACGACGCGCTCGATGACATGATGCCGCCCGAGCGGGTGATCAAAGCGCTGGAGACGCGCGTCATCGAGATCGCGCCGCTGGCGTACATGCGCGGACGCACGCTCGCCGACGCCTTCGTGATCCTCGACGAATCGCAGAACGCGACGACCGCGCAGATGAAGATGTTCCTCACGCGCCTGGGCGTGAACTCGAAAGCGGTGATCACCGGCGACAAGACGCAGATCGACCTGCCGTCGCGCGAGCAGTCGGGATTGATCGAGATCGAGCGCATTCTCCAAGGCATCGACGGCATCGGCTTTCACTACCTGAGCGATGCCGACGTGATCCGCCATCGGCTGGTGCGCGACATCATCAAGGCCTACGCGCGCGACGCGGGGACGGAGTGAGGGATGGGCGTTCGGATGCCTAACGACCAGGCGAACGGCGCGGGCCTGCGATCGACGCGCGGACGCATGCTCTACCACGGCTCGCGCATCGCCCTGCTATTCGCCCTCGCCGTCGTCACGTATTTGTTGTTCCCGAACGCGCCAGCGGTGGATTCGCCCATCTTCGAGGTGGGCTCGGTGGCCACGGACAACGTGATCGCATCGTTCGGATTCGTGGTGCCCAAGTCGAACGCCGAGCTGACGCAGGCGCGCGACGAGTTGGCGCGCTCGATCAAACCGATCCTTCGGTACCAGCCGGCGGCGCTCGACTCGGCGCAAGGGCAATTGCGCGCGTTCATGGATTCCGCAGCGGCCGCGGCGTCGCGAGGCAACGGCGCACACGCGAGCACGGCGGTCCAACGCGCCGCCATCACGATGGCAGCGTCCGCGCAAGGCCTCTCCCTGACGCCCGCCGAATCCGAGTATCTGGCCAGCGACGGCCGGCGCCGCGCCATGGAAGACGCCGTGCGCCGCGTCTACGCCCGGTGGCTGTCCGAGGGCATCGTCTCGGGGAGCACCGTGGACGAGTTGCGCGGCGACGTGATCGTGCGGCGGCAGGGACAGGAACACAGCGAGATGGTGGACAGCCTGCTCTCGTTCGGCGCGCTGCTCTCACGCGCGCGCGCGCTGGAGCCCGACCCCAATTCGTCGGTGGCGAACGGCCTCTACCTCAAGCTGCTCAGCGCATTCTTTCATCCTACGCTGGCGTTGGACCAAGCGGCCACCGAACAGCTGCGGCAAGACCTTCGTGCGTCGGTGGATGTGAACCGGTACGTGGTCCGCGCCGGCGAGAAAATCGTTGGCGCGCACGAGGTCGTTGGACGCCCCGAGTTCGAAAAGATGAAAGCGCTGCATGATGCCATGCAGACGCATACCCGCGGACAGCGCGCGGTGGGGCGAATCGCGGGCAGCATTTCGTACAACGCGCTCGTGCTCGCGATATTCGGTATCGCAATCGTGCTCTTCCGTCCGCAACTGTACAGCGCGTTCCGGTCGCTGGCGCTGTTTGCCTCGGTGTTTCTGCTCGTGCTGATTGTCGCGGCGGTCGCTGCCAAGTGGCAACCCGTGCATCCGGAGCTCGTGCCCGTGGCGCTGGCGGCGATCATCTGCAGCGTGCTGTTCGATCCGCGCATCAGCATGATCGCGGCCATGATCCTGGCCGTGCTGGTAGGCGGACAGGGCGTGTATCGCGGAACGAACGCGCTGTTCATCAATCTCGTGGGTGGCGCGGCGGCCGCGCTCAGCGTGCGCGTCATCCTGCGCCGCGAGCAATCTTATCAATACGTCATCACGATCGGCATTGCCTACCTGTTCGCGGCCCTGGCCCTCGGCCTAACGCTAGGGTGGGGGTCGACGCAGATCGCGACCAGCGCCGGACTGGGCGTGGGCAACGCGGTCGTGTCGGTGGTGTTCGCGATGTTCCTGGTACCCCTCGCCGAGCGATTCACGCGCATCACCACGCACTTGACGCTCATCGAGTATTCCGATCTCAATCGGCCGCTGCTGCGCCGCCTGAGCCTCGAAGCGCCCGGTACGTACGCGCACACGATCGCGATGGCGAACCTGGTCGAGGCCGCCGCCACCGCGATCGGAGCGAACGGATTGCTGGCACGCGTGGGCACGTACTACCACGACATCGGCAAACTCACCAAGCCGCAGTACTTCGTGGAGAACCAGGCCCGCGGCCGCAACCCGCACGACATGCTGACGCCCGACACGAGCGCGTCGATCATCCGCGATCACGTGCGTGCGGGGATCGCGCTCGCCTCGGAATATCACGTGCCGCCCGCGATCGCGGCGTTCATTCCCGAACACCACGGAACGGCGCCCATCGCGTACTTCCTGGAGAAGGCGCGCGACTGCGATGGCGCGCTGCCGCCTAACGCTGCCGACTTCATCTACCCCGGGCCGATCCCGCAGTCGGCGGAAACGGCGGTGTGCATGTTGGCCGATGGCGTGGAAGCGGCGGTCCGCGTCCTCGCGGAACCGATCCCCGCGCGCATTCGCGAGGTCATCGAACACATCGTGCGACAGCGCATGGATCAGGGTCAGCTGCGCGACGCACCGCTCACGCTGCGCCAGCTGGAGATCGTCAAGGAGCAGTTTACCCGCGTGCTGGTCGGCATGTATCACAGCCGCATCGACTACCCAGCGTCCAGCGGCGGCATCTCGTCGGAGTTCGCGCCCGCATGATACGCCAGGTGCACGTGGCATCGCGCGCCGGCCGCCTTCCGCTCGCTCGGCACCGGGTCGCAGCGCTCGCCCAACGCGTGCTGCGCGCCGAAGGCGTGCGGGCGGCGGAGCTGTCGATCACCTTCGTCTCCGCACCCGCGATCGCGCGACTCAACGCGCGACACCTGGGCCACGCCGGACCGACCGACGTGATCGCCTTCCCGTTCGGACCGGCGCGCGCCGGCGCGCCCGTGATGGGCGACGTCTACATCGCGCCGGCGGTGGCACGCATCAATGCGGCCCGGGATGGCGTGGGAGTCCGCGAAGAGCTC
>JANWIF010000073.1 GCA_025450035.1 Gemmatimonadaceae bacterium
GGTGTCCGGCCGTCCCGCGATTTCCCAAACGGGGTGAGCCGATCCGCTCCGATTGTCCGCTAATAAGGTGATACCGAGAGCGGAGGTCAACAATGAGCGGTACCAAGAGTTCAAGCGCGCAGCCGACGTCGTCCACCCTGGACGCGGGGGCTGTGAGTACCCTGGCGAGCCGGCTGCGGGGCCGAGTGTTCACACCCGACGTGGCGGGCTACGACGACGCGCGCACCATCTGGAACGCGATGATCGATAAGCATCCCGCCGTCATCGCGCGCTGCGCCGGCGCGGCGGATGTGCGGTACGCGGTGGGATTTGCCCAGGAGCACGGCTTGCAGCTCGCCGTGCGCGGCGGGGGCCACAACATCGCGGGGAGCGCGTTGTGCGACGGCGGCCTGGTGATCGACCTGTCGGCCATGAAGTCGGTGCGCGTGGATCCGGCGCGCCGCGTCGCCACCGTGGAGCCGGGCGTTACGCTCGGCGAATTCGATCACGATGCGCAGGCGTTCGGGCTAGCGACGCCCGTGGGGATCAACTCCACCACCGGCATCGCCGGCCTCACGTTAGGCGGCGGCTTCGGATGGCTCTCGCGCACGTACGGGATGACCGTGGACAACCTGCGCTCGGCCGACGTGGTGACCGTGTCGGGTGAGTTGGTGTCGGCCAGCGAGCGTGAGAACGCCGATCTCTTCTGGGCGCTGCGCGGCGGCGGCGGGAATTTCGGGATCGTCACCGCTTTTGAGTTAGGCATGCACAAGGTGGGCCCCGAGGTGATGGCCGGGCTCATCGTGCACCCGTTCGCAGATGCCGAGGCGCTGCTGCGGCGCTATCGGGACGTCGCGGCCGCCATGCCGAACGAGCTGAGCGCGTGGGTGGTGCTCCGGAAGGCCCCGCCGCTGCCGTTCCTGCCCGCCGAGGTGCATGGCAAGGAGGTCGTGGTGATCGCCGTGCTGTATTCCGGCGACATGAAGGATGGCGAGCGCGCGATCGCGCCGTTGCGCGCCATCGGCAAGCCGATTGCGGACGTCGTGTCGCCGCACCCGTATTCGGGGTTTCAGGCCGCGTTCGATCCGTTGCTCGCGCCGGGCGCGCGCAATTACTGGAAGACGCACAACCTGGCCCGGCTCGGCGACGAAGCGCTGGACCTGCTGGTCGATGCCGCGCGCCACCTGCCGGGACCGCAGTGCGAGGTATTTCTCGCGCAGATGGGCGGCGCGGTACGCGACACTCCGGAAGAGGCCACCGCGTACAGCGGGCGCGACGCCGATTTCATCGTCAACGTCCACGCGCGGTGGACCGACGCGGGCCAGGACGGCGAGTGCGTGGGGTGGGCGCGCGCGCTGTTCAAAGATCTAGCGCCGCACGCTACGGGCGGCGCCTACGTGAACTTCATGACCCAGGATGAGAGCGAGCGCGTGCGGATGGCGTATGGGCCGCACTACGCGCGGCTGGCGGCGCTCAAGAAAAAGTACGATCCGGCAAACGTCCTGCGCGTGAACCAGAACATCAACCCCGCCTAACGCGAGGTGACCATCTTCGGCGCACGGCGAGCGCGCCGCGTCCGACGTCCATGCATTTCCGGCTTCACACGTTTCGACACCGAATGTCAGGGAGGTTTATCATGGTCGGCAGGCTATTCTCATATCGCTCCGCAATGGCGTTCGGCACCCTGGTGTGCGTCGCGACCGTCGCGTGCAGCGACTCCAATTCACAGACTCAGCAGGAGAAGGACATTGCCGCGCTCCGGCAAGCGGTCGCGTCGATTCAGGCATTGACCGCGGCGCAACAGGCTGGGTACACAACAGTGGTGGGAGACCCCGGCGACGGGCACACGTGCCTTGCGGACCCGCAGCTTGGGGCGATGGGGGCTCACTATTTGAACACCACCCTCGTCAACGATACGGTGATCGTCACGCAGCCCGAGATCATGATCTACGAGCCGCAGCAGGATGGATCGTCGAAGTTCGTGGGCGTCGAGTATATCATCCCCTACAGCATTCGAGGCGAGGATCAGGCGCCGCCCGTGCTGTTCGGCGAAGAATTCACGAAGAACGCGACGTTCCATCTGTGGGGGTTGCACGTGTGGGTTGGCCGCAACAATCCGAGCGGGATGTTCGCGATGTGGAACCCCGACGTGTCCTGCCAATACGGACACTAGCGGAAACCGTTCCGTTGCTCGCGTGCACCTAGTTAGGCGTACGCGAGCACCGCCGGCGTTTCAGCTACCCGTCGATGCGGCGGCGCCGGTAGCGGGAACGAGATCGAAGTCGTACGCGAGGTGGATGCTGTCGGCCACGCTCAGCACCGACCCGACCTTCGGTTTCTCCAGCCGAAAGTCGTCGAAGGTGAATCCGGTGGAGGCTGTCCCCCTGATCTGGCCGCCCCTGAAAAACGCCGGGATGTTCCACGTCGTGGGCCGCGTCACGCCGTGAACGGTGAGGTCGCCCACCAGCGTGAACGACGCCCGTCCGGAATCGGGCAGCGGCATCGTGAGCCCGGTGAGCTCCGTGGGGACCAGCATCACGGTCGGATACTTGTCCGTCTCGAGCGTCCGGCGCTGGATGAAGCCGTCGCGGCGATCGCGGTCGCTCTTGAGGGTGGTGATGTCGGCCACGATCTTCGAGTCGGCGGACACGATGCGCCCGTTGTCGTCCAAGGTGATCCCGCCGGTTAGGCGGTCGGTGACGCCCACGGCATCGCTGGGGAAATTGATGCCGGCCAACTGCTCCCGCACGAAGTAGCGCGCCGAGTTGCCCTGGGGCGTGAGCACGTACCGCTGCGCGCCTCGAACAACCGCCGGGTGCGCGGGGGACGGGCGGCCCATGGCCGCCGCCGCCGCCCACGCCGACTCGCGCGCGGGCGCTGCGCTCGCCGCCATCACGGCGGCACCAAGCAACACGGCGACACTTGCCGCCAGACGGGTCGACTGCATTCATTCCTCCAAACGGGTAGTCTCGGTTGAGCGGACGCGCGGATCATCGCGCATGCGTCCTCCAAAAATACGCGCGGCCACGCCCGGATGTTCGGGCTGGACATCGGGCGCCCCGCCCACGACCTTGGACCGGCGCATGCCACGCCATACCTCCGCCCTGGTCGGCGCCGCCTTTCTCATGGCCACATCGGCGATCGGACCCGGCTTTCTCACGCAGACGGCGGTGTTCACCGCACAGCTTGGCGCGAGCTGCGGGTTCGCCATCCTCGCGTCCATCCTGTTCGATCTCGGTGCCCAACTCAACATCTGGCCCGTGATCACGGAGAGCGGACAACGCGCGCAGGACATTGCGAACACCATGCTTCCCGGTCTCGGCGTTGCGCTGGCCGGGTTAGTCGCCCTGGGCGGGCTCGCGTTCAACGTCGGCAACGTCGCGGGCGCGGGACTCGGAATGAACGTGATGTTCGGCATTCCCGTCGCGACGGGCGCGCTGCTCAGTGCAGCCATCGCCATCGCGCTGTTTCTCTTCAAGGAGGCAGGGCGCGCCATGGACCGTTTCGCGTTGGCCATGGGGTTCGTGATGATTGCGCTCACGTGGTACGTCGCCGTTGCCTCGCACCCTCCGCTCGCCGAGGCCGCGCTCCGCGCCGTGGCGCCGACGCGCGTCGACGGGCTGGCGATCCTCACACTCGTGGGCGGGACCGTGGGCGGCTACATCACGTTTGCCGGCGCGCACCGCTTGCTCGACGCCGGCATCAGCGGACCGGGCACGGCCATGCGCGCCACCGCATCGGCGGCGACGGCGATCGGCGTCGCGTCGCTCATGCGCGCGGCGCTCTTTCTTGCAGCGTTAGGCGTCGTGGCGACAGGGGTCACGCTCGATCCGGCGAATCCGCCGGCGGCGGTGTTTCGCCTGGCGACAGGCAACGTAGGATATCGGTTGTTCGGCGTCGTGATGTGGGCGGCGGCGATCACGTCCGTGGTCGGCGCCGCGTACACCTCGGTGTCGTTCCTGCGAAGTTTCGGGCACGCGATCGACCGTCAGTGGACACGTGCCGTCGTCGTGTTCATCGTGATGTCGACGATAATATTCCTTGGCGTTGGGCGGCCGGTGAGGGTGCTCGTGCTGGTTGGCGCGCTCAACGGGCTCATTCTGCCGGTGTCGCTTGGCGTGATGCTCGTCGCCGCGCACCGGCGGTCGATCGTGGGCGACTACCGCCACCCGCGATGGCTAACGGCCGCGGGTGGAGTGGTTGCCGCGACGATGATGGTGCTCGGCGGATGGGCGCTCACGCGGCTGCCCGCGCTGATGCGGTGAGCGAAACTGGCCGGCTGGGCGGCGTCACCGCCTGGCTTTGATCTGGCCGTGTACGTGCATCTGTTGGCCGACAGACGGGTTGGCGCTGCCCGCATTGGCCTTCAACTGCTGGAGCGTCTCAGGGTCGATGGGATTGGCGATGACGTTCGAGATCTGGAGGTTCACTGAGGGTGCCGCCGCGCCGGTCTTGCTCCAGGCCGTGACGATGGGCGCATGGTACTTCCACTTCATGTAGATGTCCCAGAGTCCTTCGAACGCCGCGCCATAGAGATCCATTGCCTGGCTCGTGTCCTTGAGCGTCTTCGCCCGGGCGTAGTCGATGTACGCGGTGAATCCTTGCTTGGGGTCCATGTGCCCGTGATGATAGCGATTGACCGGAAATGCCGCGAAGATCTGGTCGAGCGGGATATCCGCGAGCCCCTGCTCCGGAAATGATTCACCGCCCGCGCCGCCCGCGCGTACGGTGTCGAGCACCGCACCCGTCGCCGCGCACATGTACGCCGTGGTCTGTGTGACGACCACCACCTTCGTGCTGCCATCACTCAGTCTGACCGTGGCCAGGTTCTTCCGGTAATAGTCGAGCTGCTGTGGCTTCCACTGCTCGATCGGCTCGGTTGGAAACGAGTAGACTCGCTGCTCATCGATTTTCGGAAACGCAAGGCACGTCTCGAAGTCCTTGGCCACGCTGATGACGGTGAAGTAATCATTGTCCGCGTTGCCGCGTCTGAACCACATCTTGTCCTTGATCTCGGCAACCGAGAACGGGTGCCAGTCCGCGCTCATGTTCATGGATTTCGCGAGGAACCCGACGTCGATCTGGCGTCGCGTGCCCTGATGACTCACGATGGTGCCGATGTCGCGCGTTTCGGAGCGGTAGTATACCTCGACCTTGTCGTCGAAACGTGGTTCGCCCTCTTTTTTCGCCTCGATGTATCGGAAGAATTCGCGTTGCAAGCCGAGATGCTCCGTCGCGACGCCGTTGACGGGGGGGAGATTGGGGCCTGGCGACGTGACCTGGGTCCGATCCATGCAGCGGAAGCCAAGATAGAGCAACTTCGTTAGGCATTCACGCCACGTCTCGTAGTAGCGGGTCTTGTCGGTCCACCGCTCGAGCTCCGGCCGCAGCTTGTACTTGGCGGGTCCATCCGGCGTTTTCTCGAAAACGGCGTTCGCGATGTCGGCCAGCGTCTGTTTCTCGCCCGCACCCGCAGACATCTTTGCTTCCGCCCAAAAATATTCGAACCACCACTGCAGGCTGTATTCTGCGACGTGCATGCCCTGGTTGTTGAACGGCGCCTTGCCGAGGTCGTCGCCGCCGATGTCGATGATGGTAAAACGCAGCTTGTCCTGCTCCGCCTTGAGTTTGTTCAGGCGGAGCTGTTCCTGGAAGCTGAGTTTCGGCTTGCCAACCGGGGGGGGGGTGCCGATCGGTGGCCGCGTAGGGTCGGTCATATTTTCGCTCTCATCTGGGATGCAACGCGACGGATTGAGAGTCCGATTGTGATGCAGCGCGAGCCGGATGTCAACGCGCGGGTTCGGGGTCAATCCTTCTTCACCTGCTTGGCGACGAGCTGCGCCAGATGCACCAGCGTCTCCGTCGTTTTCTCCAGCCCGCGGCGCGAGTTGAACTCGAGTTTGCTGTGGAACTCGTGACCGCCGGTGAAGATGTTGGGGCAGGGGAGTCCGCGGAACGTCAGCTTCGAGCCGTCGGTGCCGCCGCGAATCGGCTTCGTGAACGGCGTTAGGCCGGCGCGCCGGGCCGCGTCCAGCGCGTACTGCGTGATCTGCGGGTGCTCCGTCAACACTTCCTTCATGTTCTTGTAACTCTCCTTGAGCTCCACCTGGGCGCTGACGCCGGCAAAGCGCGCCGCGGTCTCGCCGGCGAGGCCGCGCAGCAGCCGCTCCTTGGCCTCGAGGCCGCTCAGATCGAAGTCGCGGAGCAGGATCTTGACGCTCGAGTGCTCGATGTCCAACATGCCGGCGTACGGATGCACGAAGCCTTCCCGCTCCTCCGTCGTCTCGGGACGCATGTCGTGCGGCATCCGGCTCAGATAGTCGGCCATGGCGTAGATGGAGTTCACCATCACGCCCTTGGCCGTACCTGGATGGGCGCTCTTTCCGTGGAACGTCACCGTCGCCAGCCGGGCGTTCCACGTTTCGTCGCTCACTTCGCCTAACGTACTACCATCGACCGTGTAGGCGAAGTCGGCGCCGAACGCCGCGACGTCGAAGTGGTCGATGCCGGTGCCGACCTCCTCGTCGGCGGTGAAGGCCACGCGGATCGGGCCGTGCTCGATCTGCGGGTTGGCGGCGAGCAGGTCGACGAAGGCCATGATCGCGGCGACGCCGGCCTTGTCGTCGGAACCCAGGAGGGTGGTGCCGTCGGTGGTGATGATGTCGTCGCCGATCATCTCGTTCAGCACGGGATGTTGCGCCACCGTGATGACCTGCGACGCATCCGCCGGCAGCGCGATGTCGCCGCCCTGGTAGTTCCGGTGGACGATCGGGTTCACGTTCGCGCCGCTGACCGCCGGCGAGGTATCCACGTGCGCGATGAATCCGACCGCCGGTACGGCCGGCGAGTTAGGCAGATTGCCCGGAATGGACGCGTAGACCATGCAGCACTCGCTCACACGCACGCCGCCCGCGCCCAGCTGGCGCAGCTCGGCGGCGAGGAGATTGGCCAGCTCCCACTGCGTGGACGTGCTGGGGACCGTGTGTTGGTCTTCGCGCGACTGGGTGTCGATGCGTACGTAGCGCAGAAACCGGTCGACGACGGATTCGGTGGGCGGCTGGACGGCGATGGTCATGGGGAAGCGGGCTGATGAGATGGAGCTGGGCCGAGCACTGGGAGAGGTGAGGATCTCCGTTCTGCTACTTGTACTATGGAATGGTACTCAGGTGGTCCGGGGTCCGGCACTCGGCAATCGCGACTCGGCACAGTGGGTTGGGGCGCAGCCGCACCGGCGCGTCATCCACATCGAAATTTGCCGCCACGGAACTGCGGCCGCCCCTCGAGTGGCGTCGGCGCATGGCGTGGCGACCCCTTGACATTCTATTGGGCGGCGCGCTTTCTTCCCAGAGTCATTCTATGGGTGAGCCGCGATGCCCGCGCCCGAAACATTGGAACTCCTGCAGGGAACACTCGACGTCCTGATCCTCAAGGCGCTGTCGTGGGGACCGGCACACGGCTACGGCGTCGCGCGATGGCTGCAACACGTGACCGACGACGCGTTGCGCATCGAGGAGGGGTCGTTGTATCCCGCCCTGCATCGCCTGGAGAAACGCGGCTGCGTGGAGGCGCGGTGGGGGCTGTCCGAGAACAACCGCCGGGCCAAGTTCTATCGGATCACCGCGCGCGGCCGGCAGCAGTTGCGCCAGGAGGCCGGATCGTGGTCGGCGTTCGCGGCGGCGGTCGGCAAAGTGCTGACCACCACTGAACGGCCGGCGTTGGCCTGACCGCTCCGCGTCTCGAGCGCCCCGCGCCGCCCAATGCCTAACTCCAACCCCCTCTGGCACCGCTACCTCCGGTTCTGGCGCAGCGATCCGCGCGCCGAGCTCGAGGATGAGCTTGCCTTTCACGTCCAGGCACGGGTGGACGACTACGTGGCCTTCGGGATGGACGTCGAGCACGCGCGCCTCGAGGCCGCGAGGCGCGTGGGCGATCTGGCGAGGGTACGCGCCGACTGCCTGAGAATCGACCGACAAGTTGCCAGGAGACGATCGATGTCCGACATCGGACGCGGCGCGTGGGCCGACCTCCGCGTCGCGGTGCGCCAGCTGCGTCGCCACCGCGCCCTCACTATCGCGGCCTTCGTATGCCTCACGTTGGGCATAGGCGCCAATACGGCCATCTTCTCCGTCGTGGACGCGGTGCTCTTCCGGCCGCTGCCGTTCCGCGACCCCGCCCGGCTGGTGATGGTCGGCGAGGGGCTGCCGATCATCAGCGACGAGAACTTCGGCGTCATCTCGGCGCCTAACTACCTCGACTACAAGACCCTCGACGGGCCGGTGTTCGCGTCGTCGGCGGCGTTCCAGTCGGAGACGGCGACGTTGACCGGAGGCGGA